>CAMVRE010000048.1 GCA_947169825.1 uncultured Verrucomicrobiota bacterium | reverse complement strand
GATCGCCCGCGCCCGCGAGACCCTCGCCTGCGCCGGCATCGTACCGTCCGCCGCGACCCCCGGCGAGCGAAGCGAGCCTGAGGGGGTCGTTCAGCATTCAGCATTCAGCATTCAGCATTCTCCCATCGTCCTCCTCGGCGGCTCGACCTGGCCCGGCGAGGAGCTCGCCCTCGCCCGCGCCTGGCGCGATGCCCTCCCCGCCTGTCCCGACGCGCGCCTCGTCCTCGTCCCGCGCCACTTCGAGCGCGCCGCCGAGGTCGCCGCCGAGCTCGAGTCCGCCGGCTTCCGCGTCCTCCGCCGCTCGCAGGCGGCCGCGGACCACCAGACCACCAGACCACCGGACCGTGAGACCGTCCTCCTCGTCGACACGACCGGCGAGCTCTTCGCGCTCTACGCGCTGGCGGACCTGGTGTTCGTCGGCAAGACGCTCGCGCCGAACGAGGGCGGCCAGAACATGATCGAGCCCGCGTCGCTCGGCAAGGCGACGCTCGTCGGCCCCCATACGGAGAACTTCAAGCCCGCGATGGAGGTCTTCCGCCGGGAGGGCGCGGTGCTCGAGGTTCCGGACGCCGACGCGCTCTCCCGCGAGGTCTCGCGCCTTCTCTCCGACACCTCCGCGCGCGCCGCGCTCGGCGCCCGCGCCGCCGCCGCCGTCGCCGGCTCCCGCGGCGCCCTCGCCCGCACCTGCGACGCCATCGAGTCCGTCCTCTCCTCCCCTCGTCCCTAGGCGTCGCTCGTCACTCGTCACTCGTCACTTGTCACTCGTCACTCGGATGTTCCCTCTGACCGACTGGCTCCGCCTGCTCTACCCGCAGGGATGCGCCGCGTGCGGGGCGCCGGGCGGCGAGGCGCTCTGCGCCGAATGCCGCGCGCAGGTCGAGGTGCGTCCGGCGGAGGGCTGCTGCGCGATCTGCGGCAAGACGCTCATCGACCGCGACGCCGCGCTCGGCACGGCCTCGTCCGTCTGCCGGCACTGCCGCGAGGAGCGCCCCGCGTTCGACCTCGCGCGCTCGGCGGCGCTGCTCCGCGGGCCGATGCGGAAGCTCGTCCACGGCCTGAAGTACCGGCGCGAGACCTGGCTCGCGCCCGTCCTCGGCGAATGGATGCACGGCTGCTTCCTCGCGCACTACGCGGCGGAGCGGCCGGACGCCGTCGTCCCGATCCCGCTGCACCCCTTCAAGCGCCTCCGCCGCGGCTTCAACCAGGCGGAGCTGCTCGCGCGCGACCTTTCGCGCCGCCTCGGCGTCCCGTGCGAGCCGCGCCTGCTCTCCCGCGTGCGCGACACCGCCACGCAGACGAAGAAGGACCGCGACGCCCGCCGCCGCAACATGGCCGGCGCCTTCGCCGTCCCGCGCGCCCGCGCGCCCTATGCCTTCGGCAAGCGCATCCTCCTCGTCGACGACGTCATGACGACCGGCGCGACCTTCGCCGCCGCCGCCGCCGCCCTCCGCGCCGCCGGCGCCGTCCGCATCCTCTGCCTCTCCGCCGCCCGCGACTAGCTTTTGCGGCAGCTCAGGATTGACTTCGCCGGGTTGTTTTGCTAGTGTGCCGGCCGAAAGGACGAACACGTCATGCCGCGCCTGATCATCCGTCTGGGTTGCCTCGCCGTTGCGGCGGCGACGGCCGCCGCCGCCGCGGCCGAGACGGATTTCGTCACCGTGTTCGGAGGCGGGCTCCGAAGCGGGGAAGGGCCCGTGTCGTTCGTCTGCGCCGCAGGGGTCCGCCTGCCGGAGCCCGGCCCCGCGGCCGGAACGAACGCCGTCGCGGAGGCCCGCTCCGCCGCACGCGTCCTGGCCCGCAACCTCGCCCTCTCCGGCTTCGACATGGTGCGCCTGCCCGACCTCGCCGTCCCGCGCGCCGGAGACCCCGCCACGGAGGCGCGGCTTTCCGTGCAGGACGAGTTCGTCGCCGCCTGCAAGGACGAGGGCGTCCGCGTCTGGGCCGAGGTCCTGCACCCCGTCCTCGACTTCGCGCCCGGCCCCGACGACGCCGATGCGCTCGACGACCCCGCCACCCGCGAGGCGTGGCGGGAAGCCGTCGCCGGCACGAACCACCCCGCCTCGTCCCTGCTCCTCGCCGCCCCCTGGGATCCGCGGCTCGAGGTCCTGGTCCAGCGCCGCCTGCGCGACTGGGCGCGCGCCTTCAACCCGAGCACCGGCCTGCGCCGCTGCGACGACCCGGTCTACGCGCTCTTCAGCTTCTCCTCCCTCTGGTGGGAGGATCTGGACGCCGCCGCGCTCCCCGACCTGCCGCCCTTCTTCGGCCGCGAGCTGCTCGACGCCTGGAACGCCTGGCTCTACGAGCGCCGCGGGACCGACCAGGCCCTCCGGGATCTCTTCGGCCTCGACCCCGGCGAGTCCCTCGCCTCCAACTCCGTGGCCTTCCCCCCGCCCGAGCTCGACCCCTCGTCCCCCCGAACCCACGAGCAGAGAGTCTTCCTCCACTGGCTATCCGTCCTGCATCTTTCGCGCCTGCTCACGCCCTTCGCCACCTTCGGCCAGGCCTCCCGCACCGCGCCGCGTCTCGTCCGCCACGGCGGCTCGTCGCCCTTCCTCAAGCGCCTCTCCACCATCGGTCTCGTCCACGAGATCGGAACCGGCACCCGGCTTCGCGAAGAACCACCGAAGGGGATGCCTCTCGTCGTCGACGCCACCACCAGACCGCCGGACCTTCCCCTCGCCGCCGCCCGCCTCGCCGCCGCCTCGGAGGCGGACGTCTTCGTCCTGCCGGCCGGCGCCGAACCCGAAGCATGGGCCCCGGCCGCCGCCGCGTTCGCCGCCGGACGCGCCAGTCCGGACGAACTCGAAAAGGCCGTCCAGCGCGATTCCTACGACTTCCCCTCCGCCGCCTATGCGCGTCTGGCCGTTCCGGCGGAGCCGGGCGGCGCCCCCGCGCTCGCCGTCTTTCCGGCCGCCGGCGCCGCCATCGCCGTCGTTCGCCTCGCCGAAGGATCCGCCCCCGCCTTCCCCGTCGAGCTCGCCGCCTCCGGCCTCCCGCGCCAGCTGCTCGTCTGCGTTCCGCCGGACTACCCGGCCTCGGAGCGCGTCCGCGGCGCGCAGGATTACAACGCCCGCGCCGTCGTCCGGGCAACGCTCGACGTCCTGCTCCTCGCTCCGGCCGCCCGGTCCGGGTCGTGGGCGCTTCATGTCCGAGCCGACCGCGACGAGCTCCCGGAATCCCCGCGCCGCCCCTTCTCCGTCCTCGCCCGCGGTAGCGGATTCGAACGCAAGGAATGCCTGCCCGGCGGCGAACCGCCGGCCGTTCCCGCCGATGCGGGGGTCTTCCGCATCGACGACCTGTCCTCCCCCTCCCTCCTTCTCTTTCGTTCCTCCGGCCCCGGCCCCGGGCTCCTTCGCAACCTCTAGGTTCCGCGCCCGCGAGGACTCCGTTGCGCCCGGGTCCCCAATCCGGTAGAATGAGGCCCATGGAACGAACGAAAGGACAGGGACGCGCCGCGGCGCGGCTGCGCGCGCTGGCGCCGTATCTCGCGATGGCCGGCGGCGGGCTGCTGCTGCGCGGGGCGTTCGCGCCGTTCGAGGGCCAGGCGTCGATCGCGTTCTTCGCGCCGGTCCCGCTCTTCCTCGCCTCGCGCCTCTGCGCGCCGCGCAAGGCCGCGAAGCTCGGGTTCGTCTGGGGCTTCGCGTTCTTCGCGTCGGCGCTCACGTGGTTCGTCCCGCTCGTGAGGAACGGCGGCCCGTGGCCGATCGTGCTCCTGGGCGAGGTCGGCCTCTCGGCCTGGTGCGCGCTCTTCCCCGCGCTCGCGGCGGCGGCGCTCTCGCGCCTGCGCGCGCCGTGGCGGGGTCTGCGCGAGTCGGCACGCGCGGCGCACGCCCGGATGGTCGCGGCGGAGCCGGATTCGGACGAGGAGGACGAGGCCTTCGGCGAACTCGCCGCGCTGCGCCGCCGCTCGCTCTTGTGGGAGATCGCCGGGCCGCTCGCGGCGGGGCTCGTCTGGGCCGGCGCGGAGACGCTGCGCGCGACGGTCGGCGGCGGCTTCGCCTGGTATTCGCTCGGCGCGTCGCAGCGCGCGTTCCCGGCGCTCGCGCAGCTCGCGGCCGCGGGCGGCACGGCGCTCGTCTCGGCCGTCGTCGCGACGGTCGCCGACGCCCTCGCCGGCGTGGCGCTGCGCGCCTGGGACACGATCCGCCACACGCCCGGCTCGACGCGGCGCCACCTCGACCTCACCGTCGCCCTCGTCGCGCTCCTCGCGGCGTTCCTCTGGGGCTCGCGCCACGCGAGCGACGCCCAGCGCCTCGAGCGCGCCGCGGACCGGTCGCTGCTCGTCGCGGCCGTGAACCCGCGGATGCCCTGCATCTTCTCGCAGAACGACGCGGCCGCGCGCGAGGCGGAGGACCGGCTCGTCACGCTCTCCGCCAGCGCCGCGCTGCTGCACCCGGACCTCGTCGCGTGGCCCGAGACGACGCTCCCCGACGTCCTCCCCTCGCCGCGCCTCGAGGCGGACATGGTGGACCTCTCCGGGATGATCGGCGCGCCGATCCTCGCGGGCTCGACGGAGCTGCCGCCCGGCGAGACGCTCAGGGCCGCGTCTCTCGTCTGGAACTCCGCCTGGGTCTTCTCGACGAACGGAATCTCGCCGCCCTACCGCAAGCGCCACCTCGTGCCGTTCGGGGAGTTCATCCCGCTCGACGAGACGATCCCCGCGCTGCGCCGCCTCTCGCCGGCGGGCGTCTCGTGCGCCGCGGGCGCGGGTCCGGTGCTGCTCCCGGTCGCGCGGCGCGGCGCGGAGGGTCCGGACGACGCGGCGCTCGTCTCGCCGCTCATCTGCTTCGAGGACACCGTCCCCGCGACGGCGCGCGCCTCGGCCCGCGGCGCGGACGTGCTGCTCTCGATCAGCAACGACGCGTGGTTCGAGGGAACGTGCGAAAGCGCGCAGCACCACGCCGAGGCCGCCTTCCGCGCGATCGAGAACGGCATCCCGCTCGTCCGCGTCTCGAACCACGGCGCGACGGGCGTCGTCCTGCCCTCCGGCGAGGCGACGCCGGACGCCACCGGCGGCTTCCTCGTCCACGCGGTGCCGCTCCTCCCGCGCGGCCGCGCGCCGACGCCCTACGCCCGCTTCGGCGACTGGCTCTTCGGCTTTCCCTGCGCCGCCCTCGCCCTCCTCGCCGCGTTCCTTCCCGCGCGGCGGCGTTCGGACTCCGGCATTCCGCATTGACCCCGCGCCGATCCCATGCCGCAGGGGGGCTTGCGACGGCACGTCGTTTCCGCTAGACTCCGCGGCCATGTCGCTGCTGACCCTCCGCGACGTGTCGGTCGCCTTCGGCGGGCCGCCCGTGCTCCAGGACGTCCGCCTCAACGTCGAGGCGGGCGACCGCGCGTGCGTCACGGGCCGCAACGGCGAAGGGAAGAGCACGCTGCTCAAGGTCATGGCCGGGATCCTGGAGCCCGACGCCGGCGAGGTCGTCCGCTCCGAGGGCCTCCGCGCGGCGTATCTCTCGCAGGACGTCCCCGCGGACGAGCCCGGCACCGCCGCGGAGGTCGCCGGCGGGACCGCCGCCGCGCGGCGCTTCCTCACGCAGCTCGGCGTCCCGGCCGACGCCCCCTTCTCGACGCTCTCCGGCGGCCAGCGCCGCCGCGCGAAGCTCGCCGCCGCGCTCGCGCCTGAGCCGGACCTGCTGCTCCTCGACGAGCCCACGAACCACCTCGACGTCGAGTCGATCGAGTGGCTTGAGACGTTCCTCTCCCGCGCCCGGCTCGCCTGCGTCTTCGTCACGCACGACCGCGCGTTCCTGCGCCGCGTCTCGCGGCGCGTCTTCGACCTCGACCGCGGCCGCCTCTCCGGCTGGAACTGCGACTGGCCGACGTTCCTGCGCCGCAAGGACGAGCTCCTCGCGCAGGAGGAGCGCGCCTGGGAGAAGAAGGCCGTGAAGCTCCGGCAGGAGGAGCACTGGATCGTCCACGGCGTCACCGCGCGCCGCTCGCGCAACATGGGCCGCGTGGAGGCGCTCCTGAAGCTCCGCGCGGAGATCGCCGAGCGCCGCGCCCGCGCCGGCGCGGCGAAGCTCTCGGTCGGCGCCGGCGCGCTCTCGGGCGAGATCGTCGTCAAGGCCGAGGGCGCCACGTTCGCGTGGCCCGGCGCCGCCGCGCCGATCGTCGAGAACCTCGACGCGCTCGTCCTGCGCGGCGAGCGCGTCGGCGTCCTCGGCCCGAACGGCTCGGGCAAGACGACGCTCCTGCGCCTCCTCCTCGGCCGGCTCGCGCCGCAGTCCGGCCGCATCGCGCTCGGCGCGCGCGTGGAGCCCGTCTTCCTCGACCAGCTCCGCGGAGCGCTCGACCCGGAGAAGAGCGTCGCGGAGAACGTCTCCGAGGGCCACGACCAAGTCACGGTGAACGGAACCTCGCGCCACGTCCTCGGCTACCTCCAGGACTTCCTCTTCGCCCCCGACCGCGCTCGGACGCCCGTGAAGGCGCTCTCCGGCGGCGAGAAGGCGCGCCTCCTGCTCGCGAAGCTCTTCCTGCGGCCGGGCAACCTGCTCGTCCTCGACGAGCCGACGAACGACCTCGACGTCGAGACGCTGGAGCTGCTGGAGGAGCAGCTTCTCGCCTACCCGGGGACGATCCTGCTCGTGAGCCACGACCGCGAGTTCCTCGACCACGTCGTCACGTCGAGCCTCATCCTGCTCGGCGGCGGCCGCGTCCACCTCTGCCCCGGCGGCTACGCCGACTGGGCGCGCGAGCGCCCCGCGGTCCTGGCGGACCGCGGGGCTAAGGTTGAAAGGGTTGAACCCGAGCCGAAGCCCGCTCGGAACCCGTCGGACGCCGAGGCGCCCCGCCGCCCGCGCCGCCTCGGCTTCAACGAGAAGCGCGAACTCGAGGCGCTTCCGGCGGCGATCGAGGCGCTGGAGACCGAGATCGCCGGCATCGAGGCTGCCCTGGCCGACGGCACCGCCTACGCCCGCGACGCGAAGAGAGCCGCCGCGGACGCCGCCCGCCTCCCCGCGGCCCGCGAGGAGCTGGAGGCGAAGCTCGAACGCTGGCTGGAGCTTTCGGAACTCTGATCTACACCCTTCCCCACCCCGCCCTCGGCTTCGCCGTCCGGTCCGGATCGGGGCTTGGCCCCCACTCCCGACTTCGTCGCCACGTTTCGATTCCACCGTGCGTGATTTTCATCGGTTCATCCGCTCAGGGAGCGGAGAAATACAGCAAATTTATACACGGTGTGATTGCAATCGTCCCGCTTATGTCCGGGAGTTTTCCGGGAGCTTATTCCGGGAGTTTGCGGTTCGCGCGGACGCGCGCAGATGCGCAGGCGCGCGCGAAGTTGCCATTCGGCCGTGTTTCTGGTAGCATTCGGGGCTTTCCGACGGCACCCCTCCCATGAGCACGCCCGAAGTATCCTCCCCCACGCCTCCCGAACCGCCCGCCGGCGGTCCGGCCGCGGGGGACGCGCCGGGGGAGCCGGCCCGCCGGGGCTCCCCCAAGGCCCGGGCGATGACCCGGGCCGCGATCCGCCACGCCGCGCCGTTCCTGCTCTGGATCGGCGCGATGCTCGCGGGGCAGCTCTTCCACCTCACCCCCTCCTCGGCGACCGAGGAGGCCGCCTCGGTGGACCTCCTCTCGGACGCCGGCCTCTACGCGGTCCAGACCGTTCTCTGCCTCGGTGCGCTCCTGCTCCTGCGCCCCTGGCGCCACCATCCGGGCGCGTTCCGCCCGGCGCATATCCTCCCGGCCCTCGCGGTCGGCGCGGCGGTCTTCGCGGTCTGGGCGCTCCCGGGCGCGGAGTTCTGGCAGGGGCTCCTGCCGTGGGACGGCGGCCGCGACCTGGCGAAGGCCGCGGCCGACGCGGAGGCGCGCTACGCCCCCGCCGCGACCGGCTGGCCGCTCTTCCTCGTCCACCTGCTCGGCACCGGCGTCGCGATCGCCTTCGCCGAGGAGTTCTTCTGGCGCGCCTACCTGCTGCGCGCGGTCCGGACGCCGGACTTCCTCGACATCCCCGTCGGGACGTTCCACGCGCCGTCCTTCCTCGCCGTGGCCGCGGTCTTCGCCGCGGAGCACGGCTCGCTCGCCGTCCCGGGCCTCCTCGCCGGCCTGGCCTACGGCCTCCTCTTCATCCGCACCCGGGACGTCTGGGCCGCCTGCCTCGCGCACGCGACGACCAATCTGGCGCTCGGGGCCTACGTCCTCTCGACCGGACACTGGGAGTTCTGGTGAAAGACTTCTTCCGACGCACCTATTCGAAGATCAAGGCCGACCCGTCGTGGTCGTTCTTCCTCGCCTTCGCGTTCCTCGCCGCGGTGTCGCTGCCGCTCGCGCGCATCGCGATGGTCCTCTCGCTCGTCTTCACGCTCGCCTCGCCGGGGCGCCGCCGCTCGATCCGGATCACGTCGCCCACGCTGGGCTGGCTCGTCTACCTCGCGCTCGCCACGGCCGTGACGGCGGCGATGTGGGCGCTCGACCCGGAGCCGGACTTCCTCGAGCCGGCGCGCGGCTTCCGCAAGCTCGGGAAGCTCGTCTGGTACGCGGCGATCCCGCTCGCCGTGGCGCAGGTCGACTCCCGCCCGCGGCTCGTCTCGACGCTCCGCGCGCTCGTCTGGGGCGGCGCGGTCGCGGCGGCGGGCGTCATCCTGCTCAACCCGGTCCTCGCCTGGATCCAGCTCTCGCTCCCCTCGGACGTCGACCTCGCCGCCGGCACCGCCGCGCCGGCCGCCGAATGGCTGCACCGCGCGGCGAAGGCGGTCGGGAAGCTCGACGACCTCCGCCGCTGGGTCCTCGCCTGCGGCCAGCCCCAGACCTTCCAGGGCGCGCTCATCAAGGTCGGGACGATGCAGACCGCGCAGCGCCTCATGGTCGCCGTCCCGGCGGCGCTCTGCCTGATGCTGGAGGCGTTCCGCGCCCCCGGCCGCGGCCGCCGACTCGGCGCCGCGCTGCTGCTCCTGCTCTGCGCGGTGGGGCTCGTCCTCACCTACAAGCGCGGCCCGCTGATGGCGTGCGCCGCCGTCTCGTTCGCGATCCTGCTCTCGCGCCTCTCCCTCTGGCGCGCGATCCTCGTCGCGGCGCTCCTCGCCGCCGCCTTCGGCGGCGTCGCGGCCGCCGTCCCGCCCGTGCGCGAGCGCTTCGCCAAGCTGCCGGCGGAGCTGGACCTGCGCCAAACGCCCGGCGGGCGCACCGCGATGTGGACGGTCATCGTCCCGGAGCTCCACCGCGAGCACCCCTGGGGCATCGGCTTCCGCGCGCTCACCTGGAAGAAGATCCACTACGGCATGCCGGCGCTCGACCAGGCCCGCGACCGCCGCATCCGCCAGGTGAACCGCCGCATCGAGCTCAACCAGAACCACATGCACTCCGTGCCGATGCAGTCGTTCGTCGACTTCGGCTACGCGGGGCTCCTCGCATGGCTCTTCTGGACGATGCTCGGCCTCCGCGCCACGGCGCGCCTCGCGCGCCTCGCGCGCCGCCCGGCGCCGGGCTCCTCGCTTCCCGAGACGGCCTGCTTCGCGGCGCCGCTCGCGATGTTCGCGGCCCTCGTCCTCTACGGGCTCGTCGAGTACAACCTCGCCGACTCGGAGGTCGTCCTGCTCTACGCCCTCGCGATGGGCCTCACGGGCCCCTCGCTCCTGCGCGCGGCGCCCGACCCGGCGGCCGCCGCCGAAGGCCCGGCCTCCCTCCTCCCCGGCCGCCGCCGGACCTGGGCCTGGCTCCTCGCCTTCGTCCTGGTCGGCGCGGCCCTCGGCGGCGCCTACGCCCTGCTCTGCCGCTCCTACCTGCGCATCCTCGCGCTCGGCTAGCCGCCCGCTCCGCCCGCCATGCCGTCCATCGACTCCGACCTCTACGCCGAGGCGCCCGTCCTGCGGGCGCGGATGGAGGTGCCGCCCGAGGCGCTCGATCCGCTCCTCGATTCCCTCTGGGGCCTCGAGCCGCCCGTCGGCTCGTTCGAGGACCTCGAGACCGGCCGCGCGTTCGTCGACTGCTACGCCGTCGACCGCGACGCCCTCGCCCGCACCGCCGACGCGATGCGCGAGGCCGCCGCCGCGCAGGGGCTCGGCGAGCGCGGAATCCGCGTCGACGAGCTCCCGCGCGAGGACTGGGCCGAGAGCTGGAAGAGGTTCTTCCACGTCATCCGCGTCTCCCCGCGCGTCACGGTCCGCCCGCCGTGGGAGGACTTCGCGCCCGACCGCCCGGACGGCGTCGTGGTGACGATCGAGCCGGGCATGAGCTTCGGCACGGGCCTGCACGGCACGACGCAGGCCTGCCTCCGCTTCCTCGAGCGCCTCGCGGACGAGGCCCCGGCCGGCGCGCCGCCTCGCTCGCTCGCGGACCTGGGCTGCGGCTCGGGCATCCTCTCCATCGCCGCGCGCAAGCTCGGCTACGCGCCCGTGCGCGGCGTCGACTACGACGCGGCCGCGGTCCGCGTCTCCGCCGAGAACGCCGCCCTCAACGGCGTGCCGGACGTCTCCTTCGCCCTCTGCGACGTCACCGCCGACCCGATCCCCGGCGCGGAGGTCGTCGTCGCCAACATCCTCGCGCCGATCCTCCTCGCCGCCGCGCCGCGCATCGCGCGCGCCGTCGCGCCCGGCCCCGGCGCGGCGCTCGTCCTCTCCGGGATCCTCGGCGAGCAGTATCCGCGCGTGCGCGCCGCCTACGAGGCGTTCGGCTTCCGCGAGGAGGCCTCGCTCGCGATCGGCGAATGGACCTCCGGCCTCCTCCGCCGCGCATGAAGCCCTTCCTCGAGCGCTTCTGCCCCGCCGCCGCGGCCGCCGGCCGCCCCGCCGCCATGGGCATCGTGAACGCCACGCCGGACTCGTTCTCCGACGGCGGCGCGCACGCGACGCCCGAGGCGGCGGTCGCGTGGGCGCGCGGGCTGGTCGCCGCCGGCGCGGACCTGCTGGACGTCGGCGCCGAGTCGACGCGCCCCGGCTACGCGCCCGTCCCGGCGGACGAGGAGGAGCGTCGGCTCGTCCCGGTCGTCGCCGCGCTGCGCGCCGCGCTGCCGGGCGTCCCGATCTCGGCCGACACGCGCAAGGCGTCCGTCGCGCGCGCCGCGCTCGACGCGGGCGCGGACATCGTGAACGACGTCTCCTCGCTCGAGGACCCGGACATGGCGTCGCTCGTGCGCGAGCGCGGCGCGGGGCTCGTCCTGATGAACGGCTGGCCCGAGCACAACGGCGCCCCGCGCGACGCGGCGCCGGGCGGTCTCGCCGACTGGGTGCTGCGCGGCCTTCGCGCGGCCCGCGCCCGCGCGCTCGCCGCGGGCATCGCAGAGGAGGCGCTGTGCCTCGACCCGGGCTTCGGCTTCGGGCTCAGGGGCGCGGACAACGCCGAGGTGCTGCGCGGCCTCGCCGGCATCGTGGCGGGGTGCGCGCCGTGCCCCGTCCTCGTCGGCCCCTCGCGCAAGCACTTCCTCGCCGCGCAGTATCCGGAGGCGCGCGGAGACCGCGACCGCGCCACGGCGCTCTTCTGCGCCGAGGCCGTCGCCGCCGGCGCGCGCATCCTGCGCGTCCACGCGGTGCCGTGAACCATCGTATCCCTTGATTCCGGCGCGACGCCGCCCGGCGACGCGCGACAGGGAATCTACGCGGGATCGAATTCGTATTTCGAGAGATCGTCGAGGACCAGGTCCGCAGCGGAGAGGTCCTGCGGCGGGTGGTCGGGGAGGCGGAGGGCGACGACGCGCATGCCGGCGGCCCTGCCGGCGGCGACGCCCGCCTCGCTGTCCTCGAAGACGGTGCACTCCGCCGGGTCGGCGCCGAGCTTCCGCGCGGCGAGGAGGAAGCAGTCCGGGGCGGGCTTGCCGCGCTCGTATTCGCCGCTGCCCACGATGGCGCGGAAGCAGTCGCGCACGCCCGCGATCGCGAGGGCGTCCTCGATCTGCGAGGGCGTCGAGCCGGACGCCACCGCGCACGGCGCGCCCGCCGCGGCGAGGCGCCGGATGAGCGCGATCGTGCCGGGGATGCGGACGTCGGTCGCGGCGACGCGCGCCTTGAAGAACGCGTCGGATCGGTGCGCGAGCTCGTCGGAGGGGATCGAGGCGAGGTCGGGGAAGCGCTCGACGATGCGCGCGTAGGACGAGCTCCACGCCTTGCCGTAGACGATCTCCATCGTCCAGGCGGTCGGCACGGGGTGCCCGAGCGCGGCGAGCGTGTCGGCGAGGGCGTCGATCCAGATGACGTCCGTGTCGGTGATGGTGCCGTCGAGGTCGAAGAGGTAGGCGCGCATGGTCAATGCTGAATGCTGAATGCCGAATGAACGGTGCCGGCCGGATCGCGAGTGGTCAGGGAAGGGGCCGGGGGCGGTCGCCGAAGCGGCGGACGAAGTTGTCGCGGTAGACGGCGCGGAGGACGTCGTCGGGGAGATGGAGCGGGCGCAGGACGCCGAGGTCGCAGTCGTGGAAGCGGAAGGGCTCGGAGCGCTCGAGGAAGGCGCGCGGGAGGTTCACGATGAACCCGAAATTCCACGTGTAGGTCGAGAGGTCCTCCGACGAGTGCCAGTCGTCGCTGTCGCTCCCGAAGAGGAAGCGGTCGCGGTGGCGGAGGAAGAGACCCCGCCACGTCTCCGGGTCGCGCGACATGCCCGCGAACATCTCGCCGCCGGGCGTGAGGTCGAAGCAGAGGCGCGGGTAGGACTCGAGCAGGCGCGCGGCCTCGTCCGGGCGGTCGCCGAGGAAGAAGAGGTGCGCGAGCGTGAGGCGCAGGCGCGGATGCGCGCGCAGCGCGCCCTCGACCTCGTCGCGGATCTGCGCGAGCGACGGGAACGAAGCGTCGTAGGCCCACGTTTCGCCCGCGGCGGCGCGGGCGGGGTCCCAGAAGTCCGGCGGGTCGCCGGCGTGGAGCGTGAGCGGGAGTCCGGTCTCCTCGAGGAAGGAGAGGAAGGGGGCGAGGGCCGGTCCGTCGATCGGGAGCGCGAAGCGTTTGCGGATGCCGGGCTTTCCGAGGAGAAGCTTGAAGCCGTCATAGCCCTCGGCGACGCGGGCGCGGGCCTGCGCGAGGAGGTCGGCGGGGTCGTCGAGGCCGCCGAATCGCAGGTCGAGCCCGGCGCAGGCGTAGACGGGGCGGTCGGGGCGCTCGGCGTTCAGGGCGCGCTTCGCGGCGAGGCAGCGGGCGTTGTTGTCCGCGTCGATCGCCTCGCGGTGGCTGCTGGCGGGGAGGCCGAGCAGCGCGACGCGCTCCATGCCGAAGTGCTCCATGAGCCCGCGGACCATCTGCGCGTCCCAGGCCGCGTCGTGCGCGCCGGAGAGGTGCACGTGCGCGTCGCAGAGCGGCAGGTCCGCGCGGTAGCCGTTGAACGCGGGGTTCGTGACGCCCACCGGCGGAACTTCGTTCGGGTTGAAGGGGACGTCCATCGGGGGGCTACTTTCTCCGGCGGGCGGAGAGCGCGCCAATCTCGACGCGGCCGGAGAAGGAGCCCTCGAGGGAGACGCGGACGAGGCCCGGCTCGCCGCGCGGGAGCGGGTCGGTCGTGCCGCGCGCCAGCTCCCAGCCGTCGCCGGGGCGGCGGGCCTGGAGGGAGAGCGGCAGGTCCTTCTCCGCGACGCCCACGGCCGGGCCCTTCACGAAGGAGCGTCGGAAGAGCGTCTTCTCGGAGCGGTCCTCGCGCTCCAGCGTCGCGCACAGCTCAAGGGAGCCGGAGAAGTCGTCGGAGAAGCGCGCGCGGCACATCGCCTCAAGGCGCGTGCCGCCGTCGCACTCGATCGCCGGCGCGGAGAGGCGGACGGTCCGGCGCGGGTTGGACGAGGAGAGGACGGGGATCCACCGCTCGACCGCGACGGACTGCACGCGGGCGTCGGAGAGGACGACGCGGTAGGGCGGGCAGTCGAAGGGGTGCGCGGGGTTCGGATTGAAGGAGGGGAGCAGGTTGCCGTCGGGCCCGCCGCGCTCCAGCAGGCCGATCGCGGGGGCGTCCTGGACCGGGTAGGAGACGGCGTGCGAGCGAAGCGTCTGCCACGCGGCGGCGGCGAGGGCGAGCGCGGCGGCGCAGCCCGCGGCGAGCAGGAGCGCCGTGGCGCGGAGGCGCGCGTTGGAGCGGCG
>CAMVRE010000047.1 GCA_947169825.1 uncultured Verrucomicrobiota bacterium | reverse complement strand
AACGGGGCAACTGCGCCACGCGGCCGGTGCCGTGCTTTCCGTGTGTTCCGTGGTTGGATTCGTCGGTCGGGAAAACGGCTGTCTCATGGCGTGGCGGGGTCCGTGGAGAGCGGGACGGGGAGGAAGCCGGCGGAGGCGAGCAGGCCACGGCCGGCGGGCGAACGGAGGAAGGCGGCGAGCCTGCGCACGTTTTCGCTGGGCGGATCGGCGGCGACGAGCTCGAGCGTCCGGCCCGGCGGATAGAGTCCGGCGGCGATGTTCTCGGCCGTCGGCGCGGCGCCGTCCACGGACAGGAGGCGGATCGTTCCCTCGCGGACGAGCGGCGCGGCCATGACGTGCATGGAGTATCCGATGGCGCCGGGCCTGGCGCGGAATTCGGCGAGGTGGCCGTCCATGGCGTCTTCGTCGGTCCAGTCCTTGGAGGGCGGTCGGCCGATCGTCACGAACTTGGTCGGTTCCGGGGCGATCCAAGCCCGGGCGAACGTCTGCGCGGCCTCGTTCCGTTCGCGTTCGTAGGGAACGATGGCGCGGGGATCGTCGAATCCGAGCTCCCGCCACGTGCGGACGCGTCCGTGGTAGACGTCCGAGAGCCGTTCACGCGTCAGGTCCCGGACGGGCGATGCGGCGGGGACGTGGAAGACGAGCGGATCCCAGGCGACGGGGACGCGCCACGGCACGGCGCCGTTCGTTTCCGCCGGTGCGGGCTCTTCGCCCGAAGGCGACCAGTCGAGGACGGCGTCGACGGCGCCCCGCCCCGGTTCGCCGACCGGGCCATCGGGCGCGCGGCCCGACAGCGCGGCGAGCGCTTTCGTCGCGACCGGAACCGCCCACGCCGTCGCCGCGATGCGCGGCGGTTCTCCCTCGAAACGCTCTTCCGGCGGCACCGGCGCGGCGAGCGGCGCGCAGCGGGGCGGACGGAACGTCAGGCCGTCGCAGGGGCAGAGGAGCTCGGGTCGCGGGGAGACGAGGACGGCGTCGCCGGAGGCGTCGACCTTCCAGTAGGGCCCGTGCGCGAACAGAACCCATTCCGATGGAATGTCCGGGTAGCGCAGGAACGTCGCCCAGTTCCACGCGGCCCAGACCGGAAACATAGCGGGCGAAAGCAGCGCCGCGAAGACGGCGGCGCGGGCAAGGCGGCGGGAACGGACGGTCCAGGCGACGAGCCGGAGCAGCAGCGCGAGGTCGAGCGCGAGGAAGAAGAGGCCCCACGCGTCGGCGACGCGCCCGACGTCGTGCAGCAGGATCAGCAAGAGGACGAACCCCGAGGCGGCGAGCGCGAGCGCGAAGACGGCGGCCGCGAGCGCCGCGCGGCCGAACCGCTTCGCGGCGGAGTACCAGCAACTGCGCCACGCGGCCGGTGCCGTGCTTTCCGTGTGTTCCGTGGTTTGGTTCATGGGGTCGGAGATGTGGGGTTCACCCTGTAATAGTCATCCGCGGCGGATTTTTTACGCTCGGTCAGTTCGTCATCTGCAAGGCGATCATGCCGAAGACCATTGCGAAGATGGCGGGCGTCTCGAAGAAACCCTGGATCATCAGCGTGACGGGAATCGCCAGGGGCTTGCCCGACGGGCCGCGGAAGGCGAGCATCTTCGGCATGCGCGCGGCGGCGACGAATTCCTGCGCGAGGGCCATCAGCCCCATCACGTTGCCGGCGACGAAGAAGACGTCCGCCTTCGCGAAGCGCGGGACGCCTTCGACGCCCGGCGTCGCCGCGACGAACGCGAGGATCGCGGCGTAGAAGAGCTTGGTGACGGGAGAGGCGCCGACGAGCTCGGTAAGGAGCCGCACGACGCCCGGGCAGTCCGGCGCGGCGGGGAGCGCGCGGAGAAAGCCGCGGAACGCGAAGACCAGGCCGAGCAGGACGCCGGCGAGGACGGGGACGAAGAGACGGAGGAGGATTGGATCCATTGAAGGTTGAAGAGGTTGAAGGGTTGAAAGGGTAAAGTGCAAAGGGTAAAGTTGCGTGGCGGAGGCGGGAAGATGGCGAATCAGGCGAGCGGGAGGGAGGAGGCGCAGCGGGTGCGGTCGTCGTGGAGGCGGACGGCGGGGGTCTCGACGAAGCGGCCGACGGTGGCGACGGGACGGCACACGGCGAAGCCCGCGGATGCCGCGTCGTAGCCGGCGAGCCACGCCGCGAACGGCGCCTCCGCCTCCGGCGCGCGCGGGAAGCGCGTCTCGCGCGGCGGTCGCTTCACGCCGGCGCGCCGGGGCTTGGGCGTGAGCCGCGCGCGCCAGCAGCCCTGCTTCCCGCAGAGGTTCACGTAGAGGCGGTCGGCGTCCAGCGCCCGCGCGAGCGCCCGGAAGCGCGCATTGCTTGGCGCGAGGCCGTCCGCCTGCGCGAGGATGCGGAAGCCGGCGGCGGTTTTGTACACGCGCGTCGCGAGACCCCGCCACGCGGGCTTCTCCGCGAGGGCGCGGATCTTCGCGAGCAGCGTCGCTTCGGCGTCGTCCGTGGCGGTTGGTCGGCGGAAATGCGCTATCACGATCGCAGGGATGGCGCAGACGATGCCGCAGATCACAGCGGAAGGATACAGGGCGAAGGCGGACATCGGATCCTTGGAAACCGCGCGGTGGGCGCCCAGTGCGAAGAGCGCCGTCACCACCGCGAACACAAGCACAGCCGGTGTCCATCGGCGGATCCATTCGATCGCGGATTCGCGGCGGTGGACCTCGTCCACGTCGAGGAAGCAGGTGTTCTCGCTGTTGAGGACTTCGGCGCCGTAGCGGTTGCGCGTAACGGCGTTGCGGGCGTCGGGCTCGTCGAGGATCTCCTCGCAGATGGCGGCCTCGTATTCGCCCTCGGGCGTGCGGCCGCCGAGGTCGAGCAGCGCCTCGCGGACGGCGGCGGATTCCTTCTCGGAGAGATTGCGGCCTTCTGAGGCGCGCAGGATGGCGGCGCGGCGCTCGAGCTTGGCGGCGGCGTCCTCGGGGGAGACGTTGGAGCCGTCGCGCAGGTGGAACGTCGTTCCGGCGATTTCGCGGGTCTCGGCGACCCAGTGGCGGTAGAGTTTCATGGTCGTTGGGCCTTGCACGGCTCGGCGTTCCGCCGCACCGGCTGCGGCCGGGTGTCGCGGCTTCGCCGCTCGATGGAGTCGGGGTTCATCGGGTTGAAGGGCTTGAAGAGGTTGAATCTCGCTCCGCGCCCTCTGCGGACTCCGCGTGGGGTTCGGGCTTCGCGTCGAAGAAGGCCTTGAAGGTTCCGATGGCCATAAGGGCAAGGAAAATCGAAAGAAAGAGCGCCTGCCCGATCATCACGCGCCGGAAATTCGCGGGGTCTTCCCACCGGGAAACGCCTTCGTGCTGCTGCGTGAGAATTTCGCCCCGCCGGAGTTCGCTGAACCAGAGGGAGACGAAGAACAGCGCGATGGAGAGACCGCCGAGAGACATGATCTTGTCGGAGTCGAGACCCGCAATGCAGAGGGTCAAGGCAATCACGAAGAAGACGATGCACACTGCACGGAACGCCACCCCGAACGGGAATGGTTCGGACCGGTTTGGCGGAGGCGGGGACGGGGCATTCACGGCGTGGTGGGTTCGGGAAGGACGTTCCGCGGCGGGCGGCGCGATGGTGCGGAATTCTACCATGAGCCGGGGAAATTGACGAGGAGATAGTGCGGTAATCGCGGGCGACGCGATATTCTTGCGGGCGCGTGGCGGGGTGGGGGACCCCGCCACGGCGCGGAGGACGACTTGGCGACTTGCCGACTTGCCGACTTGGCCCAAGTCGACGGGTCGACCAGTCGACCGGTCGAAAGAGAAAGGCCCGATGCGCGCGGCGGCGGTTCCGCCGCGCGCGTCCCTCGCGCCGCTAGCGGTTCATCTTCGCTGTGAGGGCCATCAGGAAGGCGAGGATGCCGACGAGGACGAGGGTGCCGAGCAGGAGTGCCATCGACTCGAGGCGCAGGACGGCGAACATCACGGCGTAGCTCGCGAGCGCGAGGCCGCCGAGCGCGAGCGCGGCGGCGCGACGCCGGAAGACCGCGCCCGCGTAGGCGCCGGTCATCCCCGCGACGACGAGCGCCGAGACGGCGTAGGCGGCCGCGAAGGCCATGTGCTCCGAGAGCGAGAGCAGCAGCATCCCGAAGAGCACGAGCGCGAGCGCTGCGACGAAATACTGCACCGGGTGAGCGGCCGTCTTCGTGAGGCGCTCGGCGGCGAGCACCGCGAAGAGCACGACGAGGACGAAGAGCGACGCGTACTTCATCGCCCGGTCGACCTGCTGGTAGGAGTTGGCCGGGAGGACGAGGGAGAGGCCGGACGCGGCGCCGGCGGCGCGGAACTCGTCGCACCGCCACGTCTGCGGGTAGGGGCGGTTGAGCTCCATCACGTTCCATTCGGCCGAGAAGCCCTCCTGCCCGACCTCCCGCGCGTCGGGGAGCGTTTCGCCGGTGAAGCTGGGCGAGGGCCACGGGCCGTCGAGCTTGAGCGAGAAGTTGCGCCCGGCCGGCGCGAAGAGCAGGTCGCCGCTGCCGTTCACGACCATCTCGAGCTCGAACGGCACGGAGGCGCCGGGCGCGAACTTCGCCGGGTCGAGCGCCGCGCGGAAGCCGGCGCCCCAGACGTGCGCCGTGCCGGGCTCGACGGGCACCTCCTCGCCGCCCACGACGAGGCGGACGCGCTTGAGGCCCTTCGCGTCGGGGACGCCGACCGAGACGAATGCGCGCTCCTCGCCGGTCTCGTGGCGCCACGCGCGCGGCGGCACGGCGAAGACGCCCTTCATCCGCACCGAGGCGCGGTGCAGGACGACCTGGTAGATGCCGCGCGAGCGGACCTCCGGCTCGACCGTGCCCTCGGCCGCGAGCTCGTCCGGGAGGACGACCTGCCAGGCCGTCTCGCGGCGGGGCGTCTCCTCGGCGCGCCCCTGCACGGTGCGCGTCTCGGTCCAGCGCTCCTCCGCGACGAGCGTGAGCGCGGGCGGGCCGATCGTCTGCTCGCCGCCCCACTTGCCCGCGACCTCGCGCTCGACCGACCAGAGCGTCCGCTCGCGCGCGGCGCGGACGCCGTAGGTCATCGCGAGCGGGATCTGCAGCACGAGCAGGATGCCGCCCACGAGGAGCAATTTGAAGCCCAGCGATTTCCGCATCATGCCGGAGATCGCGGCGAGGAAGGAGGGGCGTTCGGGGAGGAGTCGGGGAGGTTCGTTCATGGCGTGGGGGACTTGGGGGTTGAAGCGGTTGGAAGGGTTGAAGGGGTTGAAGGGATATAGTGCACGTCCGCGCGGCGGGGCGGCTGCTTCACCCTGTCATAGACACGCCGCGCCGATTTTTTACGGCCGCGTCAATCGCACCGTGTATATAACTTGTGCAATCATCCGCTCTACGAGCGGCGATTCCAATCAAAATCACGCACGGTGGAATCGATGCCGAAAAGGCCGCTCCGCGGCGGGCGGCGGCGCAGTCGCGCCCTCGCGAATGGGGCGAGGGGTGCTACGCCGTGGCGGGAAGTTCGTGAAGGGGGGGGCTACCGAGCGGGCTTCGCGGCGGGCATCGGCATCCAGAGGCAGAGGCGGTTGCGCATCTCGTAGAGGTTGCCGGCGGAGGCGAAGTCGCAGACGGCGGTCCCGTCGTCGAAGCGGTAGGCGAAGAAGATTCCCTTGGGGGGCTTGACGGGCCTGCCGCCGACGGGCCGGAACGGCGCGTCCACCGCCCCGAGGCGGGAGTCCTGCGCCAGCACGAGCGGTCCGCGTTGGAGGGCGAAGCGCCGGGAGGCGTCGTAGGCCTCGATGACGCGCACGTTCATATCGAACTCCAGCTCCACTCGGTCGCCCTTCTTCCAGGCGCGGTCGAGGCGCAGGTAGCCGGCCCGGACTCCCTTCACGGCCTTGCCGTTGAGCCGGGCCACCGTCCGTGCGCCGCTCCAGGCGGGGATGCGCAGGCGCAGCTCGAACTTGTCGGCGGGGGCGGACCGGATCTCCACCCGGACCTTCCCCTCGCGGGCGTAGTCGCCGGCGATGGAGAGTTCGCACGCCGCACCGTCGCCCAGGGGGACCCGGCACCGGTTCGGCTCGTAGAGCAGAACCGTCGCGCCGGCGTCGTGGGCCATTACGGCGACGTAGGGCGCCAGCGCCAGTCCCATCGGCCCCTGCGCCACGCAGCAGTCCTCGCCGTATCCGGGGATCTGGTCGTAGGCCCGCTGGCGCCAGCCCTTTCCGGCCAGCGGTCCGACCGGATTGAGATGCGCCCACCAGGCGCCGTCGGGCGCCATCGCGCCGGCGATGCCGTTGTAGAGCGTGCGCTCCAGCTCGTCGGCGATCTCGGGCTCGCCGGTCACCGAGAGCAGCTGCATCGAGAACTTGACCCAGGTCGCCGCGACGCAGGTCTCGCCCAGCCCGCGGCCGTCGTCCCGGAGCTGCGCGTAGCGGCCGTCGCACCAGTACTCCCCCCAGGTGTCCTTGCCGCCGCCCATGCCGTTGACGAAGATCTCGGTGTCGCGCACCGACTTCCAGTAGAGCCGCGCGGCCTCGAGGCAGCGCTCTTCGCCGGTCTCCCGGTAGAGCTCGAGCGCGCCGTCGAAGCAGGCGGTCATCTCGTAGGCCTTGCCGTTGCCGATGTGCCGGGGTGGCACGCCGGCGAGGGCGGCGTCGTAGACGTTGCAGCGCTTGGAGCAGCCGCTTTCGTAGATCGCCTTCGCGAAGGCGAGCGCGTCGGGGTCGCCGCTCAGGCGCGCGGTCTGCACCACGGCCCCCAGGATGGAGCTCGCGGCCAGCCCCTCGTGCCAGCCGAAGTCGGCCAGGGGCCTTCCGCTCGCCTTCACCTGCGCGGCGAGGGCCAGGACGTGCCGCCGCAGCGCCTCCACCGCCTTCGGGTCGTTCCGGACCTCCAGGCAGTAGTCCGCCAGGCCGACGGCGACGTACTTGCGGCCCCAGATGTCCCAGTCCTGCATCTGCTTGGCGGCGGGGTAGCTGGAGATGCATCCCGACTTGTCCGCCGCTCGGACGATGTCGCGAACCGTTTCGTCGAGCGCCTTGCGCAGCGTCGCGCTGCCGGTGGCGCGCCAGGCGTAGATGGCGCTGCGAATGATCTTTCCCCAGAACTCGCAGCGCCAGCGCCCGTCGTCCTCGCTCCGGCCGAAGAACGGCTCCGTGAGGTGCTTCCAGCGGATCTTTTCGAGGCGCCGCTTCACGCACAGCGACAGCCGGTCGCCCAGGAAGCCGCCGAATTTCATTGCGCCGGCCGGCAGCGGCCGCAGAACGTCTTGCTTTTTCATTTTGTCGTGGGAAGAACTTTTCGGAATGTGGGACCACTGGTTTGCGGCTACCGGTACCGGATCGTGCGCACGAGCGGAAGGGACAGCAGATGCCGGTCGTCCGTGCAGAGGATCCCGGCCGTTTCCAGGACCGCGGCGGCGATCCAGACGTCGTTCGTCGGGATGGGGCGGTCGACCGAATGGGAATAGGCGAAGACCCGGGCGTAGAAAGAGCCGGTCGTCCGCGTCACGGGCAGCACCGACACGTTCGGCATCGCGAGCAGTTCCGAAAAGGCTTCCCGCTCCTCCCGCGCGCGGGCCGTGTCGCCCTGCGTGCCTGCGTCGATCTCGCCGCAGACGACGGCCGGAACCGCGATCCGCGGAGCCGACGCCATGATCCGCGCCACGCCCCGGTCTCCGTCGAACAGCGCGATGAGGGCGTTGGAATCCAGCAGCAGCGTGTCGGTCATTTCCACATCTCCGCGTCGATCGTGCGCTGCCGCGCGACGGAGTCCCGCAGACGGTCCGCCTCGCCCTTCCGGAGGATGCCGCAGAACCTCAGGTAGGGATTGTCGCTTTCGGACGCCCCGGTCTTCGCGAGCCCGAGCAGCGGCGAAAGCAGCTCCTTCACCGCCCGGTTCACGCTCGTGCCGACGGCGCGGGCGTGGGCCCGCAGCGCTTCGGCGAAGTCGTCTTCCACGTGGATGGTCATCGTCGTCATGATTCATTGCTCCATTTCATTGATTCACAATTCTGCATCACATCCGCCGGTTTGTCAAGGGAATTTGCGGCGGCGCGGGAGCGCTACGGGCGGAGGACGTCGGACCACCAGACGAGGTTCGCGCCGGGCATCCGCGCGTAGACGCGAAGGAACTTGGACGACGAGGGATCGGAAGGGAATGCGAAAGACGCCGAGCCCTTCTCGCAGGGCCCGGCCGAAGGGCATCCGGATAGCACCCTGGGCGAAAAATCGGGATTGGTTCCGGGATCTTCGTCCGCGAATACGGCGAAGAAGAGGGCGTCGGCGGGGAGATGGTCGAAGGCGAGATCGACCTGGACGGAGCCGTCGCCGTTGCGGCGGACGCCCGTCACGCGGATCGGTTCTCCTTCGACGGGGACGCGGAAAAGGTCGCCCCTGCCGATGTCGGCGGGGAAGGTGTAGTCGGCGGGGTCGGTGGAGGCCTTGGACGCATCCTTGGCAATGCCGAAGCCGGGGCCGGTCGGAACGCCCTTGTCGACGTAGTCCGGCCAGGCGGCGCCGGCGCGTCCGTTCTCGTTCTCGAAGACGATTTCGATCTCGTGCCAGCCGGCCTTGACGGGAATCGCATCGGAGCAGTCGGCGGTCTTGAATTCGCGGCTCTCGAAGACGGTCCTGCCGTCGAGCTTCACGGTCGTGAAGTCCCACATCTTCTCGCCGAAGCGCACGTCTCCGTCTTTCGTCGCGAAGACCTGCCCGCGGTAGCGGTAGAGGTCGCCGGACTCCCACGGCCGCGCCGCGAAACGGGACCACCGACCCGCATCGGCGGGAACGGACTCGACTGCGACGGCGAACACGGTATCGACGGATATGTCAAAGCCGTTCGGGAAGGACGGATCGTCTGGCTCCGCCACGACGCCGTTCTTGTTCGAGAGCGCCTGGACGGGGCCGGGGACGAAGCGGCGGAAGCCGCGGAGTTCCTCGAGGAGGCCGGGGCGGTAGAGGCCGCCCTTGTCGGGCGCGGCGGGGGCGAAGGAGGCGAGCGGCGGGAAGGGATCGACGACGGGCGGGGCGGCGCGCGGGAGGGGCTGCGGCGCGGCGGGGCGGTAGGGCCTGCCGTCGGCGGGGACGGAGAAGGGATGCTTCTCGGTCGCGTGCTCGGTCTCGAACGAGCCGTCCGGGTGGACGACGAAGAGGCGCAGGCCGGGGTCGCCGTCGTTGTAGGAGTGGACGGTGAGCGCCTTCGTGGCGCCGAGGCGGATGCCGTTCTCGTCGACGCCGTCGAACGTGTTCATGTGGTCGTGGCCGAAGTAGGCGCCGACCAGGTGGCCGTTCGCGCGCCAGGCGTCGTAGAGCGTGCGGCCCTCGACCGTGTGCTCCTTGTCGCGGTAGGCGCCCCAGCCGGGCGGGCAGGTGTGCTCCTTGAGTTCGCCGAGCACGCCCTCCGAGGGGACGGCCTGGACGTCCTCGCCGCGCACGCGCATCCGGACGCCCTTCTCGCCCTCCTTCGCGGCGCGGAAGAGGCCGGTGTCGTTCGCGTCCGGCACGATGATGTGCTGGAACCAGAGGTGCGGGACGCCGTCCGCCGCGACGCGCTCGTACCACGCGATCTGGTCGGCGTGGCAGCCGTCGTAGCCGCCGGAGGAGTAGGCGCCGGAGTCCATCGGGAAGAGCCGCACGGACGGCTTCTCCGCGCCCGGGACGAAGAGCTCGATGCAGCCGCTCCCGACGCCGGTGAGCTCGGGCACGTCGTGGTCGACGAAGAGCTCCCCGCCGCGCTGCTTGAGCCAGTCGTACTGCTCCTGGCGCGTGAGGAAGTCGTCGCCCGTGCGCTCCGAGTCGTGGTTGCCGAACGTGACGCAGAACGGCGTCCGGAACTCCTCGAAGATCTTGACGACCGGCTCCATTGCGCCGGCGAAGGCGTCGCGTCGGTTGGAGGCGGTGTTCACGTTGTCTCCCGTGAGGACCACAAGCCGCGGCTTCGCGGCGGCGAGCGCGGCGCGCAGGACGTCGGCGGAGCGCTGCGAGAGCTTCCCCTGGTCCTGGATGTCGGAGACCTGGAAGAGGGCGAACGAGCCGTCCGCGTCGAACTCGAAGCGGGGCGGCGGCGCTGCGGTGGCGCTCGCGGTGGCGAGCGCCGCCGCAGCCGCAACGACGAGCGCCGCTGCGCGGCGAATGACGGGTGCGGCTGCGCCGCAAATGAAGGGCGGCGGCGTTGCCGCCGAATGACGGGCCGCTTCGCGGCAAGGACGGATGGAGGGTGCGTTCATGGGCGTGTTGTGGGTTGGGGAGGGGTCGAATCAGGCGAGCGGGAGGGAGGAGGCGCAGCGGGTGCGGTCGTCGTGGAGGCGGACGGCGGGGGTCTCGACGAAGCGGCCGACGGTGGCGACGGGACGGCACACGGCGAAGCCCGCGGATGCCGCGTCGTAGCCGGCGAGCCACGCCGCGAACGGCGCCTCCGCCTCCGGCGCGCGCGGGAAGCGCGTCTCGCGCGGCGGTCGCTTCACGCCGGCGCGCCGGGGCTTGGGCGTGAGCCGCGCGCGCCAGCAGCCCTGCTTCCCGCAGAGGTTCACGTAGAGGCGGTCGGCGTCCAGCGCCCGCGCGAGCGCCCGGAAGCGCGCATTGCTTGGCGCGAGGCCGTCCGCCTGCGCGAGGATGCGGAAGCCGGCGGCGGTTTTGTACACGCGCGCCGCGAGACCCCGCCACGCGGGCTTCTCCGCGAGGGCGCGGACCTTTGCGAGCAGCGTCGCCTCGGCGCGGTCCGGACGCTCGAAGACGGGAGAGGTCAGGGCGTAGGCGAATCCGGCCACGGCCAGGATGGACAGGACGATGAGAACCGTGGCCAGAAGGAGGCCTGAGGATGTATTGACACGATGGAGACCGGATGCCAGATGGGCATTGGCGGCAAAAGCGACGATCAGACCCGCGGCAAGGACGATTGCGGCGGGGGCGGCGAAACGCACCAGCCGCGTTCCGAGCGTCCGGGCTTTTTGCACGCGGTCCACGTCGAGGAAGCACGTGTCCTCGCTGTTGAGCACCTCGGCGCCGTAGCGGTTGCGCGTGACGGCGTTGCGGGCGTCGGGCTCGTCGAGGATCTCCTCGCAGATGGCGGCCTCGTATTCGCCCTCGGGCGTGCGGCCGCCGAGGTCGAGCAGCGCCTCGCGGACGGCGGCGGATTCCTTCTCGGAGAGATTGCGGCCTTCTGAGGCGCGCAGGATGGCGGCGCGGCGCTCGAGCTTGGCGGCGGCGTCCTCGGGGGAGACGTTGGAGCCGTCGCGCAGGTGGAACGTCGTTCCGGCGATTTCGCGGGTCTCGGCGACCCAGTGGCGGTAGAGTTTCATGGTCGTTGGGCCTTGCACGGCGCGGCGTTCCGCCGCACCGGCTGCGGCCGGGTGTCGCGGCTTCGCCGCTCCCTAGTGACAGGTTTCGCGGTCGATTTCTCGTCGTCTTGTCGTCTTGTCGTCTCGTCGTCTTGCGTCTAGCGTCTCGCCCGATGCCAGGCGCCAGACGCCAGACGAAAACCTCACTTCGCGTCCTCCGCGGACTCCGCGTGAGGTTTGGGCTCTGCGTTCTCTGCGCTCTCTGCGTGAGATTCCAACTCTGCGTTCTCTGCGCTCTCTGCGTGAGATTTCTCCTCTGCGTGGGAGAACAGTTCGCGCAGCCGCGCGGCGAAGGCGGCGGCGAGGAGGGCGTTGCCCTCGGCGTTGGGGTGGAGACCGTCGCCGGAATACGCGGTGGCCATGTGCGGGTCGAGGACGGCGCGGCAGTCGACGGTCGGGAGGCCCTTCTCCTCGGCGATCCTGCGCTGGACCGGGACGACGCCCCCGCCGACGATCTTCTCGGTGACGCCGTAGGTGAACCCGCCGCCCTTCACGGTGGGGGAGATGCCGATGACGACGACCGGCCGGGGGTCGAGCGCGAGGTAGTCGTCGACGAGCGCGGCGTAGCCCTCGCGGAAGGCGTCGCCGGTCTCCTCCCAGTTCGGCGGCTTGGAGTCGTTGGTGCCGATCATCAGGATGACGGCGTCGGGCTTGCACGAGAGCGACTTCGTGTAGCTGAGCGTCTTGCGGTAGTCGAGGTCGCCGGGCCGGAGGTCGAACTCCTTGCCCTCGCGCCGCGCAGTGCGGGAGTTCACGCCGAAGTTGCGGACCTCCCAGCCCTCGCCGAGCTCGGCCTGGAGGAGGGACGGGTAGGCGTTCTTTCCGCCGCCGCCCCACGTGATGCTGTCGCCGACGCAGGCGACGACCCGCGGCGCGGGGGCGTTCGTGGCGGGGTCCTCGGCTCGCGCGCGAGCGGACGCGAGAGCCGCTGCAGCAATGACGAGCGCCGCTGCGCGGCGCAAGGACGGCGCGGCGCTCTGCGCCGCGAATGACGTGCGGCGCTGCGCGCCGCAATGACGGGCCGCTTCGCGGCAGGGACGGATGGAGCGTGCGTTCATGGGCGTGTTGGGGTTGGAAGTTCGTGTGTTGTTCCGCGGCGGGCGGCGGCGCATCCTCGCGCGCGGAGAGAGCGGTGTGGCGGCGCGGGGTGCGGACCCCGCCACGCGCCCGCCGCGGACTACGCGCGAGGATTCGGGGGTGGAATCAGACGTTTCGCCGGCGCGGAAGGGCGATGGCGACGAGGACGGCGACGAGCAGGATGCCCTGGTAGTAGAGCCGGCCGATGAGAGGGATCGCGCCGACCGAGACTCCCGCGCCGGCCGCGAGCGAGACCGCCATCAGCAGCTGCGCGCCGTAGGGGATGACGCCCTGCAGGATGCACGAGCCGGTGTCCAGCACGCTCGCCACGCGCTCGGGCTTCGCGCCGAACCGGTCGGCGAGCGACTTGGCGACCGGGCCCGCGACGATGATCGCGACGGTGTTGTTGGCGGTGAAGAGGTTCACCGCGAAGACGAGGACGAGCACGCCGAGCTCGCAGCCGCGCGCGCCGCGGACCATCGAGCCGATCCTCGCCATCAGCCACGCGATGCCGCCGTTGTGGCGGATGAGGCCGAGCAGGCCGCCGGCGAGCAGCGCCACGATGAGCGTCTCGCTCATGCCGAGCGTGCCCTTGCCGACGAGGTCGAGAGCGCCCCAGAAGTCGATCCGGCGGAGCGCGATGCCGAGGACCGCGGCGAGGAGCGTCCCGCCGAAGAGCAGCGCCATCACGTTCATGCCGAGCAGGGCGAGCAGCAGGACGAGCCCGTAGGGCAGCACCAGCACGCACTCGCGCCAGCCGACCGGCGCGCCGGCGAGCTCCGCCGTGCCGCGGCCGAGCGCGGCGTAGAGCAGCAGCGCGGCGGCCGCCGCCGGGAGCGCGATGCGGAGGTTGGCGAGGAACTTGGCGCGCATCTCGATGCCCTGCGTGCGCGTCGCGGCGATCGTCGTGTCGGAGATGAGCGAGAGGTTGTCGCCGAACATCGCGCCGCCCACGACCGAGCCGACCATCAGCGCCGGGTCGATGCCGAGCGGACCGACGAGCCCCGCGGCGATCGGGACGAGCGCCGCGATCGTGCCGCAGCTCGTGCCGATCGCGAGCGAGACGAGCGAGGAGACGAGGAACATCCCCGCGAGCATGAAGCGCGCCGGGACGAGCGCCTGCGCGATGGCGACGGCGGCGTCCACCGCGCCGGAGCCCTTCGCGATCGTGGCGAACGAGCCGGCGAGGATGAACACCATGCACATGATCATGATGTTCGGCTCGCCCATCGAGACGGCGTAGGCGTCGATCTTCTTCGCGAGCGTCTGGGGCCGGCCGAGGAAGAGCGCCGCCGCGGAGGCGACGACGAAGGCGATCGGCATCGGGACCTTGTAGAAGTCTCCGGCCTGGAGCGAGAGTCCGAGGTAGAAGGCGACGAAGACGAGGAACGGGATGAGCGCGCGGCCGTTCGGCCGGATGTCGGAGGGGTCGTTCATGGCGGAGCGGAAGATAGCACAGGACCCGCGCCAATGCAACGCGCGCGCCCGCCGGCGCATGCGAATCTCGCCCCGCGACGTGTCGAACGTTTCGCTTGACATGATAGAATTCTTCTGATAGTATCAATCCGTGTTGAACACAAACCACCCCGAACGCAAGAAGGTCATCCCCACGAACCTGCGAACCATGAAAACGATCCTCGTCGTCATCGACATGCAGAACGACTTCCTCACGGGAAGCCTCGGAAACGCCGAATGCGCGGCGTCGGCGGAGCCCGTCCGCGCGCTGCTCGCGCAGGGCG
>CAMVRE010000046.1 GCA_947169825.1 uncultured Verrucomicrobiota bacterium | reverse complement strand
GCATCCGCATCATGGAAACCTTCGTCGCCATGCGAAAGGCGCTCGCCTCCATCGCTCCCGTGATGGCGAGACTCGCGGAAGCCGAACGCCGGCAGCTGGAAGACCGGACGCGCCAGATCGCCGACCAGGCCCGCAACGAGGAGCGCTTCGACACCATCTTCAAGGCGATGGACGGCGGGGACTTCCCGCCGCAGAAGATCTTCTACGACGGCCAGCTATGGGACGCTCGGGCGTTCGTCGACAAGCTGGTGAAGAGCGCGAGGAAGTCGCTGCTTCTCGTCGACAACTGGGCGACGGTGGAGACGCTGGACATGCTCGCCGCGAAGCAGAAGGGCGTGTCGGTCCTGGTCGTCACGTCGGAACACCGCGACCGCAAGGGCAATCCCCGTCCGAAGATCCTCCCCGCTGACGTCGCCAAGTTCAATGCGCAGTATCCGTCGCTGTCGCTCCGCTTCCACGAGAACTTCCACGACCGCTTCCTCGTCCTCGACGACCGCGACCTCTACCTGATCGGCGCCTCGCTGAAGGACCTCGGCAAGAAGTGCTTCGGCTTCACGAAGATGGATTCTGCGGAGATTCCTGGCCTGAAGGCGAGACTATGACGCCCCTCGCACGCCCGGCCGCGGACGCGGCCGGGCGGCGACGGTCGGACGCTCGCCGCTTCGCGGCTCGGCGCCGCTCTCGCCAGAGAATCGACATTCGTTTGCGTTTGCGCCATGCCGTGGTAGAATCACCCACATGAAATCACTCTTCCAGACTTGGATGAATCGCCGCGAACACCGCCAGCCCGTTCCCGAGCCCATCGTTCCCGGCGCGGACGGAATGGCGTGGATGGAACGGGCCGTTGCCGCTCTCGATGCCGCACTGGACACGCCCGAGAAGGCGGCGGCCGCACGGTCGGCGTGGATGGAACGGAGACGTCTCGCGGACGTCGGTTCGGGCGCGAGATTCGCAAGCGTTCGGACCGCCCAGCTGGCGATGGAGGACGGAAAACCGTGCGGAGGATTCGCGGAGAACCGCAACGCCCCGCCGCCACGGCCGTCAACTCCCGAGGAAATCGAAAGCACACTCGACGCGTTCTTCACGGAGAATCCCGTCACGCGGGCGGACATCCGGCTGTTCTCGGACCGCATGCGACAGCTCGTCGCCGAACGTTTCGATGGTGACGCGCCCCGCTTCTACCGGGCCGCCGGCATCACCCGGTTCCAGTATTCGAAGTTGCTCTCGCACCCCGAACAGTGTCACCCGTCCAAGGACACCGTCCTGCGGATGGCGCTCGCGGCCCAGCTCCCGCTTCCCGCGGCCAAGGCTTTCCTCGCGCTCGCAGGATATGCCTTTTCCGAAGCCAGTCCTTCCGACCGTGTCTGGGCCGCCTGCTTCACGCATGGCCTCTACTACTTGCCAGCCGTCGAACGACTCCTCGCCAGACACGCGAACTCGTGAGTCGTCACGCCAATTCGAGATTTTACTGAAGTGCGAAGGAGCCGCGCTGTCCGTCTGTGAATAAACAGTCAAACCTCATCGAACGCTTGTTGCCCGGCGAGCAACATTTCTTTGTTTGTCATGTCTTTATCACCCTTTCATCTTGCGATGGCGCGTAAAGTGTGATAGTCTCTTTGCCACTGGAGGAAAACAGAAATGGACATAGATGAATCGGTGAGTTTGTTGTCAAATGTTTATTCAAACATGCGCAAAGAACTGCTTTTGAAAGAGTGTGAGATTGCCGTAGTTTTGTGCAGGTTGGCGCAAAGTTACAACAGTTGGATACTGGAGGACGAATGCGACAAGAGTCTCCAAAACCCTCTTTTCTTTTCGTTGCCTCTTCTGTTGCGAGACATTTCAAACAGCATGCCCATTGGGGCGGACAGAAACGCTGTTGAGTATTCAAGTTCAGGCCGTCCGACAGAAAAATGCTACAATGCTCTTGTGCGGTTTATTGAATCGTTCAAAATGCCGCATCATATTGGACCGCATCGGTTGTATAAAGCGAACAAGTGCTTTGAATCCATAAAGTATCTTTCTGATGACCAACAAGATTTGTTTGTCAGCATCTACAAATTCCCAGAAGACATCTCCCAACTACTAATCAATTCCTACGGCGATTATGATGGAGAGTTGACCACCGGGAGCGAACTTATGCTTGAGGACGGAACCGACTCAATCATTTGCGAAGTTGACGAAGAGGGAACTCGTGTCGCAATTCCAAAAGATATCCTGAATGAACTCATGTTAATTGTTGAAAGGAGACACAGCGAATCAGCATTGCAGCTCTTGAAAAACGTCATTGCTTTGAAATCAATCTCGAAGCACGAGTCGAGCAATCGAGGAGACAATTGTTTTTCTGATGCTGTTTCAAAGTCCAAGAGAAGAGCTGAGGCGATTGACAAACTTTGGGTTAATCCAGACACATGGGTCGATCCGGTGGACATTCTGGAGAGAGGTGAAAGGTAACCTTCTAAGTTTGTACTTCAGCGGTTTAACAATACGATTCAACAATGGTACCGAAAGCATTCATCCAAACAAGGCGACCAACAGATACCCGACTCCCAGAACAACTGCAAAGAAAGCGACCGCGGCGAGCGCGAACGCCTTGAAGTCGGTGTCAAGCGGACTCAATCCCGGCTTTTCAAATTTCGAATAGACCTTCCAGCCGACGAAGCCACCCGCGGCGAACGCCACCAGCATGATGATGCTCGACATCGACCAGCTCAAATTGGTCTTGGCGGCAAGAATCGGACTTGTGAGTGTCATGGAAAGAGGTAGGTTGTCGGGTGATTCGTCGGTGCTGGCATCGGTGAGGTTCGTTTCACGCGCCCGATTCAACCAGAACCCGGATCTCCCGTCAATCCCCTCCGCCCGAATGTTGCCCGCGGGGCAACAATCCGGGGGCTGACGGCGAATCGTCCGGCGATCCGGTTGAGCCGTCCGGCGTTCCGTGATAGACTCCGCACCGTGTCCGACTACTCCTTCCAGACGCTCCATTCCGACGGCGGTGCGCGCGTGATCTTCCGCGGCGTCGTCGGCAGCCGCGCCTACGGGACGGACCGGCCGGGGAGCGACGAGGACCTGCGTGGCGTGTTCCTCGTCCCACCCATCGAATATGCCTTGCTCGCCGAGCCGCCGGAGCAGGTGGCGGACGAGCGCAACGACCGCGTCTACTACTCGCTACGCCGCTTCGCGGAACTGGCCGCCGCGTCGAACCCGAACGCGCTTGAGCTCTTCTGGCTGCCGCCGGACTGCGTCCGGCTCGACACGCCCCGCTTCGCCCGCCTCCGCGAGAACCGCGCGCTGTTCCTCTCCCGCCGCGCGGTGGACACGCACATCGGCTACGCGCTCGCCCAGATTAAGAAGGCGCGCGGCTGCAACAAGCGCGTCTGGAACCCGCAGCCCGAGGAGCCGCCGGCGCCCGAGGCGTTCTGCCGCGTCGTCCTCGGCGCGGACGGCGGCGAGCCGCGCAGCCCCGCCGAGGCCGGCGTCGACCTCGCCGCCTGCCGCATCACGCGCATCGACGGCGTGGAGGGCGCCTTCGCGCTCCATTCCGGGGGAGACCCCGCCACGGGCGGTCCGCTCCGCGGCGGCAAGCCGTATTGCATGCCCGGGCTGCGCCAGGACGCCCCTTCGCGCATCGGGATGCTGCTCTTCAACGAAACGGCCTTCGCGCAGGCCAAGCGCGCGCACCGGCAGTACTGGGATTGGCGCCGCACCCGCAACGACGCGCGCTGGGTCTCGCAGGAGTCGGGGCAGCTCGACTACGACGCGAAGAACATGATGCACCTCGTGCGCCTCCTGCTCTCCGGCCGGAACCTTGTCCGCAACGGCGAGCCGATCGTCCGCTTCGAGGGCGCCGAGCGCGACCGCCTCCTCTCCATCCGCGACGGCGCGTGGCCGTTCGACGACATCATGGCGCTCGCCGATTCCCTCCAGGTCGACATCCGCGACGGCCTCGACGCCTGTCCGCTGCCACAGGAGCCGGACCTCCCCGCCATTGACGCCCTTCTCCGGGAGCTGCAGCCGTGAACGGCGCCGTCTCCCCCGAAAAGCGCGACGCCGTCCTCGACGCCCTCCGCGCCGAGGAGGAGGCCCGCGGCGTGCGCGTCCTCTTCGCCGCCGAAAGCGGCAGCCGCGCGTGGGGATTCGCCTCGACCGACAGCGACTGGGACGTCCGCGCGATCTACGTCCATCCGCTCGACTGGTATCTGCGCATCGCGGAGAGGCCGGCCGACACGTTCGAGTCGATGCGTCCGGGCGACATTGACCTCTCCGCGTGGGAGCTCTGCAAGGCGCTCCGGCTGTTTGCCAAGTCGAACGTCCCGCTCCTCGAATGGCTCGGCAGCCCGATCGTCTACCTCGACCAGGACGGCTTCGGCGACCACCTCCGTGCGCTCGTCTCGCGCTTCTTCGACCCGCGCGGCGCCGCGTGGCACCACCTCGCGATGCAGCGCTCCGCGCTCGCCGACCTCGCGCCCGACGGAACAATCCGGATCAAGAAGCTCTGCTATGCTCTCCGCTCCGCGCTCTCCGTCCGCTGGATCGTCGCCCGAGCTTCGATGCCGCCCGTGCCGTTCCCGGAACTCTTCGTCGCAAGCGACCTGGACGACGCCACGCGCGCGGCCGTCGAAGACGTCCTCGCCGCCAAGCGTGACGCTTCCGAGCGCGATCGAACCGTCCTCCCACCCGACCTGGCCTCGCTCTTCAAGGAGAACGAATCCCTGGTCCCCGCCGCGCAGTTCCCGAAGAGGGAACGCGCCGAACTAGAAGAACTGGACGCGGTCTTGCAATCCATCCTGTCCCATCTCACAACCCCAGCGTTTCCTTCATCACCCGAAGAACGTAGGGGTTCGGACTGATGCGGCGGTTCTGGACGAAGAAGGACCGGTAGTCGTCCTCGTGGTCGCTGATCACGCGGTTGAAGTACTCGTTCAGGACGGCGCCGACGGCGCCGGCGCGCGAGACGCCCTCGGTGCAGTGGACGAGGAGCGGCAGGGCTCCGTCGTCCGCGAAGCGGAGGATCCGGTCGGCCATCTCGTGCGTGAAGAGCGCGAGCTTCGCGCGCTCGGCCGGATCGTCCGGGATGCCATAGCAGTCGTCGAACACGAGGCAGAGCAGGTGCGGCGACGAAAGCGACTCCGGCGAGAACGGCGGCTCGGAGTCCCAGCCGTTCGTCGACTGGATCGAGATCACACGGTTCGCCTCCAGCAGTCCGGTCTCCACGGAGGTTCCGCGGATGTCCTCGAAGTAGGTTCTGGGCAGACAGGCGATCTTCACCGGTCCGCATTCACGGCGTGGCCAATGTCCAGCTGCGGGCGGGGACGGTGCCGGAGGCGGCGAGGTCCGGCGTCGAGAGCGCGAAGGGCTGCGGTTCGCGCGTCCAGTTGCAGAGCGTGGCCGCGACGCGTCCGTCCGGCGCGCGCCATACGGAGTGGAAGACGGCGGGCGCGCCCGGGCGGTGCACGACGCGGCCTTCGCCGGGCTTGGTGTAGATGCCGCGGACGAAGAGGTCCACGGGGCGCCGGGCGCAGTCGAGCGTCCCCGGCGCGCACATCGTGCCGTCGAAGAGGAAGTCGCGATTCGCGAAATAGAATCTCGCGGTGTCGACGGCGAAGGCGAGGTTCGCGGCGTAGCGGGGATCGTCGAAGTGGCGCATCCGCAGCTGGTGGACCATCGGCTGGATGCCCATCGCGACGCCCCGCGCGAATTCGAAGGCGAACTGGTCGGGGTAGAGCTCCTCCCACGGCTTCTCCTCCGTCCAGCGGTCGTCGTCGGGCCAGGCGGGGTCCCAGGGCGGGATGCCGTCGATCGAGGCGTAGCTGCCGTAGGACGCGATGGCGCCGTGGTAGACGGCCTGGAAGGCGGGGACGGTTTCGGCCTCCGGCACGGGGACCGTCGCCGCTCGCTCCTCGTTCTGGTGGAGGTTGATGAACGAGTCGACGACGTCGAGATACGACTCGGGCGCCGACTCGGTGGAGAGGAGCAGCCCGGGGTTGTCCGACTGGATGTCGCGGAGCATCCCGCGGTAGCCGTCGACGATCGCCGTGCCGCCGCCGGGCGGGTGGCGGTGGGCCGGGTCCCAGCAGGTGCGGACGGTGCAGCAGCCGATCTGGTCGAGATACACGCCCGGGACGCCGCATTCGCGCAGCCGGCGCACGAGATCGCGCATCCGGGCGTGGAAGCGGGGCGCGTCGCCGCACATCACCGCGAGGCAGCTCGGCATGTGGACGTTGTACCGCCACCCCCAGCGTTCGCCGCTCTTCTCCAGGATGCAGTCGGGCTCGCCCTCTGCCTTCCACGTCGGCGACTCCTTGTCCCAGCTGACGCCGTTCGTGTAGGGTTGGACGAAGACGCCCTTCGCGGCGAGGCGCCGCACGGCGGCGGAAAAGGCCTCCGCGCCCTCGCGCGGCGGCCAGAAGTGCGGGTAGCCGGAGTCGTAGGGGATCCTGTGCCACCAATACCAGTCCAGGGCCACCGGGAGTCCCGTGAGCGCCGCGAAGCGCTCCACGGGCGGCTCCACGTCCGCGACGCCTCCGCGGTTCCAGAACCAGATCGCGATGTCGCGCAGGCGATTTCGCGGACGGGCGAACGCCGCCTTCGCCCACGGCTGCTCCCAGGCCCAACGCCGGTAGATCTCGGCCGCCGCGAACCAGTCGCCCCGGAACGTGGCGATCCGGCCGCCGAACGGCAGCGCCCCCGCGACGCGGTTGGCCGCCGTGACCTCCGGCAAGTGGCGGAAGACGAGCGCCACGGTCCCCGGCTGCGCGCCGTTGCGGACGACGGCCCAGTTCGGGCGCAGCCGCGCGTCGCCGCGCTGGTCGACGTACCAGGACTCGTCCGCGCCGTTCAGCGCGGCCATGAAGTGCAGGCCGGTCGCCTGGATTTCGGTGACTTCGGCGCCGGGCTCGAGAGCGCTCCACTTCGGGCGGCGCAACCGGCCGCACAGCCACGGATAGAAGATTTCCGTCGCGTCCGTGCGCGGGACGGCCAGGACGGGGAACTCGACGGCCTCCACGGCGAGGCCCGAGGCGTTGCCGTCGTAGCGGAAGGAATAGTCCCAGCCGTCGCCGTCGGGCGCCGGGGCGAGCTCGGCCGTGACGGCGAACGCCGCGCCGCAGAGCGGATGGCCGCGCCAGACGATGCGGACGGCGCCGCCCCCGGCGTCCTCGACGGTCCGGGAGGACATCCCGCCGTCCGCCACCACGGCCTCCCGAGGCGGCCCCGTGAAGTCCGGGAGTGCGGTTAGGCGCAGGGCGAAGCCGATGCGCGGCAGGATCTCCGCGGCGCCGTTCATGCCCCTTGGGCTTCTTCGAGAATGTCCGTCGTGATCAGGTCGACGCCCGCGTCGAGGAGACGGGCGGCGTCGGCGAGGGTGTCGACGATCCAGGCGTTCACGCGAAGGCCGGCGGCGTGGAACGCCGCCACGAGCTCCGGCGTGACCAGGTCGTGGCGGTAGTCGGCGCCGATGCGGTGCGCGACGTGCTCCGCAAGGGTCCTCTGACCGCCGCCGCCGCCGACCAGGTGCATCACTTCGTTGTCCGGGCAGACCTTGCGGGCGCGCAGGCAGTCGCCCCAGTCGAAGGCGATGAAGACCGCGCGGTCGAGGAGGCCCGCCTCGCGCACGCGGGCGGCGAGACGGCGGACGGTCCGCAGGTCGAACGGGCCGTCCTTGAGCTCGACGACGGGGACGCGGCCGTATTTGCGGCAGATCGCGAGATAGTCCTCGAAGAAGGGGACGCGCAGGTCGGAGCGGCGCGTCTCGCCGTCCGGGTCGAGCAGCGGCACGGACCGGGTTTCGGCGGACGGACGCGTCCGCACGTCGAAGCCGGCGACGCCCGAGACGCGCCGGAGGTCGCGGTCGTGCGAACAGACGAATCGTCCGTCCGGCGTCGGGTGGACGTCCGTCTCGATCCCCCAGTAGCCGCGAAGGCCGGCGGCCAGGAAGGCCGCGCACGTGTTTTCGGTTTCGAGTCCCGAAAGGCCCCGGTGGGCGACGAACCGGCACGTGCCGCTCGACAGTCTGACGGTGTCATGCTTCATGGCGCAAATCCTACACCCGCGCGCGGACGACGGTCAAGCGACGCGCGTTTCGTCGGCCTTGGGCGGCGCGGAGAACCCGCGCCGCCACAAGGCCGACTCGCACGCGGCCGTGGCGGGGTGCGCCGCACCCCGCCACAGCCGCCGAGGGGGACTATTTCATCAGCAGGAGGAGGCCGCCCTTCTTGAGCGTGCGGACCTCGAACTCGCGGGCGTGGCCCATGGAGACGTTCGTGATCCTGAGATACTTCGCCGTGCGGGCGACGTTCTCGGGCAGCACGACGTCGTAGCAGCAGTCCATCCAGTCCATCTGCGTCCAGGAAAGGTCCTCGACCGTCGTCCAGTTCGCGGAGGACTGCGTGTTCGCGGAATCCCACGAAACGACGCGGGGGGACGCCGAGACAGAGGTTTCAGAGTCCGGCCAATCGATGCTGTCCGACGTGGCGGACACGACGGCGGTGCGGCCTCTGAGCTTCTCGACGTCCAGCGTTCCGACGCGGCACCAGTAGCGGATCGCGACGGGATAGCGGTCCGTCATGTCCGTGCAGTCGAAGACGAAGACGGCCTTGTATCCGTCGTCCTTGTCGACCCAGCTACCGAGGTCGCCGTTGTACATCGCCGGGCCGTTGAAGCCCGACATGTGCGCGGCGGGATACTCGGCCGCCGTCCCGACGGCGATGCGGAACGTGACGGGCGAGGCGGCGACGTCGCTCCCCGACACGGCAAACGTGCGCGTGTGCCAGATTCCCCTGCCGAGGCCGGAGACCTTGGCGGAGAAGTCCGCGCCGGAGGCGAGCCCCGTCGCGAGCGTCTCGACGCGCGCGCCGGCGGCCCGCCAGGCCGCGAGGTCCGCGCCGTGGTCCGCCTTGTCGATCGCGACGAGGACGTCCGCCGTGCCGGCGGGTGCCAGGGTCAGCGTCCCGCGGAACGAGACGCCGTCCGGGTCGTCGGGCGAATCGAGCGCGGACAGGCTCGTCGCGACGACCGGGCGCTTCGCGAACACGCACAGGTCTGGCGTCCAGAGCGAGAACTCGCCGGCGTTGACGGTCCGGAAGTCGGCATCCGGGCTCGACTCGATCCGGTAGTAGCGGTAGCGCGTCGCGCAGGGATAGTCCGAATCGTCGTAGTCCGCCTTCTTCTCGGCGGTGGCCATGACGGGCATCTGTCCGGCGGACGACGGCTTGACGAGCTTCCAGGCGGACGACGCGCCCGTGGCGGGATCCCGCACGAGTCGGATGTATTCGGTATTTCCGACGGTCATGGAATGCCCTTCCCAGAAGAGCGTCCAGTCGGCCATGTCGTTCGACCCGTAGACGCGGAACTTCCCGAGCCGGCTCGTGTTGTAGTTTTCCGCGTCGCCGGCGCCCTGGATCAGGATCGAGGTGACGAGCTTGGGCGAGCCCGCGTCGTAGATCGGATAGACCCGTTCCCAGTCCAGCTTGCCCGTGTAGTTGTCGAGATAGATGAAACGCCGGTCGATCAGCTCGTGCGCGTCGTGCTTGTAGTCGTGAATGAACGACCTCGGCCCGGCGAAGACGATCGGCAGCTGCGCGCCGGCGTATTCGTCCGCGGCGGTTGCGAAGAGTGGGAGGAGCAGCAGGGGGAGGATTCGTTTCATGACGCAAATCCTACACCCTCGCGCGGACGACGGTCAAGCGATGCCGCGGCGCGCGCTACGCGCCCGTTTCACCGCGGCGCCAGCGCCGGGGCGTGGCGCCCTCCGCGCGGGCGAAGGCGGCGGCGAAGTAGCCGGGATTGCAGAAGCCGCAGCGGCGGGAGACCTCGGCGACGGAGACCGCGGGGTCGCGCAGCAGCTCCTTCGCCCGCGCGAGGCGGCGGCGCAGCAGCTCCGCGTGCGCCGGGCGGCCGAGCTCGCGCAGGAAGAGGCGGTCGAGCGTGGCGCGCGAGACGCCGACGCGTTCGGCCAGCTGCGCCATCCCCGGCGGGTTCGCGAGGCGCGCGGACAGGATCTGCAGCGCCCGGCGCAGCACGGGGCTCGCGACCGCGAGCGTGTCGGTCGAGCGCCGCGCGCGAACGCCGCGGCACGGGACGACGAGAGGCTCGGGCGGAGGCGCGGCGCCGTCCATGAGGCGCTCCAGCAGGACGGCGCCCTCGTAGCCGTTGCGTTCCAGGTCGTCCTCGACGCTGGAAAGCGGAACGATCTGGTTTTCGCAGAGAAACGCGTCGTTCCCGATCCCGAGAATCGCGAGTTCGTCGGGAACGCGCAGCCCTTCGTCCAGGCACAGTCCGAGCAGGCGCGCGGCTTCTTCGTCGTTGTAGGCGAGCAGGCCTGCCGGTTTCGGGAGCGCGCGGAGACGCGGCGCGAGCGCGGCCGCGAAGCGGTCCGGATCGTCGAGCCGTGATCGCGGGACGAGATCGGCCAGCACGATGCGCGCCGGCGTTTTCCCCATGCCCGCGGCGAGCCCCGCGAAGAAGAGGCGCTGCACGTTCGACCATTCGGCGGAGAACCATGCGGCCCGTTTGAGTCCGATGTCGCGGAAATGGCGGGCGGCGAGGCGTCCCGCGCCTTCGTAGTCCGGTATCGTGCGGGGCAGCGCCATGTCCGGCCGGTGCAGCGTGAGGTCCACGACGGGGATGCCGCGCCGCACCAGCTCCTCGGCGAACCGCACGACCGCCGCATCGCGTCGCAGCGTGACGATCGCGCCGTCGCCGTCCCACCCGCGCGGCGCGCGGACGAGGCGGTTCGCGACCGTGACGCGCCAGCCGCGCGCCCGGGCGTGCCGCATGATGCCCTCGAACCGCGCCGGGATCGGCGGGTCGACCATCAGCATGACGTTGCGCGCTTTCACGGCGGAACATGTTAGTGGATTCCGCTTCTCCGCGCAAGGGAAATTTGAGCAAATAACGTAATTTACTGTGAAGAAATCATACTTGTTTCGCAGGGGTGGAAGGGGTATGATAAAGCGCGTCATGAAACCCCAGTTCCTTCTTCTTTCGGTCCTTCCGGTTTTCCTGCTCGCGCCGGGCGCGCGTGCGGGCGTGTCCTCGCGTTCCTACGTGCAGAAGGGCCTCGTCGCGTGCTACGACGGCATCGACAACGCCGGCACGGGCGTCCACGATTCGACCGCCGCGACGTGGGCCGACCTCTCCGGCAACGGATTCGACGGCACGCTCGCCTCGAACCTCGGGTGGGCGGCGGACGGCTGGACGAACGCCGTGGACGGCTCCGGGGTCCAGGTCGGCACCCGCCTCGCGGACGCCCTCTCGCTCGGCGCATTCACGATCCAGTTCGCCTGCGTCCCGGCGCGCGACGACGTGCGCCAGGCGTTCTTCAGCGACTACGCGAACCAGAACGGGACCATCGCCGTCGAGCACAACGACGGGGACACCTCGGCCGGGCGCCTGCGCCTCTTCCGCGAGGGCAATCCCCGCTACTCGACGCTTTCGCCCGTCGCGATCCCGAAGGACGCTTTTTCGTCCGTCTCGGTGTCGGCGACGCAGACCGAGCAGGCCTACTGGCGGAACGGCGCCGAGGCCTGGACGAACGACGCGGTCTTCGCCGCGGCGGCGTCCGGCTTCCCGAGCGTGATCGGCGGCGACACGTACCGCGCGAACATGGCATTCCGCGGCGTCTTCCACGCCTTCCGCGCCTACAACCGCGCGCTCCCCGAGGCCGAGGTGAAGGTGAACGCGGCGATCGACGCCATCCGCTTCGACGGCGCCGATCCGGCCGACTTCACGCTCGGCGGCGGATACTCGTTCGACGGGGACGGCGACCTGTGCGTCACGGTCCGCGCGACCGCCGGCGAGGTCGACGGCGCGCCCGGCGGCACGGTCTCGGCGGGCGGAGGCGCGGCGGGCGCCTCGGCGTCGAGGACCGCGAAGCAATACGGAACGGTCGCGCTGGAGGCGACGCCGGCGGCGGGCCTTCTCTTCGTCCGCTGGTCGGGCGACACGGACGCCATCGCGTCCGGCCTGCAGACCGACGCCTCGATCGTCGTCACGGCGCACTCCTCGCTCGACCTCGTCGCCGTCTTCCGCGCGGCGGGCGGCGACGCGGGCGACGGCTCGGCGCTCACGTCCCGCTCATACGTGCGGCGCGGCCTCGTCGCCCACTTCGACGGCATCGACAACGCCGGCTTCGGCCTCCACGACGACGCGACGAACGTCTGGACCGACCTCGCGGGCAACGGCAGCGACGGCGCCGTGGCGGCCTTTGTCTCGTGGACCTCGAACGGCTGGGAGAACGCCTCGGACGGCAAGCCCGTGACGCTTCCCTCCGGCACCGTCTCCGAGACGCTCGGCTCCGGCGCGTTCACGATGCAGATCGCGTGCAACCCGACACGCGACACCGCGCGCGAGTGCTTCTTCGGCCAATACAACCAGCCCGGGGGCTTCTCGCTGGAGCACAACAACGGCAGCACGTCCGCCGGCCGCGTCCGCTTCTACTGCGCCTGGGGCGGCGACTACCTGTCCCCGGCCGTCGTCCCCAGGAACGTCCTCACGTCCCTTTCGTGCTCGGTCACGCCTTCCACCCAGATCGCGTGGGTCGGCTCCGAGACGGTCTACACGAACACGACGCCGTTCGCCAAGCCCTCGACGGACTGCCCGAGCGTCCTCGGCGGCGAGTTCAACCGGGCCAACATGGCGTTCCGGGGAACCTACCACGCCTTCCGGCTCTACGATCGCGTCCTCACGGAGGCCGAGGTCACGGCCAACGCCGCCGTGGACGCCATCCGCTTCGGCGGCGCGTCGCCCGCCGACTTCACGCTCGCGGGCGGCTTCTCGTTCGACGCGGCGGACGGCCTGCGCGCCACCGTCGCCGCCGCCGCCACCGCCGCGGACGGCACGGGCGGGACCGTCTCCGCGAACGGCGGCGCCGCTGGTGAATCGGCCTCCGCCTCCGTCGCGATCGGCGTGACCGTGTCGCTTGTCGCGACGCCCGCCGCCGGCTACGTCTTCGACCACTGGGAAGGCGACACGGACCTTCTCGCGCCCGGCTGCTCCGTGCGCGACGCGAACGTCTCCGCGGAGGCGCTCACCTGCGCGCGCTTCGTCGCGGTCTTCCGGCATCGCACCGTCGGCCTCAACGCCTATTCCTGCGTCCGTCGCGGCCTCGTCGCGCACTTCGACGGCGTCGACAACGCCGGCACGGGGACGCACGATCCGTCCGCGACGGCGTGGGCGGACCTCACCGGCAACGGCAACACGGGCACGCTCGCCGCGAACGTCGCGTGGGCGGCGGACGGCTGGGTCAACGCCGCCGACTGCCATCCCGTCTCGCTCGGTCCGGGCACCGTCGCCCCCACGACGGCCTCCAAGACCTTCACCGCGCAGTTCGCCGTCACGCCCTCGCGCAGCAACGTTCGCCAGTGCTTCTTCGGGCAGTATGACGCCAACGGAATCACCATCGAGCACAACTCGGGCGGCGTGAGCGACGGCCGCATCCGCCTCTACCACAACCTGACGGGCGGCGGCTCCGCCGTGAGCCAGGAATATGCCGACATCAAGGTCGTAGCCGGCGAATGGGCGTCGATCGCCGCCACGAGCGAACCGGGCGCGCAGACCGTCTGGAAGAACGGCACGATGTCGCAGAGTATGTCGAACGCCCTCTCCGGAACCCTCGTCGACACGTGCAACAGCACGATCGGCGGCGACATCTCCCGCCCGGCGATGGCCTTCCGCGGCACCTACAACGTCTTCCGCCTCTACGACCGCGTGCTGACCGAGGCCGAGATCAAGGTCAACGCCGCCGTGGACGCCGTGCGCTTCGGCGGGAAGACGACGGCGGAGGTCTCGCCCCTGCCGGACGGCTGGACCTTCGACGAAAACGACACGCTTCTGGTCACGCTCTCCGCGACGGCGGACAAAGGCGGGCGCGTCCGCGTGAACGGCGGCCCGGCCGGCCGTTCGGTCTCGGCGACCGTAAACCAGGACGGACTCGACGTCGTCGCGTTCGCCGCCGTGCCGATCGCCGGCTATGCGTTCGACCATTGGGAAGGCGACACGGACTGGATCGAAGCCGGTTCCGCCGAGGCGGCGGAAATCGTCGTCGATTCCACCGGCCCGGTCTCCCTCGTCGCGACCTTCGTGAAGCTCTACGAGCCGCCCACGGTCATTCTCGTCAAGTAGTCGCGCGCTACCAGCTCGCGCCCAGGTTCTCGAAGGAGCCGATCACGACGACGCAGTCCGCGCGGACGCTCCGCATGACGCGCAGCATGACGTCCTTCGGGACCGCCACGCAGCCGCCGGTCCAGG
>CAMVRE010000045.1 GCA_947169825.1 uncultured Verrucomicrobiota bacterium | reverse complement strand
GCCGCGCTGTGCGCGGGCCTGCTGGCGCGGGCGGACGCCGCGCGCCGCCCGCAGGGCCTGGAGGGCGGCGATCTGCTCGCCGTCCTGCTCGGCGACGCCCGGAAGGACCTCGCCGGCGCGATGGTCCGCGAGGCCGACGTCTACTTCCACGGCGGCGTCTCCGACATGCACGACCTCCATCACCACCACCACGAGCACGGGGAGGGCGAGACGTGCGAGGAGTGCCAGGCGGCGAAGAACGAGCACGACCACGACGAGCACGAGGACGAACACGAAGAGGACGAACACGAGCCGCACGGCCCCGACCCGTGGCGCTGGATCAACGCCGGCATCCGTGCCCCGGAGGTCCACCGGCACCTCGACGGCGAGCGCTCGGTGGAGCTGATGCCCTGGTTCTGGGCGGCCGCGCGCGCCGACCCGCACAACGTCGAGGCGTGGGGCTCGGCCTTCCACGTCGCGCTTCGCATGCTGAAGGACGAGGAGCTCGCCCTGCGCATCGCCGAGGAGGGGCGGCGCCTCAACCCCTCGTCGATCGAGCTGGCCGACACGCTCGGGCTGGCCTATCGCGCCGAAACGGTCCGCGACGACGCGAAGGCGGAGGAGGCGTTCCGTGCCGCGGTGGAGCTCGTGCGCGGACGGGAGGCCCTGAACGAGGGCGAATACGTCGCCTTCTTCGACGCCCTCTCCCACCTCGCCGAATCGGCCCGGGATCGCAAGGACGCCCCCGCCCTCGCCGCGCTCCTCGAGACGGCGCGCCGCGTCGCCCCCGACCACCCGACCGTCCTCTTCGTCTCGCGCGAGCTGGACGCCCTCCGCGCCGAGCCCGCCGGCCTTCCGTGATTTGTTTTTCCCTGCTCCGCCAGGAGCCGGTCCTGCTCCGCGTTTTCGACAGGATTGCAGGATTTGCAGGATGGACAGGATGTGTTTGTGTTGCCCTGCTCCGGAGCGGCTCCGGCTCGCATCCGCTCTTGCGGCGCGCTTGCGCGCCGCCATCCCAATCCGGCCCGCGCGGCGCGGCTCCGCCGCGACGCGCGAGGCCGGGTTTCCCCCGTCAGCGGTATTTCACGATGCACCACAGCGCCCGGAAGCCGTCCTTCCAGCCGATGTGCTTGCCTTCCTTGTAGGTGCGGCCGTTGTAGGAGATGCCGACCTCGTAGATGCGGAGCCCGGCGCGGGCGACGCGCGAGGTGATCTCGGGCTCGAAGCCGAATCGGTCCTGCTGGAGGGACGGGAGGATCTCCTTGAGGACGGGCGTCCGGAAGACCTTGTAGCAGGTCTCCATGTCCGTGAGGTTCAGGTTGGTGAACCAGTTGGAGAGCGTGGTGAGGATCCTGTTCCCGACGCTGTGCCAGTAGTAGAGCACGCGATGCGGCGCGCCGCCCATGAAACGGGAGCCGAAGACGACGTCCGCCTTTCCCGCGAGGATCGGCGCGAGCACCTGCGGGTATTCCGCCGGGTCGTATTCGAGGTCGGCGTCCTGGACGATCGTCGCGTCGCCCGTCGCCGCCGCGAATCCCGTCCGCAGCGCCGCGCCCTTGCCGCGATTCTGTTCGTGATACAGCCGGACGATCTCATTGTCCGCGTCGCCCTCGATTGCCTCCATCGCCGCGCGCGAACCATCCGTCGACCCGTCGTCCACGAGGATGATCTGCTTCCTCATCGCCACCGCCTTCACGGCCTCGACGAGCTTCCCCAGCGTCCGCTCCTCGTTGAAGCAAGGAACGACGACCGAAAGCGTGAAACCCTTCGGAATTTCATTCATGGCCCGGATTCTAACAGATGCGAAAACCCGAGGCAACCACCCGGAAAGATTGCGTGCGGGACCGCGCTTCGCACGGGCCGCACGAGCGCCGCCGGCGTGGCGGGGTGCCACACCCGCCACGCCGCGCAAGGCCGCCCTATTCCGCCGGCACCCAATATCCGAACGGCGTCTGTTCCCACCGCTCTTCCTTCTCGGGCGGCGGCGGGGGCGGAGGCGGCTCCGCTGCGGCATCTCCGCGATGCCAGTTCCGCTCATCCCAGTCGACGTTCATCTTCAGGAACGGCCGCCAGTTCTCCGCGGGCTCCACGACGGTCCTCCCTTCGCGGCCGAGCTGCCTCACGAGCAGCTTCGTCCGGTTCTCCATGCACGTGAGGTAGTTGTATCGCGCCGCGAAGTTCCGCGCGCGGAAGGACGCCTCGTATCGCGCCTTGGGATCTCCCCAGAAGAGCGGGCGGATCCGTTCGCGGACAATCCCGGCCTCCTTCGCCTTCCACGCGGCGTTCCGCGCCCAGTCGGGGCACGCGACCGCCGCCGCGAGAAACAGCGCGGCGGCGACCGCGGCGGAAAGTCCGCGCGCAAGCCGCGCGTCAATCCGCGCTTCCGCCCGTTCCGCCGCAAGCGCGACGGCCAGGCACCCCAATGCCGAGAGCCACGGCTGGTAGCGCGTGTAGCCGACCATCGCGTCCGGGACGAATACAAGCAGCAGCAGCCCCCCGATTCCGAATGGTCGACCCATCGGCAAAAACAGCAGAACGGCGAACATCAGCCACAGCGCCGCCCTCACGCGTCCGTCGGGCAGGAGGCCCTGGTGCCACCACTCGCAGTCCGGTTCGAATTCCGGCCGATCCAGTTTCCGCCGGTAGAAGGCGAGGGTCGCCCGCGGCGACAGGTAGGCGTGGGCGAAACGGCCGGATCGGCCCATTTCCCGCCAGTCGTCGTTTCCGCTTCCGACGTCCCACGTCAGATCCTTCGCGGGAAACCGTTCCGCGTCGGCGGTCATGAACGGATACAGGGGATGGCCGTAGGTCTGCCACGACGTTCCGATCGGATTCCAGCAGACCGTCCCCGCCACGAGCACCACGGCGGCGGTCCACGCCGCGAAGCGCCCCGTCCACGCCTTCCACGCGCCGCGCTCCCTCCGGACCGTCGCGACGAAGAACGCCGCCGCGAAAACCGACAGGGCGAGTATCCCGTTCAGCTTTAGCGTCGCCATCCACGCCGCCCAGACCGTCAACGCGATCCAGTCGCACTTCCTCCGCCGCAGCGCGTCCTGCATCGCGAGCAGGAGCCCGCACGACGCGAACGCCACGCACGAGTCCACCGGCAGACGCCACGCGACCGCCGGCAGCACGAAGACCAGCGCCGCGACGAGCGCCCACCGCGCGAAGCCGCGGAATGCCCGGACGCCGGACAGGAGGACGCCCAGCCACAGCAATGCCGGCAGCGGAAACGTCAGCGCGAGGGGGTCTTCGACGAACGTGTAGGCCACCGCCGAGAAGACGGCGAGCGTCTTCGGAAGAAATGCCACATGGAGCGGCGCCATCCCCCACGGGTCGAGACCCAGCGACGCCGTGATTTCCTCCGCCATCGGGTCCGAGACGGGATTCCATCCCTCGATCAGCAGCTGCACCATCGGCAGGTGGTACGCCGGCATGTCGGGCCTCTCCATCGAGTCCCAGACGAAGGGAGGGACCAGCCACCGAAGCGCGATCAGGAGCAGCGCGAAAAGAGCTGTCGCTCCCAGCGCCGCGCGCAACCTCTTCCTTCGCGCGAACGGCGCCGCGACGACCGCCGCAAGCGCGGTCCACCACTGCCACGCCGCGCAATGCCCGCCGAAGAGGAACGACGCGCAGGCCAGCAAAACCACGAGCAGCGGAAACACCAGCACCTGGCGCTCGAACGTTTCAAACGCATCGCGCACGAGGCCCGGAGGCCGCGTTTCGCGGGCTCCCCCAGTCTCGCGCGGTCGTGCGTCGAAGATTCGAGTGAACTGCATGCTATCTACCGCCTATCCTCAAAGCCCGCGTCTCGTACTTCGTGGCAAGTCGCTCGTCCCCGTTTTTGCGAGCGGCCATGGCCAAGTGCCAAAGCGCTTCTTCGTCATCCGGCTTGATTCTCACGATCCGTTGCCAAAGGGCAACCGCCGCATCCTGCTTTCCGAGTTTTGATTTGAGAAGAGCCAGCCTGTGGGCGGCTCCAAGGTTGGGAAGTTTGCCCGAGACGGCCATTTCGTATTCCCGTTCCGCAGCTTGCGTATCGTGCTGCAGAATTTCGAAGACATGACCGCGGTGGAAATGCCATTCCTTCTTCTTTTCCTCCGAGGAATCGACGCGGAGCATTTCGTCAAAAAGCCGAAAGGCTGCGTCCGCGTTGTGGTTTGCTTCCATTTCGTAAGTGCCGCGAAGGGCGAAAACGGTCGCCATGTGGCGGGAATCCGGCCCGACTGCATCTTCAATTTCGCGACAGAGGCGGAGCGCTTCTTCGTAATGTTTTCTGCTGAACTCCATCAAGGCCAGGACCTTTTTGTTGGAAAAGAACTCCGGATGGTTCCGGACGCTCGCCTCTATGACTTCCGTACCATTTCCCCACGCCATAGCCCAAGACATCGTTTCAGCAACGCCCCAAATGCGCGTCCCGGCAAGCACCACCGCAAGGAACAAGCCGAAACAACGTCGCCACCCCGCTTCGCCTTTTGGCGAAAGGATAAAGTCCGCAGTCCACGCGGAAAGACCGATTGACGCCAATCCCATGTAGTAGTCTCCGAAAGGACCGTTTCCGAAACCGAGACAGTTGCTTGTCGGCGCAAAACCCAGAAGAAATACGAGAAGACAATATTTCCGAATGGATTCTTTACGAATCCATGATAGGCACCAACCTGTCAACAAAAGCAGAACCATCCAATACGCGGCTAGTTTCGAGACAGAAACATCTCCCCAACGGTAGGAACCGGAGATAAAGAGATGTTCAAAAGGCCAGTACCAAAGGAGATAGTGCTGAAGAAAAAAATACGGAGAAGACACGATGGTCTGGAGTCTCGTTGCTTCAACGCCGCCCATGCCGGTCGAAACCACTCTTGCTGAACCGATGTGACGAAGGAGGAGATAAAGAATAAGGAGAGCCCAGTAGAACGCGTGCGCCGTACGGGCATCCTTCGTTCCAAGCCGACCGGGACGGAGGTAGAAATCGAAAAAGACGAGCAACGGAACGACGGAAACCGCGCATTCGTAGGAAAGAAGAGAAAACAACAAACAAAGACCTGCAAAATGAATGCGTGATTTTCGAAATCGATTGCCGTCCCATGCCGAATCGTGGAGAACGACGGCCCCTGCAGCGAAGGCGACCATCACGAGAATGTTCACGGTGCTGAGCCATGCCGCGGTCGAAACGAGAGTCGGGGAGAACATCCAAATCGAAGCGGCCAGAAGCGCTTTCTGCTCCGAACCGAGGATTCGCCTGCACAGAGCGCGGACAGGAAAAAAGGAAATCGCGCCCACCAGAATACCAACAAAATGACACCAGCGAATGCCAAACGGAGCCAGAAAAGAAAAAGCGAAGAAGATCAGGTTCTTCACTGGCCGGAATAACTGGAACGTATCTGTTCCCAGCAACGAAACAATTGAATCGGCTTCCGCAACGAATCGGAATTCCTGCGTGTCATCGATAAGGAACAACGTGGACGATATGGAGAGACTCATCATCGCTACATAACAGACAGGGACAAGGAAGCCGAGATACTTCTGGAGACTATCAAGTCGTTGTTCCGTGAAAAACCGTTTCATATCGCGAATCCTGGCAATGTCGGGCAATCGGGTCGAGCTTGTTTGAATCTAGAACTATTGTCCTTCAATTGGTTTCCGTTGTGTCATTGACTTTGATTTTGCATCGGATGCCCGATAGGACAAAGCGAGGTTCCAGAGGATGTCGCGGGTCACGCCTCCCGAGCGAACGGCCTTCTCCCACAGCCGGATTGCGTCATCGCACTCGCCACGAAGCGCCTTGAGCCGGGCGAGCCGGTTCACGCAGGGAACGAGATCGACCGTAAAATCTCCGGAAAGCGCTTGCTCGTATTCGGCTTCCGCAGTTTTTGCGTCTCCGCACAACTCCTCGAAAACACACCCTCGGTAGTACTTCAACAAAGACGAGAAGACGGGTGAAGCGTCAATGTCGGACGCACGGTCCAGCAGATCAAAGGCTTTGTCCGCGTTCCGTTCGACGGTAATCGCCCTCCAGATTCCGGACAAAACGAAGGAAGCGTCTTTTGTCTTCGCAGACTCCTGTTTCATTTCCAATTCGTATTCTGAAAGCAAATGGTCGTACCGACCCCGGTTCAGGTCGACAATCGTCTTCAACCGATCTCGAAAGAACAAGTCGCCGGTCATCACAAGAAGCAGCTTTTCGTAGTATTTCCGGAGCGAAGGATTCTCGATGCAATTCCGGCCCGTCCCGACCGACAACTGGTATCCCTTCGGGATGTTTCTCTGTGCGTGACCGATTCGCCAATGATGCGAAACATCCACCTCAAGATGGGAAAGAAGCGGATCGGGCAAGGCGAAGACGTCCGTCAGCAACATGTCGAGGTTCCTGCATTCCCAGACTGTGGTCCCTTTCATGATGGCATCCGTGAAACACACGCCGGCAAGACCCGCCCGACGGGCGGCCAGAATGCTGGGGACGGACATCGAGCAGAGACCTTCCCGCGGATTCTCTCCGCGGCGGACCGCCGCAATTGCCCGCAAGGAAGCGCTCCGCGGTTCCCACTCGAGGTAGCACGCACGCTCGTCCACGGCGGATCGCTTCGTGGCGTAGGCCGTCTCGACGTTCAGGAAACGGGCCGTGACGACCGGAACGGCAATCCGGTTCCAGCACAGGCCGAAGACTGCCAGAACGGCAAGAGAACAACAAAACAGACGGTCAGGGGCAATCTCGCCGGAACAAGATTCGTTCGATCGACCGGACCGGACCATCATGCGCCCCGAGAGAACCGCGATTCCGCACAACGACAGGAAATACTGTTGCGTGAAATGCCGCCCGGCCATGAAGTCTCCGCCGACGGAAACGACATAGACACCGTAAACGGCCAAGCCGAGAAACAGCGGAATCAGACTCCGTTCTCTGGCAATGACAGCAAAGACGAAGAACAGTAACGGAACGAGGAGGAGCATCGGATCGAGCATCCACGACGAAACGCAATACCAGAAACCGCTCGTTGCGTAGTCGCCCAAAGGGATGCCCGTGTGGAGTTTCGCATAGTAGGTGTTCGGGAAGGGGAATCCGTAGTAAAGAACCGAAAACGCCGTCCACGCGACAAAAGGCGACAATCCCGCGAGACCGACGGGGATGCGGCTCCAAAACGGAACTCTCGTCCGGACAAGATACGCCCAGACGGCCATGGGAATGAAGATCAGGACGGAATCCGTTCTCGCCATGGCGAGCAGCGCCATCAGCAGGGCGAGAAGGAACAGTCGCCCTTTTCCGAGAACCGGATGCCTGCAATAGACATCGAAGAAGACGGCTCCCAGGAAAAACAACAGGGAGTTTTCCAGGCCGGAAGTCGTAAATGTCATGAAGCAGTGGCCGAAGATCGTCAGTCCGAGCATGCACACGACCGTCGCCGGCGAAGGACAGAACCGGAAAAACAGAATCCAGGCGGCCAGACCGGAAAACACGAGACCGAGGAGAAGCCCGCATACGTCCGGATTGTCCGTGAACAGAAAGACGAAGGCCTGAATCAACGTGAGGAGCGGACATGTCGTCGCCGTCGTGCGATATCCCACGTTGTAGACGAACCCCTTGCCTTCGGCAAGGTGTTTCGCCATGATGTAGCCGTGGTAGGCGTCATCGCTGTTCCATCCGTAAAGAGCCACGCAAACGAGGAAGACGCATAGGGCGAACCAACGGATGAAAAGATCCTTTTTGCGAATTGAGCCGGCACTGTCAGACGCTACCATGCGGTTCTCCTCGCTTTTCACATCGTTCGTGGGGCGTTTCATCTTGGATGATTCCTGCGGCAATCGTGTTTTTGCGCTTCCTTCAAACGATCGAAAAGTCTTCGGGCTCGATCACGAACGGCACCGCAACGACCGCCGCGACCGTGGTCCACCACTGCCACGCCGCGCACGTCCCGCCGAAGAGGAACGACGCGCACGCGAGGAGGACGACGAGGAGGGGGAATACGAGCACCTGCCGGGCGAAGATCTCGAGCGCGGTTCCGGTGCAAGCCGGTCGCGGCCTCGCGGGACGCGAGGCCGCGACGGTTTGCGACGACCGCGCGTCGGAAGCGCCTGTCGGGAGCTCGCTCATCGTGCGGCGGATTACAGGGCGAGCGTCGCGGCAACGCCTCTGCGGTCGAGACCGAGGGCGAGAAGGGCACGGACGAGCGTGTCGAGCGTCGCCGCGCCGGGATTCTTGAGAAAGCGGGAGACGTTCGGTTGCTTCGTTCCCATGCGGCGGGCCATCTCGGCTTGTGAGACGGCCGCTTCCCGGCGACGGCGGTTGATTTCCTTCGTTGCGGCGATCCGCATTTCGACGATTTCCTTTTCCTCCGGCGTCATGCCGAGGAAATCTCCGTAGTCGCCGTGCGACCAGCCGGCTTTTTCAAGGCGTTTGAGCGTTTTCGCGTCCATTATCGTTTTCCTCCGTTGCGCACGCGGTCGAACGCCGCGAGACGTGCTTTGCTGTTTTCGATTTCCTGTTTCGGCGTCGATTGGGTTTTCTTTTCGAACACCGCCGCGATGACCACGACGTCGGGATCCGTTCGGCAGACAATCCGCCACGTCGCGTTTTTGTCGACCACGCGCAATTCCAGGCACCGGCGTCCGATTGCCGGCATCGGTCTCGCGTGCGGCATTCCGATGGTCTCTCCGTCTTGAAGCAAACCGATCAGGCGGCCTGCTTCCTGTCTGGCAAGATCCGAGAATGGCGGAGATTTGATCTCGCCGGAAAGCCAGAAGACGTCCTTCCGGGATGTGGATTGGCGTTGCATGACGTGGATAATATCATATTGATATTGATTGTCAAGAACGATTTTTCATGCGGCGCGCAACGCGCGCCGCCATCCCAATCCGGCCCGCGCGACGCGGCTACGCCGCGGCGCGCGAGGCCGGGTTTCACTCGTCCGGCGGAATGACGTGCTGCCGGTTCGCCGCGAGCGAGCAGACGACCTCGACGGCCTCCGACGTGCCGTCGATCGTCACCGAGTAGGTACCTCCCGCCGGACACTTCGGCTCAATCTCGATGTAGTTGGTGGAGCCGAGGAGCTTCGTCTTCCAGTCGTCGCCAATCAGCTCCATCTTGTTCTCCGTCCGCCAGTTTTCCGCCGACGTCTCGATGAGCTTCATGTTCGCGATGCAGGCCTTCCGCTGCGCCTCGTTCCGATTCCGGACGAAGTTCGGAATCGCGATGGCCGAGAGGATGCCGATGATCGCGACGACGATCATGATCTCGACGAGCGTGAAGCCCTGTCCGCGCGGCGTGTCCATCGGGGTGGTTCGGGGTGTGGATCGGAGGAATGGCCATGGATTCTAGCAGAAAAATTGTTGCATTGCAAGCGCGAATTTCATTACGCGACCGGGGCCGGCGTCCCGCCCGCCGGCCTCGGGCGCTATTCTTTTCCCAAGTCCGGATTACCCGTCAAGACGCGGACTCTTTCCAGCATTTCCGCGGACTTCTCGGGCTGCCCGGAATTCCGGTAGGCGATCGCGAGGTTCCAGAGGACCGACACGTTGTCCGGCTCGACGGTCCGGGCCTTCTCCCAGAGGGCGATGGCCTCGGCCCGCTCCCCCCGGAGCGCCTTGAGCCGGGCGAGCCGGTCCGCGCAGGCGACGAGACCGACGTCCCAATGTCCGCTTAATGCTTCCTCGTAATACTCTTCGGCATTTTCCTTATCTCCGTCGAGCGCTTCAAAAATGCGGCCGCGATGGAACAGGACCAATTTTCCGGTTTCCTCCGGATCGGTGACCGCGGCGAAACGATCCAGCATTTCGGTTGCGGTCTTCCGGTCCTTCGTCACGCCGAGCGCGTGGGCGAAACGGGAATAGTAGACGCCGGCCATCCGTGGAGAGTCCGGTCCGACCTTTTGCTCGATCCGGTTTCCAACGGAGAGAACGTCGTCCCAACGTTCTTCGGCCATCAGGCCGAAAATGGAACCGCACCGGTTTTGGAGCGAGTCGGGGAAATTCCGGGCCGCTTCCGCGAAAGCCAGATCGTCGCTCGTCCAGAGATGCGCCCACCGCGCCGCCTCCGGCACCGCCGCCGCGCGGACGAGCGCGAACGCCGCCACGGCGGAAAGCGCCGGAATCCGCCAGCGGCCTCTCGCCTCCGCGAGCCACCACGCAATCTCGACGCTTCCCGCCGCGAGTCCGACGGAGGCGAGCGCGAGGTAGTAGTCGCCGTAGGGACCGTTCCCGAGCCCGAGGCAGTTGCAGACCGGCGCGAGGGCGAGGACGGCGAAAAGGACGGAGAACGAGAGCGCCGGACGCCGCTTCCGGAGGACGAACGCCAGCGCGAGGACGGAGCCCCCCGTCACGGCGCACGCCGCGAGAACCGCGGGGGACACCTCGCCCCAGACGTAGCTTCCGCCGACGGAGAATCGTCCGAACGGCCAGAACCAGCTCGCGAGGTGCTGCATCGCGAACCACGGGGAGGAGACGATCAGCTGTCCGCGCGTGGCCTCGATCCATCGTCCGCCCGCCTGGCCGACCGCGCCCGAGAAGTGGCGCAGGACAAGGAAGAGGAACACGACAGTCCAGTAGAACGCGTGGGGAATCCACGCCCGGCGGTTTCGCAGGCGTTCCGGACGGAGAATCCAGTCGAACGCGAGCAGGATCGGCGCAACGGCGACGGCGCACTCGTAGGAGACGAGGGCGAGGAACAGGAGGACGCACGCGGCGGCGGTTCGCGACGGGCGGAACGCGCCGCCGTCCAACGCCTTGTCGTGGAAGACGATGGCCAGCGCCGCGAACGAGACCATCACTTGTATGTTCAAGCAACTGAGCCATGCCACGCACGAGACGAGCGTCGGCGAGAGAAGCCAGATCGCCGCCGCGGCGAGCGCCTTCCAGTCGTTTCCGGAGACGCGGCGGCAGAGCGCCCGCACGGGGAAGAAGGAAAGGATGCCGACGGCGATGGCGAAGACGTGGCACCACTCGACGCCGAACGGCTCGAGCCTGGAGAAGACGAGCCAGAGGGCGTTCTTGACGGGACGGAAAAGTCCGAAAGTGTCGAAGCCGGTGAGCAGGCGAAGGACGGAGAAAGACCGCACGAAGTCCAGCTCGCCCGGATCGTCCGCCGGAAACAGCTTGTCCGTCACGGACTGGAGCGTCACCGCCCCATAGACAAACGGAACGAGGACGAGCAAGGCCTGTCTGATTTTCCAGGACCGGTCGGATTCTTTATTCCCGTTCGCCATCAAGAACTCCTTTTCGCATTTCGTTGTTTCTCGCGGCAGTCAGTCGGCGGACTTTTGCGCGCAATTCGGCGCAACGTCTGTCCTGCCCTTCTTGGGCACAAGCCACCGAAAGATTCCAAAGCAGCATCACGTTGTCCGGCGCAAGGACGATGGCACGTTCCCACAAGGCAATCGCCTCTAGGCGTTCGCCCCGAATCGCCTTGAGCCTTGCGAATCGATCCGCACAAGGAACGAGGTCCACGCCCAACCGACCTTGAAGGGCCGCTTCGTATTCCGAATCAGCCGATTGTTCGTTCCCCGTCAGATCTTCAAAGACACATCCGCGGTAGTAGTGGACGAGTTTCGACTCGACCTCCGTTTTCGAGAGAAGCGCACATCGATCCAGAAGGGAGAGTGCTTTCTCCGCGTTCTTTTCGACGATAAGCGCGTGGAGGGCGCGGATGCGGAGCACTTGCGACATCATCGGGGATTCCGGTGACAATTCCTTCTCGATTATCTCGCAAAGATCCAATGCTTCACGGAAGCGTCCTTCGTTGCTCAAGGTCCCGAGGACGAATACCTTGTTCGAGACCCAGTCCGGAAAGTTTCGGCAGCTTTCCTCGTGCGCGGCGATGCCGTCGCTCCACAACCGCGCCCATCGCGCCGATTCGGCGGCGGCTGCGATTCTCGTCAGGACGAACAGGAAAACAACCACCCATGCGGCAATTCGGCACTTGCCGCGAATTTCCGACAGAAGAGAGGCGATTTCGACACATCCCGCGGCAAGGCCGACGGAGGCCAGAGTCAAATAATAATCCCCGTAGGGACCGTTTCCCGTTCCCAGGCAGTTGCTGACCGGGGCGAAGGAAGCAATGGAGAAAAGAATGCAGAAGGAGAGCGCGGGTGTCTTTCGCCGGAGAAGAACCGCCCCGACGAGCGCAAGGAGCCCGAATGCCGAACATCCTGCAAGCGTCCAAAAGGAGATGTCGCCCCATCGGTATCCGCCCAGCACGGTGAACCGGCCGAAAGGCCAGAACCAGCTTGAAAAATGCTGGAGTGTGAACCAAGGCGAAGAAATGACGAGCTGCCAGCGGTCGGCTTGCGCCCAAAGACCTTGCGTTTCGGTTCTCGAGGACGCCATCGTGCGCAGGACGAGATAAACGGCGGCAATCGTCCAATACGTCGCGTGGGCGGTGCGCGCTCGTGCCTCCGCCAGCCGGCCCGGACGAAGAATGAAATCGAAGAGGAGGAGAACCGGGACCACCGCGATGGCGCACTCGTAGGAAACCAGGGCCAAGAACAGGAATCCGCCGGCAAGGGCGACTCGCGACGGATGGAACGACCCGCCGTCCCACGCCTTGTCGTGAAAGACGAGCGACAACGCCGCGAAGGCAGCCATCACCTGGATGTTGAGGCCGCTGAGCCACGCTGCAGACGATACGAGCGTCGGAGAGAGAAGCCAGATGGACGCTGCAGCGAGAGCCTTCCAGACGGAATCGGTAATCCGGAGGCACAGAGAGAGGACGGGGAAGAACGAAAGGACGCCGAACGCAATGGCCACGATGTGGAACCATTCGACCCCAAGCGGTGCGAGTTCAGAAAACAGAAGCCAAAGGAGGTTCTTGACCGGACGAAAATAGCCGAACGCGTCTTGGCCGGTCAACAATTGAAGGGGAGTAGCTGTCCGAACGAAATCCATTTCAGGCGGATCGTCGACCGGAAACAGCTTGCCCGCCACGGATGGAAGCATCTCCGCCACATAAACGATCGGGACGAGAAAGCAGAGAAACTGCCGGAGTTTATTGGATCGAGCGTCGTCAATCATGGGGGAATGGATGGACGTCCATTAAGTCTACCAAAACCATCCCATATCCGCAATTGCCTTTTCGGACGCAAAACCTACGGGATTTCAAACAAGAAATCGGGCGGCTTCGAACCCGAAGCCGCCCGAAAAGCGATGCGAAACTCGTTCGCATGCTTGATTGCGCGAAGCAATTATGTGGAGGGCGTCGCCGCCGTCGCGTTCTCGGGCAGGATGTGCTTGGGCTCCTTCGCGGTCTTGTTGCACTCGACCTTGACGCCCGTGTCCGCATCGGCCGTGACCGTGTAGGTGCCGCCAGCGGCGCAGACGGGGAGGACCTTGATGTAGTTGTCGGTGCCGACAACCTGGGTCTTCCAACCATCGTTGTTGAGAGCGGTCACGGCATCCGCCGAGAGGTTGTTCTCGGTGAGGTAGTTCTCGCAGGCCGTGGAGATCTGGCGCATGTTGGAGATGCAAGCCTTGGCCTGGGACTGGTTGCGGTTGCGGACGAAGTTCGGGATCGCGATGGCGGCGAGGATGCCGATGATGGCGACCACGATCATGATTTCGACCAGGGTGAAGCCCTGCTGGAGCTTTTTCATGGTGTGTTTCCTTTTGTTTTGAGGTTTGTTGGTTTCGTTTTCGTGTTTCGAAAGTTGAATCTTCAAACGACGGCGGAACCGTCGGCGCTTTCCTTCTAGCAGACCCCGTGCCAACTCGCCTTGCGAGGGGTGGCTGGCGGCGGCGGGGCCCGCCGCCGACGCCACCCCGTCATCCTCGCGCGCGTTCCGCGCGCGCTAGCGATTGTTTTCGTCTGGCGTCTAGCGTCTGGCGTCTAGCGTCTGGAGTCTAGCGTCTGGAGTCTAGTGCCATGCAAGAATCGGATTACAAGGCAAACCGCCCACGCGGAACGGAGCGAACGTGCGGGCAGGGCGACCGCTGCCGACGTGGCAGGAACCGCCATGTCGTGCAAGGTCGCCAAACAATTCCACCGTGTGTGAAATTGATTTGTTTTGTCACTGCAGAAGAGGCGATTGTCTTGAATTATTCGCCCATGCGAAGCGATGGTATACGGCGCGGAGGGGATTGATGCGCCATAGGCCGTCGCAAAAGAAAAGTGAATCTCCCCAGCCGACGATTCGGTTTTCTCATTATTGAGAAAGTTTCATGGGGTTGCCTTTTAGAAGATTCTCATTTTTGAGAATGTCGCGCTCGGAAACACCCATTGTGGCTCGCGCGGAGCGGAGCGAATGCGCAGGCCATACGGCCGTCGCCGACGTGGCGGGGTGCGACACGTTGCACCCCGCCACGTCGTGCAAGGCCGCGAACGCGCTTGCGCGCGGGAGGGGGAACGGATAGAATCCGCGCGCATGAAGACG
>CAMVRE010000044.1 GCA_947169825.1 uncultured Verrucomicrobiota bacterium | reverse complement strand
CCGAGGCCGTTCTGGGTCCAGTCGCGGTCGGGATCGGGGTCGAGCGTCCAGACGCCGTTGATCACGAACTTGTATTCGTAGATGCCGGGGGCGAGCGTGACGGAGACGGAGTAGAGGCCGTTGCCGTCCTTGTCGGTCATGCGGAGGCCCTGCGGGTCCCAGCTGTTGAACGAGCCGGCGAGGTAGACCGTGCTGCCGGGATCGGCCTGGACCGTGAGGACGACGCGCTCGGCCTTGGGTGCGGCGGGCGCGGCCTTCTTCGGGGCGGCGACGGGCTTCGTGCGCTTCGCGGTCTCGCGGCGCACCGTGGTCTTCTTCTGCGGTTGCTTCTTGGTTGCCATTTGGATGGTACTTTCCATACTGCCCTCCGGCGCCGCGCCACGGATTGCGGCGCACTGTCCGCCGGAGAGGGCGCGGGAGTCTAGCAATCCCCCCCGCGTCGCGCAAGCAAAAAAACGGACCGGGGCTCGCGCCCCGGTCCGTCCTGGAATGGTGGGAGATAGTGGACTCGGACCACCGACCTTTTGCATGTCAAGCAAACGCTCTAACCAACTGAGCTAATCCCCCGGCGTTTCCCACGCGAAGTGGTGTCGGAAAACGGGCGGGATGCTACTCCTTTCCCCGGCCCGCGTCAACTGTTTTTTTCGCGCTAGCCGCGTTCTCCCCTCGGGTCGCGGCCCATCAGGCGCGCGACGGCCTCCGAGGGCGGGATCGAGCCCTGCAGGACGAGCCGCACGGTCTCGCAGATCGGCATCTCGACGCCGAGCTCCGCCGCCATGTCGCACACGAGCGTGCAGTTCCACACGCCCTCCGCGACCTGCCTCATCCCCGACTGGATCGCCGAGAGCGGCTCGCCGCGGCCCAGCCGCTCGCCCACGCCGCGGTTGCGGCTGTGGCGGCTCGTGCACGTCACCACCAGGTCGCCCAGGCCGCTCAGGCCCGAGAACGTCTCCGCCCGGCCGCCGACGGCCACGCCCAGCCGCGCCATCTCCGCGACGCCGCGCGTCACGAGCGCCGCGCGCGAGTTGTCGCCGAAGCCGAGTCCGTCGCTCATGCCGACGGCCAGCGCGAGCACGTTCTTCACCGCGCCGCCGAGCTCGACGCCGACCGGGTCGTCCGAGGTGTAGACGCGGAAGCGCGGCCCGTTGAAGGCCGCCTGCACGCGCGCGGCGAGCGCGGGGTCGCTCGCCGCGGCGACGACCGCGGTCGGGACGCCGCGCGCGACCTCCTCCGCGTGCGAGGGGCCGGAGAGCGCCGCCACCTCCTCCACGCCGAGCGCGCGCGCCGCCGCGACGGAGAGCCGGTCGCCCGTTCCCGCGCAGAACCCCTTCGAGACGCTCACCGCGTCCGCGCCGGGCGCGAGCCGCCCGCGGAAGCGCGCGCACACCGTCTCGTAGAACTGCGACGGCGCCGCGACGACGACGAGCCCCGCGCCCGCGGCCGCCTCGGCCGGGTCGTCCGTGAGCCGCAGCGCTCCGGGGACCGTGACGCCCGGCAGATACGGGACGTTCTCGCCCCGGGCGCGGATGTCGTCGAGCTCCTCCTTCGAGTGGCCCCAGAGCGCCACGTCGCGCCCCTTGGCGAGCAGCAGCAGCGCGAGGGCCGTGCCCCAGCCGCCGTTGCCGATCACGCAGGCCCTGTTCGGGTCGGTTTCCATCCTAGACTCCCTTCCTTTCCGCCGCCTCGCGCTCCGCGCGCCGACGTTCGCGCTCGGCGCGCTGCCTCTCCGTGAAGCAGAAGCGGTTCTCGGTTCCGCGCGCGAGGCGCGCGAGGTTCGAGCGGTGCCGGAGGACGACGAGCGCCGCGAGGATCGAGATCGCCGCGCAGACCGCGTTCCAGCCCGCGCCGCCGTCCGCCGGGCGGTCCAGCCACCACGGCGCGGCGCCCACGACGAGCGCGGCGAGGACCGACCCCACCGAGACGTAGCGCGTCGCGCCGAACGCGACGATCCACACGGCGAGGCCGAGCAGCGCCGCGTGGGGCGCGAGGCCGATCGCGAGGCCCAGGCCCGTCGCGACGCCCTTGCCGCCCTTGAAGCCGAGGAAGACCGGGAACGCGTGGCCGAGCATCACCGCGGCGGCGCACGCGACGAGCGCGCCGAGCGGCGGCGCGCCGGCGCCCGCGCAGGCCCAGACGGCCTGCGGGACCACCGCGACGGCGGCGACGCCCTTCGCGACGTCGAGCGCGAAGGTGAACGCGCCGAGCCGTTTCCCGAGCGTGCGGAAGACGTTCGTCGCGCCGATGTTGCCGCTGCCGACGGTGCGGATGTCCACGCCGCGCGTGAGGCCCATCAGGTAGCCGAACGGGATCGAGCCCGCGAGGTAGGCGAGCGCGGCGGAGAGGAGGGTGAGGGCGTAGGCGTTCATCGCAGGCCCCGGAGAATACCAGAAGACCCGGACGCGGGCAAGCGGTTCCGGCGAAGCGCGTTTTGGGATTGCGCGCGCGAGCCGGGCGTGCTACAATGGGCGACGTTGGCGGGAAACCGCCCCCTTTTCCATCCACCATCCGGGAAAATCCCATGCAACGGTTCAACTACGTGGCCAAGGACGCGGCCGGCAACGAGCAGCGCGGCGTCGTCGAGGCGCAGAACATGGCCGAGGCGCAGCTCGTCCTGCGCCAGAACAACCTCACGGCCAAGTCCCTCGTCGCGGAGGGCGGCGGCAAGAAGAAGAGCGCGCTGAACCTGCAGATCAAGCTCCCGAAGATCTTCGTCTCCAAGCGCATCCGCCCGAAGGACCTCATGGTCCTCACGCGCCAGCTGGCGACGCTCGTGGAGTCGGGCCTGCCGCTGCTGCGCGGCCTGCGCATCCTCACCAAGCAGAGCGCCGTCCCGGGCCTCAAGAGCGTCCTGCAGGGCATGAGCGAGGCGGTCGAGGGCGGCGCGACGTTCTCGGACGCGCTGGCGCAGCACCCGAAGGTGTTCGACAACCTCTACGTCAACATGACGCGCGCGGGCGAGGCCGCCGGCTCGCTGGAGATCTCTCTGGCGCGCCTGGCGGAGTTCCTCGAGAAGGCGCAGAAGATCAAGAGCAAGGTCAAGGCGGCGATGACCTACCCGATCGTCGTGCTCTGCGTCGCGCTCGGCCTCACGGGCTTCATGATGGTGGCGGTCATCCCGAAGTTCGAGAAGCTCTTCACGGACATGCTGGGCAAGGACGCGCAGATGCCGGCCGTGACGCGGTTCGTCATCAACGTCGCCCACAACTTCATCGACTACGCGGTCCCGCTCGTGATCGGCGCCGTCGTGCTGGTCTTCGTCTGCCGGATGGTCAACAAGACGGCGTGGGGGCAGCTGTTCTTCGACCGGATCAAGCTGAAGCTGCCCGGCTTCGGCGAGCTCATCCGCAAGTCGTCGATCGGCCGCACGACGCGCACGCTCGGCACCCTGATGCAGAGCGGCGTCCCGGTCCTGCAGGCGCTCGACATCGTGCGCGACACGGCGGGCAACGCGGTCATCGCCCGCGCCTACCAGAACATCCACGACGCCGTGAAGGAGGGCGACAACATGACGCCCTCCATGGAGGCCTCGGGGCAGTTCCCGCCGATGGTGGTCTCGATGGTGGACGTCGGCGAGGAGACCGGCGCTCTGCCGGACATGCTCAACCGCATCGCCAACACCTACGACGGCGAGGTGGACGACGCCGTGAACGCCATGACCTCGATCATCGAGCCGATCATGATCGTGTTCCTGGCCGTGATCGTCGGCACCATCGTCATCGCGATGTTCTCGCCGCTCACCCAGATCATCGGCCAGATGTCGGGCGGCTAGGGCAATGCCGAATGCTGAATGCCGAATGCTGAATGCTGAATGCTGAATGCCGAATGCTGAATGCTGAATGCGAAAAGCGGAATGCAAAAAGCGGAATGAGGAGAGAACCTTTGAACCTTCGAACCTTCGAACCTGAAATGAAAACAACGTCGAACAAGGGCTTCACGCTCATCGAAATGCTCGTCGTATGCCTGATCGTCGTCCTGCTGGCCGGGATGGTGTTCCGGCTGACGTCCGCCGTCGCGAAGGCCAACGCCATTTCCCAGACGAAGGCGAGGCTGGAGATGGTCGCCAACGCCCTCGAGGAGTTCAAGGCGATCTACGGCAAGTATCCGCCCGTCGGGATGAAGAAACGGGGCGACAGCCCCTGGTGTCCGTTCTACTACGAATTTCCGGGCACGGAGGCGTTCGGCGGGGATACCGGGGAGGAGGAGGCCCGGAATCTCATCCGGGCGATGAAGGCGAAGGACGAGGAATGGGGCTACGAGGACCGAAAGTGGAATTCGGACGACAAGCGTGCCCGGAACAACTTCTTTACGTTCGGCGTCTGCTCGTTCTTCGTTCCTCGGGTGAACGGGACGGCATCCAGGGGTCCGAAGGCGTTCCGCACGATGTCCGAGTGCACGCAGTGGAACGTCTACAACGACGGCAACGCGATGAAGGACTCCCAGCGCGACCTCGACGCCGCGCGCCGCATCCTGCCGCATCTGGGGGCCCGGCTGTCCCCCGAGGGGGAGGTCGACGTTTCGCCCGACGGGTGCATCCTGGAGCTCAATACATGGCACACGCGGCTCTACCGGGGGCAGTTTGACGGCTCCATCCGGACGAACAATTCAGCGACGGTCTTCGACATGTGGGACAAAGACCTGTGCTATTGGTCCCTTCCGCCCTACGAGACGTTCAAGCTCTGGTCGTCCGGACCCAACGGATCGGACGAGAACGGCGAGGGCGACGACATCGTCTGGGGAACCTACTAGAACCGCATCCCTCCCATGAACATCCGACTCCCCCGTCCCGCTCGCCGCTCCGGATTCACGCTTCTGGAGCTTCTGACCGTCCTGGTCGTCATCGCCATCCTCGCCGGGATGCTCTTCCCCGTTCTGAACCGGACCCGGGTCCGGGCCCAGGAACTGGCCGCGAAGGAACTCTGCGTCCAGGTCGCCACCGCCTGGAGTTCGCTCGCGCTCCAGCAGGGTCGCATGCCCGCCGCCGCCCTGTTCGAGAAGGTCGGCGCCGACGTCGAGGAGAGCGGGGACGATCTCGTTCTCGAGATGTCGCCCGCCGCCGGCTGCGTTCTCAACTGGTGGGAGCTCAAGAGTCCCGTCCGCAAGGGCGATGTGACCTATTTCGAGCCGAAGCTGCAGGTGACGAACAAGAAAATCGAGGATTTCTCCGGCGCCGCCCTGGACGAAATCGAGCTCTGGCCGGCCGATTCGGTCTTCGAGCGGTCCTTCGTCCAGAAGTCCGTCGGCGTGTTCCCGCCCTGGGTCGAACGCGAGCTGGCGGAGGTCGTCAAGCCCGCCGGCGTCATCGATCAGGAAGAGATGGAGAAGAAGCTCAAGGACCTCCGAAAGCAATGGGGGGACTGGATCGTCCGCGTCATCATCGATGCGAACGGGGACGGCAGGCTCGACTGCTCGTCCGGCGTCGTTCCCGCGGACAGTCTGGGCGTCGACGAGGAGGGAAATCCCATCGAATGGCTTCCCGGCTCCGCCGCCGCCTGGACCCGATCGAAGGACGGCAAGCGCTTTCTCACGTCCTGGTAGGACGGCAAGACAACGAACGACGCCATGAAAACGAATCCATCCACCCTCCGCCGCGGCTTCACGCTGATCGAGCTGCTGATCGTCGTCGCCATCGTCGGCATTCTTGCGGGAATCGTCTCCTCCGCCATCGTGAAGGTCACGCGGACGGCGGCCAACAAGCGGAACGAGAACAACGCCCGCCGCCTCCAGGCGGCCATTTCGGAATACTGGCACGACATCGGCACCCTGCCGGGCCTGCCGAAGAACAAGAGCGAGCTCAAGAAGATCCTCAAGCTCGTCAAGAACGTGAAGGAGAATCAGGAAACGGAGGAGAAGACGGTTTCCATCTCCTACCGGGCGGTCTTCGCCGCGAACAACAATTCGGTCGTGCAGGCCCTCCTCAATGCCACGCTGGACGACGGCAAGGTCAAGACGTTCCTCGACCTCCACGGCTTCCAGACGCCGGTCAAACAGGACGGGACGTGGCCCTGCACCGAGGTCGCCGACGCCTGGCTGGTCTACAACGGGGAGGCGGAGGACTCGGAAGGGAACAAGATTCCGAAGCGGAACGATCCCGTCCTCGCCTACTTCACGAAGCTCGTCCGCTGTCCGGAATGCGATCGGGTCCTCCTCCACCAGCCCGGAGCCGTGTGCAAGAAGGAGAAGATCTCGGTGGGCGGCCAGAAGGTCGAGGTCGGCTGCGGGCACGTCTTCACGAAGAGCGAGCTGGAAGCCGGATTCACCGGCGCGATGCCCTACGTGATCGAGTTCGACATCGACAACAACATCATGCTCGTCCGGAGCGATCCGACCGAGGCCTACAAGCTGGTCAAGTCGTCCAATCCGTAGCGCCCGCTGCACGACTGGGAAAGGAAAACACGCATCCATGACCGAATCCAAGACTCTTCCGCGGCCCGTTCCGGCGCGCGCCTTTCGAGCGGGCTTCACGATGCTGGAGCTCGTCGCCGTGATCGGCGTCATCGCCATCATGTCGGCCATCGTCGTCGGCGGCTACGGCGGCATCCTGAAGGCCCTCGCCCGGGAGAACGGCTTCGACACGCTTCGCCGCGGCGTGAACCTCGCGCGCCAGCAGGCCTGCGTGGACGGCCAGGTCACCTGGATCTGGGTGACGGGGATCAACTCGTTCGTCCTGGTCCGCAAGGGCGGAAAGATTTCGGACGTCGGGGCGAACTCCCAGGGGTCGCGCGACTGGTACTACGGGACGAAGGGCGACCGGAAGCTCGAGAACGCGGGGAACGGGAAGGCCCGGTGGGTCTACGACCGGTTCGCCGACCTGACGGAATACCAGATCTCCGTCCCCGACATTTCGGCGTCGGACGTCAAGGCGATGTTCGACGGAATGAAGGGATCCCTCGTCTTCGACATGAGCAAGGGGACCATCGCGAACATGATCGTTCCGCCGCAATACGACGGGGATCTGGACGCCTGGGTCTTCGGCGTGGACAAGACCCTCCTCGGCAACGACGATTTCGCCCCGGGCGCCGAATACGGCTGGGTGACGCTGCCCGAACAGTCCCTCCCGAAGGGCTATGCGTTCGCGGAATCCTACACCGACGACGGGAAATACGATGCGGACAAGGCGCCTCGCGTCAAGTTCCTGCCCGACGGGACGACGTCGGGGGGGGAGTTCATCATCTTCGAGACGGACACCGGCAAGGGCAAGAAGCTCGAAGTCCGGCCGAACGGCAGTCTCGTCGGACCGACGGACGTCGAGGTGACCGAATGACCCGAAGGAGGCCGATTTCCATGCACCGCCCCACGTTTTTCTCGCTTTCCGCCGATCGCCGCGCGCTTCCGGGCCCCTCCGGAGGGTTCTCCCTCGTCGAGGTCGTCCTCGCGCTCCTCGTCGCGGCGACCGGCCTGCTCTCCATCTTCGGCACCATCCCCGGCTCCCTCCGGCAGAACCAGCTCTCCCGCAGCGACCTGGTCGAGTCCGGATTCGGCTCGACGGTCCTCCAGGCGCTCGGCGGAAACATCCGCATGATCGACGACCTCGAGATCTGGAACGACCCGAGGGAGTTCTGGAAGGCCGCCGCGAAGGGAACCGGGCTCCCGGACACGCTCGAGGACGACGGTTCCAACGTCAAGAGCGCCGCGAACGTCCGAAAGCGCTACAAGGAGGCCGTCCCGGAGGAATCCGGCACGAAGGAGACCGTGCTTCCCCCGTTCTCCACGATGACGACGTTCGTCGCCGAGAACTATCCCGACGACGCCTCCGACGCCGACATCTGGTTCGTCTGCGCGGAGCTCGACAAGAGGGAGCTCCTCGATCGCCCGGAACCGCCCGACGAGAAGATCTTCGTTCCCGCGCAGTATCTGATCCGCCTGGCGCGCATCCGGCGCCAGGCCCGCCGGATCACGGGCGTCCGCGCGCAGAGTCTCACGGAGGACCTCGATCTTCCGTTCGATTCGCTCGAGACCGTCCGGACGCCCGACACCGATTCGCGCGCGGGGGCCGGGGCGTCCGCCTGGATGCCCAACGTCTACGTGATCTCCGTCGTTTCGACGGACCGCGCCTGGCCGGATGTCTTCATCCGCGAGCCGGTCTACTCCCAGGAGTTCTCCTTCGTCCACCGCCCCTAGCGCGAAAGGCCCCTTCATGCCCTCCAACCGACAATCTCGCGAACCTTCGAGCCTTCGAACGGGCTTCACCCTCATCGAGGTCATGGTCGCCACCGCCGTGATGGCCATCATGGTCCTCATGATCGGCAGCATCTTCCAGCAGACGTCCTCCGCATGGGACGCCGGCTACGCCCGCGCCGAGGGCGGCATGGCCGTCCGAACCGTCGTGGGCTCCCTCACGCGCGACATCGCGACGGCCGTCGACGGCCGCCGGTTCGGCCTGTCGAAGCCGGTCGTGTGCTCCTCCGGCAGCTTGACGCTCGTCCGTCTCTCGGACGAGGCGGAAGGCGGATTTGAAAAGGTCACCTATTCCGTGGGCCGGAATTCGGCCAAGCGGAACAACAAGGAACTGATCACCATCGACCCCCAGAAGCCCTTCGATGCGGACTTTTCGCTCTATATGCCGGAATACGGGGCGGACGTCGACCCGGACCCCGAGGAAGAGACGGTTCCGATCCGTTCGTTCGAGACGGGCGCGTTCTCGAGCGGCTCCGGAAGGCCGCCCGTCGTCTGGACCGTCCCCTACGTGAAGGTTCGCTGCAACCTGACCCGCAAGGGATCGATCTCCGGTCTGTTCGTTCGCTCGCTGGGCCGCAATGGCGTCGGAAACGAAAAGAACGGCGACGACGACATCATCGTCCACTAGAGAGGCCCGCCGAACCATGCATCGCAACGCCATTTCCCGCCCGACCGGCTTCACGCTTCTGGAGCTCATGCTCGCCATCGCCGTCATCGGCATCCTGATGGGACTGCTCGGCGCGTCCGCCTATTCGGCGCGCCAGAAGGCCTACGCCTCCACCGCCACGGCCGAGACGCAGCAGATCGCCGCCGCGTTCAAGTCCTACTACCTCGCCCACAAGAAATGGCCCGGCGTCTGGGAGAAGGGGAAGTCCTGGGAGAAGCTCGACCGGAACAACCTGGCGCCCCTTCTCGGCGGATCCGGCGGAGACGGCATCGTCTATCTCGACCTTCCCCTCTCCCGATTCGAGGGAAAGGGGTTCCGCGACCCCTGGGGAAACCCCTACGAGGTTCAGACCTCGCAGATCCTGGAGCCGCATGTCGGCGATACGTTCGAGGGGGCCGTCTCGTTCCCCAACCACATGCGCCACTACGCCGAGGACGGCGTGTTCGACAAGACCTCGGCCCGGTGGACGTGGGACGACTACTCACTCTAGGGAGACCTTTTCATGGAACGCAAGACCCTTTTCCGCCGCCGCCGCGGATCCGCGCTCGTCATGGTCCTCGGCATTCTCTCGATCCTGATGCTGCTGGCCATCACGTTCGGAACGTTCGTCCGGACCGAGCGAAGCGGCTCCACCAACCTCAAGAACGGCGCCGTCGCCCGCAACTCCCTCTATACGGCCGTCGGCCGCGTGATGGAGGCGATCGATCTCTCGTTCGACTCGCCGGACGGCGACTGGCCCGTCCCCATCTGGCCGAACCCCTGGCTTGCCTCCTCGAGCTTTACGGACGACGACCACATCCTCTCCACCAAGCGGGGATCCCTCGATCCGCACCTGGACGTCCCGGGTCTCACCGCTCAGGAGAGGAATAGTCTGGCGAAGACCGAGGACCAGAAGACGGCCCGGGTCCTCACGGCCGAGATCGCCCAGTATCTCTCCCCCTCGCAGCTCTCGCTCGTCCGCAACGCCAAGTGCAAGTGGGCGCCTCTCAAGGGCGCGGTCACGGCCACGAAGCGGGGAACGAGCCGCGGCGGCGGCGCGCTGGGCAATGTCGGACGTCCGGAGGGCGACGACCTCATCGGCCGCTACGCGTTCGTCGTTCTCGATACGACGGGGCTGCCGGACATGAACGTCATCGGGCTTAACGACAGCGGCCCCGCCGGGCGCGATCCCGCCGACCCGACGACGTTCGTCCTTCCCTACTCCTCGGTCTCGGGCGCGGTCGAGGACCGCATCCACAAGGCCGAGAACAAGCCGCCCTTCGCGTTCAAGTCCTTCGTGAAGAACCTCGAAGACTTTGCGGACAACCGGATCTTCGCCTCGCTCGCCGACGCCCGCGCCGCGTGCGCGTCCGACACGTTCGACACCGGCCCGTTCAGCAAGGACGATCTCCTTCCGGCGGATCTCTTCGCCGGATTCTCCCCCTCCCTCCAGGAGCTCAATCCCGCGGGCCGGCCCAAGATCTTCTTCCCCGCCCAGGCGGATTTCGCGAAGTATTCCGACAAGGCGGTGAAGGCGTTCTTCGGCCGCGTCTTCGCCGCGATGGTCGCCGTCTTCGCCCGGTCGCGCGAGGCCGATCCCGACGCGGACGTCACCGCGACGTCCTACGAAAAGGACCAGATGAAGATCTTCCCCGGGACGGACTGCGAATACCAGCTCAACCGCTCCGCTCTCGCCGCCGTCTCGATCATGGACGGAGCCGACGGCGACAACACCCCCGGGAAATTCGACAACGATTCCGCTTCCGTCGATTACTGGAGAAGCAACGACTGCACCGGGCAGGACGTCTCGGCCCCGGACAAGGACCAAATCCCCGGCGGGCCGAAGGAGCGGGTCCTCGCGGGCGACTCGGCCAAGCTTGCAAACGTTCGCAAGGATCGGTCGGGCGACAGTCCCCACTACCTCAACTTCCCCTGCACGGAGTCGGCGTTCCTGGTGGATTCGGTGTGCGCGTGGGTCGAGTGGAGCGAACCGGATCTCGACGATCCCGACGAGGGGGCCGAGGCCGAATACGAGGGAACGCTTCACGTCAAGGCCCGCGTGGTGTGCGCGAATACGACGGACGAGAAGAGCGAGCATACGCCCCGGGTGAGGATGCAGTGGTTCGTCATGCCGGGCGAGCCGGCGGTGAACTTCTCCTCGAAGGCGGGCGACGAGAAGATCTGGGAGGACCAGCTGGAGTGGGACGAGAACGGCGACAAGATGATCGACTGGGACGAGCTCTTCGTGGATGGCCCGACGCGGAAGAATCCAGCCGACACGGGCTGGGAGAAGGACTCCGCAAGCGACGACAAGAACCGCAAGGACGCCAAGATCGTCACCATCGAGGACGAGTATGAGTTCACGGTCAAGGCCCAGGCCGTGCCGAAGGTCGACGACGACGGCGAGCCCGTCGACTGGCTGTTCCTCCCGCCGACCCGGGCCGAATACGATCTCGACGACAAATACGAGGAATACGGCCCCGACGGGGATCATCCATCGGGTCTGAGCCATCCGGAGGACGTCTTCATTCCCGTGGCGGTGAAGATCTTCGTCCAGGACGAGAAGAAGTCGACGGGCAACGGATTCGTCCCCGTCCAGGAGGTTCCCGCGCCGGCCCTCGAGACGGACTCCGAGAAGGGCTGGTGGATCCGCGTGAATCCCTGCGTCTACCATGGTCCGGGCTCCGACTTCTCGGGCGCCGGCGATCCGTGGGGCGACCCCGCCGCCGGCGACGGCAACGCGGGCGGCTGGGCCATCTGCCTCGCCCCCCCGTTCGCCTACGACACGACAAGTCTGGGCGACGTCGACCGGAATACGTTGCAGAGCTTCTGGGTCAACGATCAGTGGAGCCGGTCCAGCAGCGGCGGCGGGAACACCTGGGGCGGAGGCGGAACCGAGGCGCCCGACGAGGTTCTCGAGGAGCTGTTCTGGAACGGATCGGGGAAGAACAAGGGCAACGCGAACTTCTCGGAGAACTTCGTCGACGGAAACGCCGGCTGGGACGGGTCCGGCGCGACGACCCTCCGGGAGTCCTGGCTCGCCAGCTTCTCCGCCTATTCGAAATACGCCGCCGCCGCGGACAAGAAGACCGGGCCCTTCGGCAAGTGGCTCGACCGGAGCTCCCACAAATATATGCCCGACTTCCTCCACAAGGCCGGGAAGAACCGCGAGGTCTTCCACAAGGACCAGGACGAGGATTTCAGCATGAGCGAGCTCTATACGCGCATTCCCGCGAACGGCTGGAAGAGCGCCGCGGACCTCGGCAGCGCGATGTGCGGCCCCTACGAGACGCTCTCGCTCTTCAAGACGTGGCGGGCGGCCGGCGGAGTCGACTTCCACCCCGTCCTCGACTACTTCGCCTCGGAGTCCGACCGGTATCCCTCGACCAACGACGTCAACCGCTACGTCTCGAACGGCCGCGGAGACTTCCGGCCCCAGATCGGCGACATGGACTGGAGCGGGCTTTCCGCGGAGGGCGCCGACCTGTTCTCCGCCGCGCACAACGGGCGCGTCAACCTCAACCTGCCCCGGCTCGTGAAGGTCTCCACCTCCTCGGGGCGCGGGGAGCGCTGCTCGCCCGTGCGCTACAATCCGTTCCCCGCCGCCATGGTCTTCAACGGCGCGAGCCCCTACTCGAACAGCGACGGGCAGGTCCGCTCGATCGGCGAGGAGGAGGCGTTCGCGCTCGCCTTCGACGTCTGCCGGATGCTGGAGAACGCGGGAACGGGCGACGAGAACCTGCGCGACGTGACCTGGGGCGAGTCGTTCCGGTTCTCCAGCGATAGCAGCTCCGTCCGCCGTCCGTTCGTCCGGAACGTGTCCTTCCTCGGCCAGGGATCGGCGACCGACAACCAGCTGCTCCACGATTTCCTCGTCTACCAGCTGGAGGGGTCCGGGACCAAGAACCGGTATCCGCAGAACGACGCGGACCGCGAGGGGCTTCTCCGCGCGACGGTGGACGGCTTCTGCACCCGCGGCCAGACGTTCCTCGCCATCATCCGCGCGGACGCCTACTCCCCCAAGTTCGGCGAGAACGAGTCGGCGGAGGACGGCTCCACGCTCGCGACGACGCACGCCCTCGTCGAGCTCTTCCGCGATCCCGTCCCCGTCCGTGCGGCGGACGGTTCTCTCCCGGTGGACGGCGACGGCCGTCCGATCATCTACCACAACTGGTACATCCGCTCGTTCCGGGTGTTCTAGCCCGACCCGATTCGCGTCTGGCCGACACCCTCTCGCGTCTGTCCGGCCCCCTCTCTGAGGGGGCTCCCGGCGAAGCCGGGTGGGGGAGTCTCCCTCCTGCGCGAACCCCTCAGGCTCGCTTCGTTCGCCAGCTCCCCCGGCGGGGGAGCCGAAGTTGCGTGGTTACTTCGTTGCTTCCGGCGCAGACAGGGTCAGGGATCCTCCTGGCACGAGATCGACGCGACGGGGTTCCGATTCTCCCGGAGCATAGACATCGATGCTCCGCGCGGGAAAGTCGGAATCGAGGGAGATTGTGGCCGTCCACCGCATCTGCGTCCCGGTCGCGCCCGCCGTCCCGGCGGGCACGGTGGCCGTCTCCCATTCGAGGTCGACGCGCACGCCGCCCGGTGCGCGGAGGCCGGCGACGCTCCCGCGCGTCCACGCGCGCGGGAGCGCGGGCAATAGACGCAGGGAGGTCTCGTCCGCGCCGAGGAGCATCTCCTGCACCGCGGCGGCGAAGCCGTAGGCGGCGTCGAGCTGGATCGCCGGCTGCGTGCCGTGCAGCGCCTCGAGCGTGACGCCCATGCCCCGCCAGTCGTTGTGCCGCGTGAAGAGGTTCGGCCCGGTGCAGCAGCGCAGCAGCAGCTCGAGGCACCCGAGCGCGCGGTCGCCTTCGCCCAGCCGCGCCCACACGCACGCGAGGTGCGCGAGGCTCCACCCGGTCTGGTCGGCGATGCCCGTCGCGAGCCGCGCCTCGGCCGCGCGGCGCGCGGCCTCGAAGAGCGCGGCGTCGCGGTGCGGCGCGATCTCCCGCCCCGGGAAGAGCGGATAGAGGTGCGAGAGGTGGCGGTGGCGGTCGTTGTCGCCGAAGCGCGGGTCGATCCATTCGCACAGCGCGCCGTCCGGCCGCGTCCGGTAGGACGGAAGCCGGCCCAGCATCTCGCGCCAGCGCGCGGTCTGCGCGTCTTCGACGCCGAGCTCCGCGGCGGCGGCGAGCGCGTTCGTCAGCAGCTCGCGCACGAGCGCGATCTCCATCGTCGGGTCGGCGCTGACGCCGTTCTCGGCGCGGCCGTCCACGGTCGGCTTGTTCTCCGGCGAGATCGCGGGGGCGGCGTGGAGGAGGCCGTCGGGGCCGGGCGCGAGGAAGTCCTCGTAGAAGAGCGCGACCTCGCGCAGGAACGGCCAGGCGCGGTCGAGAAGGAACGCGCGGTCGCCCGTCCAGAGCCAGTAGTCCCAGTGGAACGACGCGATCCACGCGCCGGCGCCGGTCCAGTGGACGCAGTGCGGCTGGAAGTTGTCCTTGAGGCCGGATCGGTCGCCCATGAAGACCGGGAGGAGGAGTCCGCGGCAGCCCCAGAGGCGGCGGGCGTTCGCGCGGAAGTCGTCGCGGAAGCGGTCCAGCAGGTCGAAGAGCGGAAGCAGCGTTTCGGACATGCCGCCGCGCAGCGCCTGGGCGTACATGAGCTGGACGTTCTCGTTGAAGAAGTAGGCGGCCGCCCACGCGGGCGAGTAGTCGCCGTTCCAGACGCCCTGCAGGTTCGCGGGGCGCGCGCAGCCGAAGCCGGACGAGGCGAGCAGCAGGTAGCGGCCGAAGTCCGCCATCTTCTCGACGAGCCGCGCGTCGACCGCGCCGGAGTAGGAGTCGAGGAGCAGCCGCTCGTTGCTCTCCTG
>CAMVRE010000043.1 GCA_947169825.1 uncultured Verrucomicrobiota bacterium | reverse complement strand
GCAGCACGTCGAGCATCGCGAGGGCGAGCGCGCAGAAGACGAGGGCGACGGCGGCGTGGAAGACGGGCGAGGCGTGCAGCTCGCCGAACGCGCGCCCCGTGAGCGCCGAGAAGAGCCCGAGCGCGCCGAACGCGACCGCCGTGCCGAGCCCGAACGCCGCGCCGAGCGCGAGGCCGCGGCGGCGCGTGGCGCGCCCCGCCCCCGCGCCGAGCAGCGCGAGGTTCACCGGGACGAGCGGCAGCACGCACGGGGTGAGGTTGAGCAGGAATCCGGCGGCGAGCAGCGCGAGCAGGAGCAGCGCGATGCCGCCGCGGGCGCGCGCCCGTTCGAGGAAGTCCGCCTCGCGGTAGTCGCCGCGCAGCAGCGCGAGGTATTCCTCCGGCCCGAGATAGCCGGCGGCGGAGTAGAGCACCGTCATGTCCCCGAGCCCGGGCAGGCGCAACGGCGCGGCGTTCGTCGGGGCGGCGTCCTCCGGCGCCGTGGCGGGGTCCTCCGAAGATGCCGAGCCCGGGACGGGGAAGCGGCGCGTCTCGGGCGGGAAGCACATCTCGGGGCCGCACGCCTGGAAGGCGACGGCGATCTCCGCGCCGGGCGGAAGGGGGGAGGGGAGGGCGAGGGAGAGCGAGAAGCCCTCGCGGACGAACGCGCGGCCGAGCTCGTCCTCGCCCGAGGCGGCGGGGAGGGCGTCCGGCGCGAGCGCGGCGCCTCCGGGCTCGAGCGAGACGCGGAGCGAGTCGAGATACAGGTCGTGCCCGGCGGGGACGTCCAGCGCGACTTCGGCGCGGCCGGGCGCGGGGAACGAGGCCGCCGCGCCGACGGGCGACGCGGCGCGCGCGGCGCAGGAGAGGAGCGCGAGGGCCAGAACCGAGGCGGGGAGGCGGAAGCTCATGCGTCGCCTACGAGTCGCGGATCTCGACCTTGAGCTTGTTGCGCAGGACGTTCTTGATCTCCTCGTGCGCCCGGTTGACCTCGTCGTCCTTGAGCGTCCGGTCGGGCGCGCGGTAGGTGAGGCGGTAGGCGAGCGAGACCTTCCCTTCTCCGAGCTGCCTGCCGCGGTAGACGTCGAAGAGCGAGACGTCCTCGAGGATCTTCGGGCCGGCCTTGCGGACGGTCTTCACGATCTCCTCGTGCGTCACGCCCGACGGCGCGACGAGCGCGATGTCGCGCTCCGTGGCGGGGTAGGTCGGCACGTCCTTCGCCTTCGGCACGCGGAACGCGTTGGCGACGAGCGGCGCGCGGCGCAGCTCGAACACCGCCACGGGCGAGGCGATGCGGCTCTTGCGCGAGAGGCTCTGCCGCACGAGGCCGAACATGCCCGCGGGGCGGCCCGCGATGACGACGACGGAGCACATCCCCGGCTCGAAGCCGTCCATGTCGCGCGGCTCGAGGCGCAGCGCGGGCGCGTGGAGCGCCTCGCAGAGCGACTCGAGCGCGCCCTTGAGCCAGAGCAGCGTCTCGGCCGGCTCGACCTTGCGCATGCGGTCGGTGCCGTCGCGCCCCGCGAAGCCCATCATCGCGGCGCAGACGCGGTCGTCCTCGGTCGGGGCGCCGTCGATCGTGCGCGTGAAGACGCGGCCCGCCTCGAAGACGGCGGCGGTGTCCACGCCGCGGGACTGGTTGTAGGCGAGCGTCGCGAAGACCTGCGGCACGAGCGAGTCGCGCAGGACGGAGTGGTCCGCGCTCACGGGGTTCGGGATGCGGATGCGGTGCTCGGCCTGCGACGAGAAGAACGGATCGAGGACGGCGGGCGCGGTGAAGGAGTAGTTGACGATCTCCTGGAAGCCGAGGCCGGCGAGCGTGCGGCGGCAGAGCGACGCGGCGCGCACGGCGGAGTCGTCGGCGCCCGGGACGACCTGCGCCGCGGGGACGACGTCCGGCAGCGCGCCGAGGCCGTTCATGCGCGCGATCTCCTCGATGAGGTCGCACTCGTCGGTGCAGTCGAGGCGCCAGGTCGGGACGACGAACGAGGCGCCGGCCTCGTCGCGCGACTCGACCTTGAACCCGAGCGACTCGAGGATCGCGACCTGGCGGTCGGCCGGGAGGTCCATGCCGATCACGTCCGTCGCGCGCCGGAAGCGCAGCCGCACGATGCGCGGCGCGTGGTCGCGCCGGTCGTCGAGCACCGTGCCGGAGGCGACGGTCGCCGCGGCGTACTTCACGAGCAGGTGGCACGCGCGGCGCGAGGCCCAGTCGACGAGGAACGGGTCGACGCCGCGCTCGTAGCGGTGCGAGCTCTCGGTGTGCAGGTCGAGCTTCGTCGCGGTCGACTTGATGCCGGGCGCGGCGAACGACGCGGCCTCGAGGAGGACGGAGGTCGTGTCCGGCTCGATCTCGGAGCCCTCGCCGCCCATCACGCCGGCGACGGCGAGCGGGCCCTCGGGGTCGGAGATGAGCAGCATCGACGGGTCGAGCGCGCGGTCCTGCCCGTCGAGCGTGCGGATCTTCTCGCCGTCGCGGGCGTTGCGGACGACGATCGAGTGGCCGCCGCGGACCTGGCGGTAGTCGAACGTGTGCAGCGGCTGGCCGCACTCGAGCATGACGTAGTTGGAGACGTCGACGACGACGTCGATCGAGCGCATGCCGCAGAGCTCGAGGCGCTTGCGCATGAACTCGGGCGATGGCAGGCGCTCCACGTGCGGCAGCACGCGCGCCGTGTAGGCGGGGCAGGCGGCCGGGTTGTCGATGCGGACCGAGCAGAGGTCCTTCGCGGCGGCGTCCGAAAGCTCCGGGAAGTCCACCGGCGGCATCTTCACGGGGCGGCCGAGGATCGCGGCGAACTCGCGCGCGATGCCGATGATCGAGAGGCAGTCGCCGCGGTTCCAGGTGATCTCCACGTCGAAGACCGTCTCGGGCTTCCGGTCCGCGTAGAGCTCCGCGAGCGGCGTGCCGGGCTTCGTGGCGGGGTCCAGCTCCAGGATGCCGGAGTGGTCGTCCGAGAGCTTGAGCTCGCGCGCCGAGCAGAGCATGCCGAAGCTCTCGACGCCGCGGAGCTTGCCCTTCTTCAGGGTCTCGCCGCCCTCGGGCACCTTGGCGCCGATGTGGGCGAGCGGGGTCACGAGGCCGGCGCGGCAGTTGGGGGCGCCGCAGACGATCTGGAGGTCCTCCTTGCCGTCGAAGACCGTGCAGACGTGGAGGTGGTCCGAGTTCGGGTGCGGATCGCAGGTCTTGACGAGCGCGGCGCAGATGCCGGTGAAGTCGACGCCGACCTCCTCGATGCCCTCGATCTCGATGCCGGCGAACGTGATGCGGTCGGCGAGTTCCTGGACGGAGAGGTCGGAGATGTCGATGTATTCGGCGAGCCAGCTGACGGGGAGCTTCATGGCGTGTGGTTTCCTTTGGAAGGGCGCGTATTCTAGCGGAACGGAGGGGGCTTGGCAAGGCGTCTTGCCCGCGCGGGGGGATTTTGCTAGACTCCCCGCCCATTTCCAACCCACCCCCTGCAAAAACCGCCCCGGCCCCTTCCGCCCGCCACTCGTCACTTGTCACTCGTCACTCGTCACTGAACCCGCCATGCCTACCTTCCGCACCTACACCGTCGCTCCCAAGGTTCCCGAGAACCTCGCCTTCCTCACCCGCCTCGCCAACAACGTCTGGTGGTGCTGGAACGCGGACGCCGCCGCGCTCTTCCGCCGCGTCTCGCCCACGCTCTTCCGCGAGCTGGAGTTCAACCCGGTGCGCCTGCTCTCCCACGTCGGGCAGGAGCGCCTCGAGGAGCTCTCCGCGGACGCCTCGTTCCTCGCCCACATGAAGTCGGTCGAGGCGCAGTTCGAGAAGGAGGTGCAGACCTCCAAGCACTGGAAGAGCCACGCCGAGACGCACCGCCGCGTGATCGCCTACTTCTCGATGGAGTTCGGACTGCACGAGTCCGTGCACATCTACTCCGGCGGCCTCGGCATCCTCGCCGGCGACCACCTCAAGAGCGCCTCCGACCTCGACATCCCGCTCGTCGGCATCGGCCTCTTCTACCGCGAGGGCTACTTCGAGCAGGAGATCAACGCCACCGGCTGGCAGGTCGAGGGCTACCCGGAGAACGACGTGCACCGCCTCCCCGTCTCGCGCTGCCTGCGCGAGGAGGACGGCCAGCCGCTCCTGCTGGAGGTCCCGCTCGCCGAGGGCCCGCTGCGCTTCACCGCGTGGAAGATCGACGTCGGCCGCATCCCGCTGATCCTGCTCGACACCAACATCCCCGAGAACCCGCCCGAGCTGCGCGGCGTCACCGGCCAGCTCTACGGCGGCGACAAGCTCAACCGCCTCCGCCAGGAGGTGCTGCTCGGCGTCGGCGGCCTGCGCGCCGTCGAGGCGCTCGGCTTCGAGGTCGCCTGCTCGCACATGAACGAGGGCCACGCCGCGTTCCTCGGGCCGGAGCGCATCGCCAACACGATGAAGCGCCACGGCCTCACGTTCGACGAGGCCAAGGCGTTCGTCCGCCGCACCTCGGTCTTCACGACGCACACGCCCGTCCCGGCCGGCAACGAGACGTTCGACCTCGGGCTCCTGTGGCCGCAGCTGCAGGCCTTCGAGCGCGACGGCGGCCTCCCCGCCGAGACCGTCAAGGCCATGGGCCGCGCGCCCGGCGACGCGGGCAACGAGCTCTCGATGACGATCCTCGGCCTCGGCTGCTCGCTCTTCTGCAACGGCGTCGCGAAGCTGCACGGCGTCGTCGAGCGCGACATGTGGCACCACCTCTGGCCGGAGTTCCCGGTCGACGAGGTCCCGATCGGCCACGTCACCAACGGCATCCACGTCCCGACCTGGATCAGCACCGACAACGAGCAGCTCTACTCGACCGTCCTCGGCCCCGACTGGGACAAGGCCCCGATCTCCGAGGCGCAGGCCGCTCGCGTCGACCACATCGCCGACGAGGAGCTCTGGCGCGTCCACGAGTCCGCGCGCGCGCATCTCGTCCGCTCCGCGCGCGAGATCCTCGAGCGCTCCGCCCGCCGCCGCCACGCCTCGCCCGCCGAGGTCGAGGCGTGCCGCAACGTGCTCGACAAGGACGCGCTCACGATCGGCTTCGCCCGCCGCTTCGCGACCTACAAGCGCGCGACGCTGCTGCTCTCCGACCCCGACCGCCTCAAGCGCCTGCTCTGCGACGACGCGCACCCCGTCCAGATCGTCTTCGCCGGCAAGGCGCACCCCGCCGACAACGGCGGCAAGGAGCTCATCCGCCGCATCGTCGAGTTCTCGAAGGACCCCGCCGTCAAGGGCCGCATCGTCTTCCTCGAGAACTACAACATGCACATCGCGCGCCGCATGGTGCGCGGCGTCGACGTCTGGCTCAACACCCCGCGCCGCCCGATGGAGGCCTCCGGCACGTCCGGCATGAAGGCCTGCGTCAACGGCGCCATCCACGTCTCGACGCTCGACGGCTGGTGGCCCGAGGGCTACAGCGAGAAGTGCGGCTGGCAGATCGGCGACGGGCAGGAGTTCGCCGACGAGGGGCAGCAGAACTGGAACGACGCGCAGTCGCTCTACAACCTGCTCGAGACCGAGATCGTCCCGGCCTTCTACGACCGCCCGCACGGCGAGCTGCCGCTGCGCTGGATCGGCATGATGAAGGAGTCGATCAAGATGTCGATCTCGCGCTTCTCCTCCACGCGCATGGTCGCCGACTACTTCCGCGGCTCCTACGAGCCCGCGCTCGCGAACTTCGCCTCGCTCTCGGCCGAGAACTTCGCCGCCGTCCGCCAGGACATCGCGCGCCGCAACGCGCTGTGGGCCAAGTGGGACGGCGTCCGCGTCGAGTCGGTCGAGACCGACCGCGACCTCGTGCGCAGCGTCGTGGGCGACTCGTTCGAGGTGACCGCGAAGGTTCGCCTCGACGGCGTCGACCCGGCGGACGTGCGCGTCGAGCTCTTCCTCGGCCGCCCGGACGCCTCCGGCGAGGTCCACGGCGGCACGGCGCTCCCGATGGAGCCCTCGAAGAAGCTCAGCGCGTCGCTCTACCTCTACAAGCTCCAGGTCCCGTGCGACAGGACCGGCTCGTTCGCCTTCTCGGCGCGCGTCGTCCCGTCCTCCGACCCCTGGCGCACCTCGATGCCCGGCTACATCCGCTGGGCGTAGCGGATCCGGCCGGTCTTGCCGGCCGGATCCCGGGTGCGGTAGAATCCCCGGCATGGAACGAGAAAACGGGAGAACGTCCGGATTCCGCAACGTCCTCGTCACCGGCGCGACGAGCGGCATCGGCGAGGCGTGCGCCGAGTGGCTCGCCCGCCGCGGCGCGGAGCGCATCTTCTTCTGCGGCCGCGACGAGGCGCGTCTCGCCGCGGTCGCGGAGCGGCTCCGCGCGCTCGGCGCGGACGCCCGCCCGGAGAGGCTGGACGTCTCCGATGCCGACGCGGCGCGCGACTGGATCCGCCGGTGCGACGCGGTGGCGCCGCTCGACCTCGTCTTCGCCAACGCCGGCATGAGCGCCGACGGGCGCGAGGACGACGAGGCGGTCGTGCGCCGCGTCTTCGCGGTGAACGTCGGGGGCGTCCTCAACACCGTCCTGCCCGCGCTCGCGCTCTATCGCGAGAGGCCGGAGGGGCGCGTGGCGCGGCGCATCGCGATCACGTCCTCGATGACCGGCTACCACGGCATGCCGCAGTGCCCGGCCTACAGCGCGAGCAAGGCGTGCGTGAAGGCGCTCGGCGCCGCGCTGCGCGGCCGCGTCCGCGGCGAGGGGATCGCCGTCACCACGATCTGCCCGGGGTTCGTCCGCTCCCGCATCACGGACAGGAACACGTGCCCGATGCCGTTCTTCCTGGAGGCGCCCGCCGCCGCGGAGATCATCGGTCGCGGCATCGAACGCGGCAGGGGCATCGTCTCGTTCCCCTGGCCGATGCGCCTTGCGACGTGGTGGCTCTCGACGCTTCCCGAAGCCCTCTCCGAGAGGATCTTCCGCCTCCTGCCGGAGAAGACCGGCGCGAAGCGGCCGGGCGTTCCGACGCCATGAATCATCTCATCCCTTTCGCCGTTTGCTTCTCCGCCCTCCTCTCGTGGGCGGGCGCGCTTCCGCCGGCGTCGCCGGCGGAGATGGCGGCGGAGACGGAGCGCTGGATGGTCGAAGGCGCGGGCGCGCGATTCCCGGACGGGATGGCCGGCCTCGCGAACGACGGCGACTTCGTATTCGTCGACGGAACCTGGCCGGTTCCGTTCCAGGACCGCGTGGGCGAGGCGGTCGCGCTCCGCGTCTCGCCGGAGACGGGCTGCTACGAATTCGCCGACGCGGGCGGCATCGTGTTCTGGATCGTCATCCCCGTCGAACCGCTCACGTGGAACTGGATATCCCCCTTCCGCTCGCCCCTCCGCCCCGACGCGCAGGACCTGTATTCCCCGTTTCGGATCGCCCGCAAGTGGCTTCTTCTCTCACCTGCGGAGTTTGAATCCCACGCAGAGCGCGCAGAGAACGCAGAGCCTTTTGGTTTTGATTTGAGATTTGTGGACAATGGCGGTCAATCGAGATTTGTGAACAATCCCACAGGCCTTTGCTTCGCCTCCTTCTCCTACACCGAAACGAACCTCTGTTTCGCCGCCGCCTGGCCGACGAACGAGACGCTTCCGGAATCGGTCATCGACCTCTACGGATCGTCGAACCTCTCCTCCCGAGCGTGGCTGCTCCTTTCCTCCCACCCCGTCACGACGAACCCCGTCTCGTTCGCCGTCGCGAACGACGCGCTCCCGTGGTTCGTCGAACCGACGCAGCACGTCCATGACGCGACCTGCGCCTCCGTCACGAACATCGTCGCGTCCCCCCTCGACGGCGTTACCGTCTACACCAACGTCCTCTGGTCCTGCTCGACGAACCGCGTTCCCGGCGAGGCCGGGTTCTTCCGGCTGGGGACGCGATTCGACGGCGACGGCGACGGTCTCGCCGACGCCTACGAGCTTCTCGTCCTCGGCACGGCGACGAACGCCGTCGACACGGACCTCGACGGCCTCTCCGACGCCGACGAACTGGAGCTCGGCACCGACCCGCTCGACCCGGACACCGACGGCGACGGGCTCCCCGACGGCACCACCGCCTCCTCCTGGAACAACCACTCGCTCCAGGCGTCCTATCGCCACGAGACGAACCTCGTCGTCGTCGCCACCGCCTCCGTCCCGACGAACGCCTCCGCCTGCCTCCGGATCGGAACGCTCTCCATTCCGCTCCCCGACGGCGAAAGCGTCATCTGCCTCCGTCTCCAGTCCGGCACCCGCTATTCCTTTCGCATCCGCTGCACACGTGGCGCGACGGTCTCCGCGCAGATCGTTCCCGCGTGGGACGAAGAGCCCCTGCGCGGCTCGGGGCCTCCCCGTTCGAGCATTCCGGGGTTCGAGCGCATCGATCCCGACGGAGGATTTTCCGGCGATCCCACCGCTCGCGCCGACGGGACGATGGCCGCACCGCTTCTCGGGCTCCAATCCCGCGACGGCCTCGGCTCCTGCGTCCACGAGACCCCCGGAACGCGCTCGTGGAACATCGCCGTCTCGCCCGGAAGCTGGTCCCAGTGGAGTTCGCGCGCAGAGATCGAAGGCTTCTCGGTTTCCGGGTCCGTCGTTTCGCTTTCCGTGGCGGACGAATCGCCTTCCGTCGTGACCGGGACGGTCCGCGTCGCCTCCACCGAACCCGGCTTCCCGCCCGCCGAAGCCTCGGAGACCATCCATCGCTGCGGATGGGACGATGACACGGGCGGATGCCCATTCTGCACCGACGGACACGACACGACGGGAATGTCGTTCTCGGTGTACCGGGAATACCGATATGCCCGCGTCGGAACGACCAACCGATGCTATTTCACGTCGCTCCTCAACGGAAACGAATCGCTGCCCGCGAACTGGACCGTAACGCCCGAGCTGCCCGACGGAGCACGACTCCATGCCGGCTCTGCTCCGAACGATCCGGGGTCGACCTTCGTTTCCGGAGCATTGTCCGTGTGGCTCACCCCTGGTTCCGCCACGAACGCCTATACCGTCACCGCGACGCTTCCATTCGCGCCCGACCGCCCCGCGAGCAAGACCTTCACTGCCATCGCGATCGACGCGGAGCCAATCTGCACGGAAACGACGGACGAAGGATTCGTCGTCAATCCCTGCATGGTTCCGACTGGTGAAACGGCGACGTTCCGGATCAAGGTTCTCCCGACGTCCGTCCCCGACTCCGACATCCGATGGTACATTTCCGGAGGCCACGCGCAAATCCAAGGGTCCAGCTTCGGCCGTGAAATCCGCGTCCGCGGAACCAGCGAGGGCCCCGTCCATCTGGAGGTTTCCATTACGGGATACCAAGGCGTCAATCCGACGTTCGACACGTATGTCGCGGATATGGTCGCCGTCCCCGTCGATGCGTGGATTGTGGTAGGGGCAGAAGGGGTCGTTGTCAACAATACCGATTTGACAAGAATCATCGGCGAAGCCAATCCTATTCTCCGACAGGTATGTATTTCCTGCTATGTTCATCAGGTATTCTTTACAAATCGTTTCGATTGGGTAGATCTGTCACAATGCACGGAGTCTGAATATGACGACATTCTGGATGAGATGTGTTCGGTTGGCAATAATTCGTCTGGAATGGAGATTCATTTCGTTCAACGCCTATTGACCGGACGGCTTGGAGAAAACGACTCTCATGGGATGGTCCTGCCGTCAACGGTGAATGGTCGGACATTCGCCCATGAGACGGGACATGCAATGGGACTTCACGACGTTTATGCGTTTTCGAACGATCCGCCGCTTGTCGTATCCAATGCTTGCAATCAAAACCTCTGTCCTGACGATTGGAGCGGAAACGACCCACGGGGCTTTTATATGCCGCCCAACCTCCACTTCAACATCATTCGCCGTGTAATCATGTGCGGAGACGGCAATCCGGTGTCCAGGGATTTTCCAGCGGGTGAGGTGTATGGTGTCTTGAATTTGAACGGCGTGGATCCCCTCCTCGGCTGGGCCGATGTTGGCGTCTGTTCCGGCAGCGAAAGGAGATTGCCTCACCATGACTGATACGTTTCTCGTCCTGGCCGCCATTTTCTTTCTCGGCGTAGCGTTCGGAAGAGAGCAGGATTCCTTTCGTTCCGAAGGATCTGAAAAAGAATCTGTTTCTGAGATCGTCTCCGCGGACATGGTCACCTTCGTGAACGCGGACAATCTCATTCGCGGATGCCTCGCCGACGTTCATCGGTCCTCCGCCTCGGTTGCGGACCTAATCGCGAACTTGAAACGTTCGTTCGGAATGGACAAGGCGTCGGTTCTCGACCGATTCATTCAAATCGCCGCATCCCCGCAAGAACCCAAGGAAACGAAAACGGCCGCCCTTTTTGCCTTTTGCGCGGGAGCGGGCGAACCCGGGCTCGGGAGACTTCGCGTTTTTTTCGCCGACGAAAACGACGAAATCCGGCAGACCTCCCTTTCCGCAACAATGGGCACGCTCTCTACGGTTTCCTCCCAATTGAACTTTCTGAAAGAACGTCTGGACGCGTGGAGCGACAACGAACGCTTTCAAAACGACGCGCTTGTCCTGGTCGGACGGTTCCACCAGATTCTTCAATACAAATCGGGATCCGAAGAGGATCTACAGAATGTCCTTTCCTTCTTTCGCGCCCGGGCGAAGAATCCTTCGTTCGCATCCTGCGCGTTCGGCTGTGAATCGATTCTCGTGAGGTTTGATCCGGACTGGCCTACGAGTCCAGATCGACGCGAGTTGCTCCGACGCTGGAAAGACGATTCTTCCTTGTCGGAATACGTCCGGACGAAAATGAACGAAGCGTGGACGTCCTGTCCGCCGGATTCCGTCTTTTCGACCGACGCCGTTCCCGAGTCCGAAACGGTTCGTTCGAATCCGGAGCCGTCGGCGGCCGGATTCGGCGACGGCGGTTCGGATTCGCTGGGCGATTCTCCGCAGTTGGCGGATTCCGGCGGGAATGCGGCAAGTCCTGCAATCTGGATTCTCGGCGCGGCGGCGCTGGCGCTCGCCGCCGCATTGGCCTGTCTCGCCATTCGGAGGAATCGCGGCAGATGAAGAGCGGCTCATTTCTCCTCCGTTTCCTGTCCTCCGCAATGGTCTTCGCCGCGGTGTCGGCGCTGGCGGCCGAACGGCCGTCGGTCGACGATTTGTTCGACTCGGCCTTCCTTCCGGGTTGCGAACCGCAATCCGGCGGAGCGGTCGCCGCAGTTCTCGTCGAGAAGTACGGCTTGTCTCCCGCTGAAATCAGGGAACGATGGTTTGCACACGAAGCCGGTCACGCCATGGGGCTTGAAGACATCTATTCGTGGCACCCGGACACGTCTCTCAAAGTGACGGGTTCCGTTCGCCGCAATTGGAGCCCCTTTGACTGGTGCGGAGATCCGGATCGAGGATTCTACCCGGACGCAGACTGCTTTCCTCAGTCGGATCTGGTGGAACGGCTTGTGATGTGCGGCGTCCAAGGAGGGCCCCAACGCGATTTTTCCTGGGGAAACGTCCACGGCATCCGAAGAACGTGGGCCACGACGACCGGTTTCGAGATGACGAACGCCGTTTCCGTGGGTGTCTTTCCGAGCACGATTCCTCCCTATCCCAACCACCACTGAAATGAAAGGCGCCGCATTCGTCCTGCTTGCCCTGGCGGCATCCGTTTCCGCCGAAACGAGACCCATCACGCGAGGCGAGATCATTCCGACGTTGCGCGGAATTCTCCTGGACATGCACGGAGGCGCGTCGGCGCTTCCGCGCTACGCGGAACGTCTGGAGCGGGAACGCGGATTCACGCGAGTCCAGATGGAGGATCTGCTTCTGGAGATCGCGGCCGACGAATCGTGGAACGGTTTCGCTCGCAATAACGCCGTCGTCGAGTTCATTGAAATCGCCCGTCCCGAAGAGTTGTCCCGTCTGGAGCCGTTCTACGTTTCGACGAACAGAAGCATTCGGGCTTCGATCCAGTCGTTTTTGCTCGAGCAGTTGGAAACGGTTCCGGAAAAACTGGCCTACGCCCGCACGCGATGGGATTGGATGGCCGAACATACGGAATTCCAGTGCGACGCGATGTGGATCAGCATCGGGCTTCGGACCATTTTGCATTATAGTCAGCCTGCCGAAACCGACCGACGTCTCATCATGGATTTCTTCTGGAACGCAGCGACCAACGCCGCTTTCGCCGAAAGCGCGCACGAGGCCGAGATGCTGTTGCTGAGCGACGATCCCTCTTGGCCTACGAACGAAGCGCGTCGGGCGATGATGGAAAAATGGAAGGACGATCCGAGTCTGCCGGAAAAGACCCGCTCTCTTTGGAATGACGTCTTGGCCGATTTCGTCCGGACGTACGCCGCCGGTCATGCCGGGGAAACGACCGGCTCTTCCGACGGATCGCCCGCGGAAGCGGCGACCGTCGGAGAACCCCTGCAAGCCCGGACGGAACCGATTCCGGACGAAACGAATCCCGCTATAGCGGACGAAGCTCCGGACGAAGCTCTGCAAGAACCGACCGGCTCCTTTTCCACGTGGATTGCCAGAGTGGCCGCGCTTGCGCTTGCCGCCGCGTTGGCCTGTCTCATCGTCTGGAGAAGTCGACGCAGATGAAGAGCTCCTTCCTTCGCCGGTTTCTAACAACCGGAATAGTTTTCGTCTGCGCGGCTTTTTCCATCGTTGCGAAGGAGCCGGAAAACAACGATCCGGAACGGATTCTCCATGACGGAATCTGGTGTTCCTTGCACGATTTGCACAGCGAAGCGACCGGATTCTCCGCGTTCGCGAATCGGATGGAGGAAGAATGGGGAATCTCCAAATCGCGTTTTTCCGATCTTCTTCTCGAAACGGCGCGGGACGAACGCGAAGACCGGTTCGCGCGAAAGAACGCGATCGTCCGTTTCTGCGAACTCGCTCCCGCGGAAGATTTCCCAAAAGTGTCCGAGTTCTTCTCGAACACGAACTCCGAACTCAGGACGACGGCCCTGAGGAGCGCGATCGTCCGGTTCCCCGGTGTTTCCGACCGCGTGGGTTTCGCTCGCGAACGACTGGAATGGCTACAAGCGCATCCCGAGTTCCGGCATGACGCCTCCACCATTATGATCGCGTTCTACAACGGGATGGTTTCGTCCGGCGCCACGGACGAATACAAGGATGCTGTTTTGACGTTTTACCGGGAAGAAGCCGAGAATCCCCGTTTTGGAGAAAACGCCTATGCCGTTCTCTCGTTTTTGAATCGGCACGATCCGTTCTGGAAAACAAGCGAACGTCGTGTCGACCTGCTCCGCAAATGGAAAGACGATCCGGAACTGTCCGAAGACATTCGGGAATTCATGCAGAAAGAATTGACGAATTCCTTCCTGAGTGACGACGATGGCGGCAATGTTGCTTCCGATAAGCCAGTTTTCGGAGAGGACTCAGTCGAAGAGTCTTCGCCAGCTCTGCCGGAACCGGTGCCGGCTCCGTCCGAAACGAAGCCCGCCGCGGCGGACGAAGCTCCGGACGAAGCTCTGCAAGAACCGACCGGCTCCTTTTCCACGTGGATTGCCAGAGTGGCCGCGCTTGCGCTTGCCGCCGCGTTGGCCTGTCTCGTCCTTCGGAGGAATCGACGCAGATGAAGAGCGCCTTCTTCCATGAAGGGCGTTTGCGGGATGACGGGGCCCTGTGCTAGTATCGTCGGCATCGCGCGGGGAGCCCCGCGCGGAAAGGAGAGACCAATGGGAGCATTCCACGCATACGACATCCGCGGCGTCTGGAACGCCGACTTCGACGCCGACACGGTCTACCGCGTCGGCCGCTGCCTGCCGGGCCTGCTCGGCGCGGACCGCGTCCTCGTCGGGCGCGACGCGCGCGCCAGCTCGCCCGAGCTCTTCGCCGCGCTCTCGCGAGGCCTCGCGGAGGCCGGCGCGGACGTGGACGACGTCGGGCTCTGCACGACGCCGGCGACCTACTGGCTCTGCGCCGAGCGCGGCTACGCGGCCGCCGTGATGATCACCGCCTCGCACAACGCCAAGGAATACAACGGTCTCAAGATCTCGCGCAGGGGCGCGCTGCCCGTCGGCGTCGACTCGGGCCTGAAGGAGCTCGAGGCGATGATCGCGGGCGGCCTCCCGCCGAAGGCCCCGAAGCCGGGCTCGGTGCGCGCGGTTCCGGGGGCGCTCGACGACTACGTCCGGTTCCAGTCGCTCTTCGCGCCGGACCTCACGGGCCTCCAGGTCGTCTTCGACTGCTCGAACGGCGTCGGCGCGCTCGTCGCGCGCAAGCTCTACGGCGACGGAGCCGCCTACCTCAACGAGGAGCTGGACGGCTCGTTCCCGAACCACCCGCCGAACCCGCTCCTGCCGGAGGCGACGGCGCAGCTCTCCGCGGAGGTCGCGCGCACGGGCGCGGACCTCGGCGTCATCTTCGACGGCGACGCGGACCGCGTGGCGTTCGTCGACGAGGCCGGCTCGTTCGTGCGCCCCGACACGATGACCGCGGTCCTCGCCGAGCACTACCTCGAGGAGGAGCCGGGCGCGCGCGTGCTCTGCGACATCCGCACGTCGCGCGGCGTCACGGAGCGCGTCTCGGCCCTCGGCGGCGAGCCGCACCTCTGGAAGGTCGGGCACGCCTTCGCGAAGGTGAAGCTGCGCGAGCTCGGGGCCGTCTGCGGCGGGGAGCTCGCGGGCCACTACTACTTCCGCGACTTCCACAACTGCGACTCGGCGATGCTGTGCGCCTCGATCGTGCTCGGGCGCGCCGCGGCCGCGAAGCGCGCGGGGCGGCGCTTCTCGGACCTCGTGCGCGAGATCGACGTCTACGCGAACAGCGGCGAGTGCAACTACACCGTCCCGGACAAGGACGGCGCGCTCGCGGCCGTCCGCGCGTGGGCGGATTCGCTCCCGCCGCCGGACCGCGTCCTCGACTTCG
>CAMVRE010000042.1 GCA_947169825.1 uncultured Verrucomicrobiota bacterium | reverse complement strand
GCGCCGCCGTCGTCGGTCCAGCGGACCGTGCAGACGCCGCGCTCCAGGTCGAGCTCGCGCGAATAGCCGCGGAACGCGCCGTCGGTCGCGCAGCGCAGGCGCAGGTCGAAGGCGGGGAAGAACTTGCCGGAGGAGCCCTTGTAGCCGGACGCCTTCAGAAGGTCGGGGTAGAGGCGCTCCGCCTCGGCGAAGCGGCCTTCGGCGAGGAGGCGGCGCAGCTCGGGCAGGTGCGCCGAGAGGTCGGGCATCTCGCCGCGGCGGGCCCAGTTGTAGAGCGCCTCGTGGTTGAGCGCGACGCGCTCGTCGGACGCGCGCCCGTGGACGAGGGCGCCGAGGCGGCCGTTGCCGAGGGGCGTCGCCTCGCGCCAGTCGCGCGCGGGGAGGGCCTGGAGGAGGGTCTTTTCCATTGCACGTTCTCCGGGACGCGAATCCTACCACCGTGCGCGCCCTCGCCGCAACCCGCCCGCCCGGGGCTCCCGACAGGTTGCGATTTTCCCTTGACGCGGGGCAGGGGATGTTCTACACTACGCCCTACCGGACAGCCCCCGGAGGGTGCTGTGCGCCCTTCGTGCCGCTGGCCGGGAAAACAAACAACCAAGAAAGAAACAAGAACATGAAAACCAACCGAAAAGCGGCCGTTCTGGCGCTCGGTCTGGCCCTTCTCGCGCCCCTTGCGGGAGCGCAGGAGGTGGTCGACTCCGAGTGGTGGAACGTCAACTTCGACGGCTCCTTCCAGGAGGGCTTCGAAGGTCTGACGATTGGCGAGCTCGGAGCCCTGACGAACAACGAGTCCAAGGGCAACGTTGTCCAACCCTACGCCTCCGGCGTCTGGGAGGCGCTCGATGGCGACGAGTCCTACGTCACCAACGAGTGCTACCCGTCGGCGTCGGGCGGCACCAACTGGTGCATCAAGCTCGACACGCAGGGCAACGACCTCACGTGGACGCCCACGAACGAGGTGAACGGCGTCACCAACATCTACCAGAAGATTGCGCTTGTCGACGCCGATCTCTACCTCGTCGGTTCCGACTCCGCGCCGGATCCGGCGGACTTCGACGCGACCGCCGACGTTCAGTCCGCGATCTTCCTCAAGAACGAAACCGACGAGGACTCGGGCGAGACGACCAACTCGATTCTCTGCGTCTACGTTACTGTCGGTAAAAACACAGTATGGCAGGAGCTCGAAGGCCGCGCCAAGACGCCGACGAACGACATCCCGGACAACGCCTGGTATCGCGTCACGGTGTTGATCGATCACCAGACGAACCCCGGGACGCCGATGGTGGAGGTCTATGTGGACGGGATTCCGCTTCATGCCCGCGGGAATCCGGCAATGACGAGTTTCATGGCGGCGAATACCCGCAATGCATCGACCGTCGGCCGCATCCAGTCCGTCTCCTTCCGCGGCACCGGAGCGATCGACAACTTCGTCGGCAAGACGCGCGAGAAAACCTTCTTGAAAGCATACTTTAAGGCAGTCGCGTATCTGGATAACGATCCGTTCCCGGAAATGGACCAAACAACCGCGGATATGTTTGATATCGGCGGCGACTTGACTCCTGAGTTTACCGATTTCTATTTTGACGACTACCCCATCCAGTCGTATGCTCTTTCCAGAGTTGAAATCGAGGATTTTGCAACGCCGACGACGATGACGTTCCAATACGGATACGACAAGAACGACGAGATCTTGCCGCTCAAGATTCTGGAAGACGAATCCACCAACTACGTCCACGTCACAATGGTCGGCGAAGGAGATGGGGCGTATCAACAGGGTGACTTCTCCGTTGAGGTTCCTTCTACCGCCGGTGCAACCCAGCCCGAAAACTACGAAGATCCCGCGACGGCAATTCCGATTGTCCGTATCTACTACAAGACGGTCGGCGCCTTCTACGCGAACGCAGTCACGGAAATCGGCGACAACGTTGCGACGAACGGCACACTGCTGAAGCCCGTGGCCGCCGGCGGAACCTATCCGACGAACCTGGTCTGGACCTTCCCCGCCACGGACGGCGCCAACGTCCTGACCGGTGTCAAGGTCGAGAACGGCGCCACGGCGACCTACGATTCCGCCACCCGCGTCGCGACCGCCACGGTCACGCTCGCAACGGCGCTCGAGACGAACAAGACCTTCGTCACCGCCACCTACGCGGAGGGCTCCTACGAGGGCAAAACCCCGACCTGGATCGACAACGAGGACGGCACCTACGTGCTCGGGAACTACGTGGCGAAGATCGACGGCGATCCGAAGCCCGTGTATTACACAACGCTCCAGGCGGCCATCGCGGCGGTCCAGGAGGACGCCGCCACGACGACCACGGTGACTCTCCTCGCGTCCGTCGACGAGGACGTCACGATCCCGCTCGGCAAGAACGTCAAGCTCGACCTCAACGGCTGCGCGATCACCAACGTCGCCTCCGACACGATTTCGGTCTACGGCACGCTCGTCCTGACCGACTCGTCCGAGAACACGAACGGCATCGTCGCCTCCGCGATCGCCAACAAGGCCGCCATCGTGAACTACCCGGGCGGCAACGTCGTGATCGAGGCCGGCACGATCGCCGTCCCCGACAACGCGACGTACTACAACATCAAAAACATGGGCGCCATGACCATCGAGGAAGGCGCCGTGATCGTGTCCCGCGTGAGCACGGCCTCGACGCTCATCGCCAACGGTTGGTACGGCAACGCCACGACCGACCGCGGCACAACGGGTCAGGCGGACACTGCGATCCTGACGATCAACGGCGGCATGTTCGACGGAGGCAAGAACGTCGTGAAGAACGACGACTACGGCATCCTCGTGATCGAGGGCGGTTCGTTCTCGAACCTCTCCGACGTTGATGCCGTGATCCTCAACTGGAACGACACGACGATCAACGGCGGCGAGTTCACCGGCGTCACAAAGATCCTCTGCAACGGTTCCTACGGCGCCAACTCCGCCGACAAGGGCGTCATGACCATCAATGGCGGCACGTTCCGTGCCAACGGCGAGCAGGGCAACCTCTTCGGCTACGGCACCCAAGGAGGCAAGATGTCCGACGCCCTGCTCGAAATCACGGGAGGAACGTTCTACGGTCACGTCGCCGGTCTCGGCGACAACGACGGTACGTTCGGCGTGGCCGCCATTTCCGGCGGTTCGTTCTCGGAGGTCGTCCCGCAGATCTACTGCGCTCAGGACTTCGTCCCGGTCACGACGGCCGACCCGGTCACGGGCCTCTACACCGTCAAGCCCGGCTCGATCCAGGTGACGGACGGCACGGACGTCTTCACCTACGGCGCCTTCGCCGACGCGATCCCCGTCCATGGCTGGGGCGCGACCTACACGCTCCTCACGAACGTCGAGGAGACGGTCACGATCACGAACGCGGCGGAGAAGCTCTTCGTCGAGGTCGGCGACGACGCCGACCGCACGAACGGCCTCGAGGTCGTCACCACGGTCGAGGGCGACGCCCAATACGCCTACACGGTGAAGGCGACGCTCGAGAACGGCGTCGTGACCTACGAGCTCGAGCAGACGATCCGGTCCTACGACGTCGTCTGGCACGTCGAGGCGGCCGAGTCGACCAACCAGGTCGCTTACGGCGCCACGCCCGTCTACTCGGGCGCGACCCCGACGAAGGATCAGGACGACGCGAACACCTACGCGTTCGACGGCTGGGCCGCGACCGCGGGCGGCGAGAAGCTCGATCCGCTCCCGGCCGTGACCGGCCCGACGAACTTCTACGCCGTGTTCACCGCGACCCCGCGCGTCTACACGATCACGTGGGTCGTCGACGGCGCCGAGACGAACTCGGAGGCGGCCTACAACGACACGCCGATCTGCCCCGTGACGCCGGCGAAGCCCGACGTGGACGGCGTCGCCTTCACGTTCGTCGGCTGGGCCGCGACGGAGGGCGCGACCGCGGCGGATCCGACCCTGCCCGCGGCCGTGACCGGCACGGCGACCTACTACGCCGTGTTCACGGGCGACTACCGCCTCTATACGATCGCCTACGACCTCAAGGGCAACCTCGACGGCGTTCCGGGGGATCCGACCCCGGTCTGGTCGGCCGAGAACTACGTCGAGACGAACGAGTTCACCGTCGTCTCCCCGGACATCGTCCTGCCCGATCCGGTCTGCGACGGCTGGGCCTTCCAGGGCTGGATCACGAACGGATACGACGCCGTCCTCCAGAAACCGGGCATGGTCCCGACCGGCTCGACTACGAACTACTCGTTCGTCGCCGAGTGGAAGGAGAAGGTGACGGCGCAGTTCGTCTCGGACGGCGCCGAATACACGAACCTCACGGTCGTCGCCGGCGAGTCCTTCGCGGCGCCCGATGCGCCGACGAAGGCCGACGCCGCCGGCTGGCGCTTCGCCTTCGCGAACTGGACCACGAACGGCGCGGTCGTGTCCTTCCCGACGAGCATCGAGGAGACCACGACCTTCACCGCGATGTTCACGAGCAACGCGATCGCGTATACGATCACCTACGTCCTCGACGGCGGCACGAACTCGGCGGCCAATCCCACGAACTACACGGTCGAGACCGAAACGTTCTCGCTGGCCCCCGCCGGCAAGGAAGGATTCGACTTCCTCGGCTGGATCGACGAGAGTGGCGCGACCAACATGGCGCCCGCGATCGCGAAGGGATCGACCGGAGACCGCACGTTCACGGCGGCGTTCCAGGCGAAGGCGCCCGAGCACGTCGGTGCGGCCGCCGCGGAGAACGGGTTCATGATCCTCTCGCCGGAGGATCCCTCGCAGCCCGAGGCCCCGGTCTTCACGTTGGCCCCGACGATGAACGGACTCAACGGCACGACGAGGATTTCCGCCTCGTTCGTGAAGCCGGAGGGCGTGACTTCGGCCACGGTGAAGCTCGTCTACAAGAAGAGCCTTGCCGCCGATGCCCAGAAGTTCTACGCGGACGCCACGATCACGAACATCGACCTGGCGAACGGCACGGCCGATGTGGCCTACACGCTGCCGCAGGATGAAGACACGATCTTCCTGGTCGGCTTCACCGACGGCGAGTCCGCCGGCAACGGCGACTAGCCGCACGCCGCAAGGCCTGCAAGGGGGCCGCGCCGCAAGGCGCGGCCCCCTTCTTTTTGCCGGAGTGCGCTCGGCTCCTGGCGGCGCCCGCCCGCGCCCGGACGAGCGCGCAAGGCGTAGCCGATGGCGCTACTTTGCCTTCCTGTCTGCTTTCCGGGGCCTTGCCGCCCGCCCTGCGGGCGCGCGGCTTGCGGCCCCTGGGGCGCCACCGCGCTGCGCGCGGCTGGCGGGGATACGACCAGATCGACTGCCGCACCCCGGCGCTTGCGCGCCGGGCCCGGCTCCCGCTCCTCTTCTGCCCCGCGCTCACCCGGCGCTTGCCCCGCGCCCGCCCCGCGCGGGCCCGCCGCCCGAAGGGCGGTGGGTTTCGCCGTCGATTTGGTCGTCTCCGCCGCTCGGCCCCGCATGGGGCCGGCGGCTTCCGAGGGGCCGCAAGCCGGGGGTGCCGCAGGCCCCCCGGCAAGGCCCCGAGGTCGAATGAACAAGGCAACCTCGATCCAAGGGAATCGGCTTGCCGGAGTGCGCTCGGCTCCCGTCGGTGCCCGCCCGCGCCCGGACGAGCGCGCAAGGCGTAGCCGATGGCGCTACTTTGCCTTCCTGTCTGCTTTCCGGGGCCTTGCCGCCCGCCCTGAGGGCGCGCGGCTTGCGGCCCCTGGGGCGCCCCCGCGCTTCGCGCGGCTGGCGGGGGACACGACCAGATCGACTGCCGCCCCCGGCGCTTGCGCGCCGGGCCCGCGGGTGCAGGCGCGGGGGCTGCCCCACACCGGCGCTTGCGCTTGCGCCGGCGCGCGCGGGCGTGGTAGTCTCCCCGCATGCAGCTCGGCTGGTTCCATATCACCGTCGCGGCCGCGTGTCGCGGTCGCGAAGTCTTCGCCTCGATGCGCGGAGGCCGCTTCGCGCCCACGCCGCTCGGCCGCATCGCCGAGCGGCAGTGGCGGGCGCTCTGCGCGCGACACGCCGAGGCGCTCGTGTGCCATGCCTTCCAGATCATGCCAGACCATGCCCACGCGCTCGTGCACGTGAGGGCGATTCCCGCGCGCCCGCTTCCCATGCTCGTGGCGGCGTGGAAGGCGGCCACCACCGCCTGCGCCCGGCGCGAGCTCGGGCTTGCGCCTGGCTCCGCCCTTTGGGAGGACGGATGCGACATCGAGCGCAAGACCACGCCCGAGGCGGTCGCCCGCACGCGCCTCTACGTGGAGGACAATCCCGGCGCCGCGCGCGAGAAGCGCGCGGCGAAGGCGCGGTGGGGCGCGGCGCGTTCCCTCTCGCACCTGCGGCTCCCGGCCGTGTGGCCCGGAGCCGCGCCCGGCGAGCCGCCGCCTGCCTGGTCGGCGTTCGGCAACGAGGCGCTCCTCGATGCGGCGCGCCTTGTGCCGCTGAGCGTCTCCCGCCGGGCGTCCGAGGAGGAGCTACGAGAGATGGAGGCGCGCATGCGCGCCCTCGCGCGCGAGGGCGCGGTGCTGGTGATCTCCGCCATCTCACCGGGCGAGCGGCTTGCGCTCGACGCCATGCTTCACGCGGGCGGGAGCGCCATCCACATCGAGTGTCGCCCGGTGGACCATTACTACAAACCGCTTTCCCGGCGCCTCTCGGCTCTCCGCGAGGGCCGTCTTCTCGTCCTCTCTCCGCTTTCCGCGCGCGTTCCCCTCCAGGCCTCTCTCTGCGAGGCCCTCAACGCCTTCGCCCGCTCCATCGCTCGCTAGAGCATCCGCCCCCGTCCACCCCGCGCCCGCTCCGCGCGGGCCCGCCGCCCGAAGGGCGGTGGGTTTCACCGTCGATCTGGTCGTCTCCGCCGCTCGGCCCCGCATGGGGCCGGCGGCTTCCGAGGGGCCGCAAGCCGGGGGGTGCCGCAGGCCCCCCGGCAAGGCCCCGAGGGCGAATGAACAAGGCAACCTCGATCCAAGGGAATCGCCTTGCCGGAGTGCGCTCGGCTCTTGGCGGCGCCCGCCCGCGCCCGGACGAGCGCGCAAGCCGTGCAAATTCCCGCTTGCCACGCGAGCGCGCATTTGCTACCATACCCCCGCACCCCGCTTCCGGCGGGGAGGGGGCGCGCATGCCCCTCCGCCGGAGGCGCCACCGAAAGACATCCCCCATGAAGCGCCTCATCCTTCCGCTCCTCCTCGCGGCGTTTTTCGCCGCGCTTCCCGCATCCGCCGCTCCGACCAAGGAACTGATCGGCGAGCAAAGCGGCTCCGGCGAGATTTTCGACGTGCTGGAGCCCGTCTGGCTGATTCTTCGGAACGTGGAAGCGGACTGCACCGACGCGTGGGTCGACTGGCAACAGGATTCCACGAAAGTCCGGATCTATCTGACCCACACGTCGGACCTGTCCTCGGTCTTCGGGGACCTTTCCGGGGCCGGCTGGTATGCCAAGCTCCCGATCAACCACGCCGGAAAGGCCTATTACACCTATACCACCGTTTCGGAAGGAACCCCGACCCCCTACGGTTATAACAACGATGGGAACCCCACGTATTCTTACACGATCAACGAGAATACGACTTCTGCGGACGCTCTCGGCAATGCACGGTATCCCCTGATTGACAAGTGGAATAATACGGCTTCGGCGTTGGCATCTCTTGATGGATCTTGGTATGGCGCCTATTATTCCCATAGCAAGACTGTCACGGAGCAAATAGTCCAGCTGTTTGGAACAACGGATGACACTACGGCTCCGATTGCTAACGTAGGTGGGACGGTTCAAAGTTCTCGCGGACTTCTTCGATCTCCAATAATACCGGGAGGAATCGGCAGCATCTGGTTCAAAGCCCGGATGTCCTCTACCGAAGCGGGTGAGGGCCAGCTAAAAATCGCTCGTTTGACATCTACCGGTTCCGGACGAAGCACAAGGTGGTGGCCGGTTGATATTGCGTCCGTTCGGATTCCACCGGCCGCGAAGGACAACCAGTGGGAGCAATTCCGGCTCATCATTCAGGATCCGCCTCAAACGGAGACCACAAACCAGGCTTATTATCTGATTTACAACAACACGTTTTCCGGCACGGGCCGTCGCACGGAGGACGCCATTGACATCTCTGATATCGTCCTTACGCCCCCGATCCCGGAAGTGGAAATTGTAAAGGATCGAATCGACTATGCGGCGGAAGGACAGTCTCCGGAGGATCTTCCCTCGCTTTCGGATCCAATCGTCTTCCACGTCGAGGTGCGCGACGTGTATCACGATTCGGCGCCGGCGCGGTTCATCACGCCGCGGCTCGTGTGGCGGCAGGGCGGCGAGACGGTGCGCTGGAAGGAAATGGTCATGACCAACGTCCAGGGCCGGGCCGAATGCGGCCAGCCAGGGACCTACGCTTGCGTGCTCACGAAGGACGACGATCTCCGGGACGGCGCCTTCGAATACTTCTACGAGGTCGGCTTTACCGGCTACACTCCCGTCTTTCCCTCGATCAAGGACTATGACGGAGAGATGCTCAACGACGTTGTGAACGCTCGATTTATTCGCGGCGAATACGATTATCTGATCGATTCGGAATCGCTCTCGATGCTGACCGTCATCACAAACGAGACGGTCGCGGCCCCGATCGCCATGATTTCCGAGTACCGCAGCCCGGCCGTCTATCCGGACTTCGATCGTCAGTATCATCCGGACTTCCTCTATCCCTTCGACGAGAACACCTCCTACGTTTCCGAATACCAGGATTTGCGGGCCTGCGCCGAAGTCGTCCCGAACTCGGCCGCGACGAACTCGCTCTGGGGATACACGCGCCGGTTCGACCTCCGGAATCTCGTGACGGAGCTCAACGCGGAGACGGAGGCGGGGACGGTCAACCTCTGGCGCGCGCCGCGCGCGAGCGTTTGGACGACGGCCTCCTTCTCCGCCGTAGACGTTCATGCCGTCCCCGTGACGAACCAGGTTCTTGCCGAATACAAGTATCTAACGTTCCGCACGGCGGACGGCATCCGGCGCTTCCGGTCCCGCTACACGGGCCTGGGGGCGGTGACGGAGGACGCTCCCGGCGCCGCGAAGCCCTCGCTTCTCGATCCGTCCTACGACATGCAGCAGGTCGGCGACTACACCTGGCAGGCGATCATCCACATCACGAACCGGATCGACTCGATCTTCTCCGTGACCGGCGCCTGTCCGACCGCGAGCGGCCTCTCCCCGACGGGGACGAACGACATCGACAAGCCGGTGGTCTGGATGCAGGTCGACCAGGACCGCACGGCCTGGAACCCGCCGATGAGCGGCGAGTTCTCGGTCGACCCGAACACCCACGTCACGAACCACAGCGAGCTCGTTCTCTTCCCCACGGAAGGGCGCACGGAGTGGGTCAAGGAGGTTGTGGAGAGGTCGGAGACGACCCGGACGCCCGGCGATCCGGTCCTCTTCGACGCGGGGACGATCGTCGGCGTCGTGACGAACGAGGCCTTCACCTTCCTCTCCGGCGGAACGGTGTTCGTGAAGGATCCGGAATCCTGGCCGCACGCCCCGACGGACGCCGACGTCGCGTTCTGGTACGGTCATCTCGTGGCATCCTACGAGGAGGTCGGCTGGGACGAGGAGAACGCGGAGGCCGTGATGGGCTGGGTGACGAACGTCGTGCCGGACATTCCCCGGAACGTCTGGGTGTCCGGCGACGCCGTCGACGATGTCCGGCTCCGCGACTATAGCGTCTGGCTCTCGGGGAACTTCCTTGCGGTGACGAACGCGTCGGAGAAGGTCTTCGCCACGAACATCGTGGAGACGACGCGATACTGGACGGAGACGACCGACGTGCAGCGGACCTACTACGTCCCGGTCATTCCGGACGAAATGGAGGATTCGGAGTTCGGTACGCGCGTGGACATCGACTACGACGGCTTCCTGATGTTCCGCTTCTGCACCACCAACGGCTCCTACCAGATCCGGCGCGCGGCCTGGCAGGACTTCAACGAATGGCAGGCGGACAACGACTACTACGACCAGTCCTTCGGCCTCTACGACATGAAGACCTTCACGAGCGACCTGGAGGGGCGGGCGCTCACGCGGTTCGGCGGCGAGGACAGCGATGTCACGATCCGGTCGCTCGACAAGGCGGCGCCCACTTCGGCCTGGTCGGACGAGGACGGCGTGACGCAGTCCGGCCTCCGGCTGAAGAAAGCGCGGATCGTGCGCGAGCGCGCGCGTCCGCCGGACTGGACGCCGACGGACACGACGACCCGCAACAACGGGATCCTTCTCCTTTCCGGCATGCTGGACGATACGGACGTCTCCGGTTCCGTGGTGACGACGGAGGGGACGGACAACCGCGAGATGGAGGACGGCGTCGTCACGGGCGGCGGGCGCGACACGCTCACGATGTGGGTGCGCTCCTACTCGGATGACGCGCGTTCGATCACCTATCAGGGCAACGGCGCCGACGACTGGAGCAACTACCGCGTCGTGGCGCGCATCATGTCGCCGAATGCCGACGACGTCTCCCCGGGCGAGCACTCGGTCTCGCTCATCGGATACTACAAGAACGCCCTGAACTACTGGGAGGCGCGGATCATCCAGAAGAGCGAATTCACCGGACAGGACACGACGCCGGTCCGCAACTGGTTCGAGGTGCACGTCTACAAGTGGGTCAAGGGCAAGGCGACGGAAGTCTACGGGCACGTCTCCCGCGCCGGCGACGGCAACCGCTACCGCGGCGACGGGAACCCCTGGGGCAGGAACTACAGCTACGATTCCTCCGCGACGAGGATGGCGACCTGGCCGGTCTGGAACGACGCAGCCAACACGGGGGCGACGAACGCAAGGGGCTACAGCGGCGGCCAGGCCGACTACGGTCTCTTCACGAGCACCTACTCCGGCGGGTGGACGTTCGTCTTCGACCTGAAGACGGTCGGTTCCGGCTCGACCGCCACCGTCCAGCCGGTCGTGTGGGCGTGGCGCAACAGCGACATCACCGGGGACACCGATTCGAACAACCTGCTGAAGAACAACTACTACAAATACGACTGTTCCGAGGCGAGCAACCTGACGGGAGGATCGACGAAGGGCCGACCGGGCTGGAACACGCGGGACTGCGGACTGAAGATCGGATGCTACGTTCTGGACAACGCGGGCGAGACGCCCGAGAAGGTCAAGTTCACGGGTTCGACGGCCGGTTCCGTCGGCCTCGCCTACACGGCGCTGTCGAAGAGCGAAAGCCCGGACGACTGGGATGACAACGAGATCTACAATCCTCAGATGCCCGCGAACGTATGGAATCATCCCGGCCTCGGGATCGACGGATTCAACGGAACAAGCAACATCGGAGAGTATCCATCCCGCGTGAAGCGCAAGGCCCCGAAGGTCTGGTATGGCGTGGAAGTCTGCCGGACCGGGGAGGAGGAATACGAGAGCGGAACCGCTCCCGACGACGGCTGGGACTCCGATTGGGACGCCTACCACGGGAACACCTACGACCAACCCCAATCCGTCGCGCAGTGGACGTGGAAGAAGGTCCAGTTCCCGATGAAGTTCTGGGACGACACGTTCATCCGCATTCGCAGCTTCGCGGTGAACCCCGACACGGAGGAGGTGTCGATGGGCATGCTCATGGTCGACGGGCTGGAGTGCTCGCCCTGGCGCGGCAAGACCATCGTCGATCCGGAGGGGTCGAAGGGCGGCAGCGGCTGGCGCGCCTACTACTCGGCGATCGTGGTCGACCCCTACACGCTGAACGGCGTCGGCCGGCGCTACGAGCTGGACCGCACGCGGGCGAACCCCACCGAGACGGCCCCGCATCCGCAGACGCTCGTCACGCCGCCGCTCGAGAACGGCGTGGGCGGTCTGCTCTTCTCCTACGAGGTGAAGGAGTATCCGGTGCGGATCAACGTCCAGATGGGCAACGAGACGGGCTCCACCTGGACGAGCGCCGAGGGGTATCCGAGGGAGCTTCCCGTGACGCCGGCGGGCGAGAAGCCGACGCTCTACGTGCCGTTCCTGCACCCGGGCGATCCGGGCCGGATGCGCATCGTGGCGCTTGACGAGAACGACGAAAGCCGCGACAACGGCCGCCTCGGCACGCTCTTCGTCGACAACGTCCGCGCCACCGACTACCCGAAGAGCGGCGACTCCTCGTGGGAGGTCTACAACGCGCTCGTCTCGGACTTCACGCAGAGTCTGGCGAAGCGCCGGCTCAAGTTCGACGGCCTCTCCGACGAGGCCTGGACGATGCGCTCCATGGTCCTCAACGACGCCACGGGCGGCCAGGGGACGGCGGCGGAGACGCTGCTCGACCGGCCGCTTCCGGACCACGCGCCGTTCGTCCAGACGCCGTCCATCGAGACGGGCGTGGGCGAGATCTCCTTCTGGTATCGGGCGGATCCGAGCAACGCCGACGGCGACGGCGGCCCGGCGAAGATCGCGCTCCTCGTGGCGCCGGACGCGAGCGAGGGCCGGCCGGACGCGACCTGGCGGCCGCTCGAGATCAAGGACCTCTGGCCCGGCGACTCCACCACGCCGAACCCGAACTACGCGAACCAGGTCGCGGCCCTGCACGCGCTCACGAACATCGTGCCCTCGACGGAATGGACCTACTTCAACGTCGAGTTCTACCTCAAGGACGACCACGTCCTGCGCATCGTCTCCGGCGACGGGACGACGCCCGGCGAGGACCGCCCCGACCGCCGCAACCGCGTGATGCTCGACAACGTGCTCATCACGGAGCCGGTCCGTTCGTCGATCGACGTGGGGACGATCGAGTTCCTGCCCGGCGTCCCGACGACGCGGGAGGACACGGGCGCGAAGGTGACGCTCGTGAACCCGAGAATGAACCCGCACGAGATCACGGTCTATCTGGACTGGTTCGTCGGCACCGACTCGGCCGCGGCGCTCGCGAGCCTGCCCGTCGAGACCGTCGAGGTCTCCGTCAAGACGAACCGGGACCCGGCCACGGTCCACTACGACACGATCAACCACGAGATCGTCGAGGACGAGGAGCGCTTCAACGATCCGGGCGTCGTCGTCGCGACCTACGACGTCGTCACCTACGTGACGAACACGACGACCACGATCGACGAGACGGTCGTCCCCCGCGCGCTGCTCGACGAACAGACGCGACCCTGGGGCTACGGGACCTGGTCGAACCTTGTCCGCCGCACCTCGTCGCTGCATTCGGGCACGCTCGGCTTCACGAACAGCACCGACGATCCCTACACCTTCTGGTCGACGAACACGATTCCGACGACGAAGTTCGAGCCGGACACCCCCATGCAATACGTCGTCCGAGTCGACTACAAGGGCCAGTTCAGCCAACCCGTCGATTCCGAGACCCAGGGACGCGTGAAGAACGGGTTCTGGTTCCGGAACCCGGATTGGTACGATCCGATCGATCTCAACGTCGCGTTCGGGACGGAGGAGAAGCCCGTGGCCCACGTGTTCGTCTTCTCCTGCACGACCAACGCCGTGAGGATCAACGAGTTCCGCCAGCGTCTCGGCACCGAAAACCACAACCACCAGGACCAGCAGTTCGTCGAACTGCTGGGCCCGATCGGCGCGACGCTCGGCCAGTGGCGGCTCGAGCACTGGTGGAGCCTGGACAACAAGGCGGTCGATCCGTCCGTGATCAACTACACCAACGTCCTGGCCTCCGGCGCCGCGTTCTCGGCGCCCGAGGGGGTGGCCACCAACAAGGGCTGGGGATTCTACATCCTCGGAAACTCGGCGGTCGAGCAGGCCGACGAGCCTCTCTTCCCGATCGAGACCGAGACGGACGACGGCGTCGAGGTCGAGCCGTCGCACCCGTTCATCAACACCTTCGGCGCGATGCGCCTTCGCCGCCGGATGGGCGCCTACGTGGACAGGATCGCCTGGGGAACGGGGACGCAGACCAGTTCGATGGAGCGCGACGGCTTCGTTCCCACGGGCTACATCCGCAACGCCACGAAGGAATCGGCCGCCGGAAAGTCCCTCTCCCTCGAAGGAGACTTCGACTCCAAGCCCCCGAAGCTGGCGTGGGCGACGGCGGACAGCGCGACCCCCGGCGGCTTCGCCGTCGGCCAGTTCGATCTTCTTCCGTGGCTCGACGACACCGTGGAGGAAAAGCCGATCTGCCTGATCGACCGGCCGGTCTTCACGGATCTTTCGTTCGAGACCGTGGAGGAGGAGGGGGATGAGAATACCTATGCGATCCTGACGTTCCGTGTCTCCGTCACCAACGACGTGGCGCTCGATCCCAGTTCGCCTCATGCCTACGAATGGTCGGTCCAGTCGCGCGCGACTCTGACGAGCGACTGGGGCCCGGCGTCCGGCGTGACCTGGTTCGACGAGTTCGGGGCGGAGATCACCGCTCCCGCCCTCGAGGCGAACGGGACGGGGCTCTTCCAAGCGCGTCTGCCGGCCAACCAGGGAATTCGCTTCTACCGGATCAAGGCCTTCCGCGACGAGTAATGGTGATTCCATCCTCTCCCGGCATGGCCGCGGTCCCCGCGGCCATGCCGGTAGCAGCCGCGGTCCCCGCGGCCATGACGTTGGAGGCGTTCGAGGACCGGCTCCACGGCGTCCTGTCGGAGATCGACGGGGCGCTGGAGGAGCGCTGGGGCGCGCGGTGGCCGCTGCATCCGGCGCGGCCGCCGCGCGGGAGCGCCGCCAATCCCCAATACGACGGGCTCTTCCGCGTGACCGCGGCCTTCAGCGCCGGGTTCGGCTCGAAGCTGGGCCCTGGCTATCTCTTCCGCGTGGAGATGTCCACGCTCGCGGACGTGCCCGCGGTCGAACGGGAGGCGATCGAGGCGGAGGCCGCCTTCCTCCTCCGCGAGGGCCTCGCCCGCGCCTTCCCCGGCCGAGACCTTCGCGTCGACCGCGACGGCTCCGTCCTCAAGATCCACGGCGACCTCTCGCTGGGTTAGCGCGGTTTCAACGATTCCGTGGCCGCGCGGAGCGCGGTCGCTACCTTTGTTTTCGGTAGCGGCTGCCGTCCCGGCGGCCACACATTTTGCGGAACCGCTCTAGCGTCTCCACAAGGCCGCCGCCGAATCCGCTCGAAACCGTGGCGGGGTGCGGGGCGAGCCCCGCACCCCGCCAC
>CAMVRE010000041.1 GCA_947169825.1 uncultured Verrucomicrobiota bacterium | reverse complement strand
CCGATGAAACGCCTCGCCCTCCTCCTCCCCCTCCTCGCCCTCGCCGCCGCGCCGGTGCGCGCCGAAGACCCCGTCACGAACGCGCCGGTAGCGCTGCCCCCCATCGACGAGTCCGTCTCTTCGGAAGAACTCTGGCGCCGCGCCACCAGCCCCGATCCCGACTCGTACCGCGCCTCGCAGGTCGCATTCAACGAACTGCAGAAGAGAGCGTTCAAGGGCGACGACGAGGCGATGTCGCTCTATTTCTGGAAGACGGACGACGGGTGGCTCGACTTCTTCCCGGTCACGATCCGGTCCGTCGAGCCGGAGACGGGCGAAGACGCCAACGCCGCGACGAACTGGATCGTCACGCTCCTCGGCGGCATCAAGGTGCGAACGGCCGACCCGGCCGCGGCCTTCGGCGCTCCGCTCGACGCGCTTCCCGGACGGCGCCTCGGCGTCCGGTTCGGCGACAACAAGGACGGCTGGCTGCTCGACGGGGCTCCGTCCGCGATGTCGAACGCCTGTGTCTACGCGGGCCGGTTCGAAGTGCGCCCGCTTCTGCCCGCGTCGGAGCGCGACGCCGCGCGGGAAATCGTCTACCGCAATCTGGACGACCTCGGACGGCTGACCGACGACGGGAAAAAGGAACTGGAAGAACGGATCGGAGAATGCTGGGCGAACATGGGCTCCGGGCTATCCATTCCCGTGTGGTACTTCGAAGACGGTGCGAGGTTGTTGTTCGCCGAGGACATGCCCCTCGACGAAGCGCGCTACAAGGCCGCGCTCGCGGACGAATCCCCGGCCGTGACGATCGACGGCGAAACCGTCGCCACGAGAAAGGACGTCGCGAAATACGCGATGTGGCAACACCGGCCGACCGACTGGGCCGCGAAGCACCTAGCGGAGGAGTTCCTCCTCGAGCGCGAGGCGAAGAAACGCGGCTTCGGTTCGGCCTACTACCTGATCCACGACGGCCTGGGCACGCCGTCGGACGACGACCTGCGTCCGCTCTGGGACCGGTTCCGGACGGAGGAACCGGAGCGACTCCTTGTCGGCGACCGGGCGACGATCGGATACATCGTGGTCTCCTGCCCGCGGAACGCCTCCGCGGAGGAGGAAGCCGCCGCCCGCGCGAAGATCGACGCCGCCCGCGCCCGCCTCGTCGCGGGCGAGTCCTTCGCCGACGTGGCGCGGACGACCTCCGACGCCCCCGGCGTTTCGGGAAACGGCGGCCGGATTTCGGTCTGGCGCGAGACCTCGTTCGACGAACTGAAGGCGGCCGCGTTCGGGCAGGAGCCAGGCGCGATTGGCGAACCGTTCCGTTCGGGTCTGGGCTGGCACATCGTCCGCGTGGAATCCGTCGAGCCCGCCCACGACCGGACGTTCAAGGAGACCCGGCAGGAACTCGACGCCAAATGGACGAACGCCCGCGCCAACGAGCGCCGCGCAGAAATCCTCGCCTCGCTCTTTGAAGCCGCCACCGTTATATACGCCCCCGCCACGAACGCCCCCGCCGCACCCACCCCCCACGCGGAATCCGCTGAGGGCGCGAAGGAGCCCGCCCCGTGAACTCTCTTGCCCGCGAGCGGCGAAGCCGCGACACCCGGCCGCAGCCGCCCCCGCCACGCCGCATTCAGCATTCAGCATTCAGCATTCAGCATTGACCCCGCCCCCGCCCGCAATGAAGAAACTCGCCCTCCTCCTTCCCCTCCTCGCCCTCGCCGCCACGCCCACGCGCGCCGAAGACCCCGCCATGCCGAGCAGTCCTCGTGCGGAGAGCATTGACTGTGCGCGTCCCCCGCGCGCGCCGTTCGAAGACCATTTTCACCAAGCGAAGGTCTATTGCGCAACGGGCGAATTCGAAAAGGCCCGCGAGCAGATGGAATCGGTCTTGCGCGCCGACCATAGGAACGAATCGGCCCTCGCCCTGCTCGGGCGGATCGACGAACGCGAATGGCAAGTCAACCACCGCGAGGCACGCGCGCAGCAAACGCTTGACGACATCGTGAACGAGAAACTGGATTCCATCCTCGTCGAAGACTTCGAGTTCTATCAAATGCATTTTTGCGACCTGATCGCGTTCCTCCAGGATGCTTCGTGCGAGGTGGATGCGAAGACCGAGTCCTCGAAACGAGGCGTTGCCTTCTCCTTCGACTCCGGGAACGGCCGGCGCGTGGACTTCGATATCGGCGGTTCCCCCATCGAATCCGATGCCGACGATTCTTCCGCATTGGACGACATCCCCCGAATCACGGTCAGGGCGAAGTGGCTTCCCCTTCGCTCCGCGCTGAACATCGCCGCCGACAAGGCCAATCTGGAATGCCGAGTCGAGGACGGTCGGGTCGTGTTCTCCCGAAAAGCAATTTCCGCCGCCACGAACACGCCCGCCGCGGATGAACCTCACGCAGAGAGCGCAGAGACCGCTCTCCACGCGGAATCCGGAGAGGGCGCGAAGGAGCCCGCTCCGTGAACCCTCTTGCCAGCGAGCGGCGAAGCCGCGACACCCGGCCGCAGCCGTCCCCCGCCACCAACCACTAACCACTAACCACTAACCACTGCCCTTGACCCCGCCCCCGCCCGCAATGAAACGCCTCGCCCTTCTCCTCCCCAAGTCCCCTTGAACCCTCACAAAAAGTCTGTAAAGAAATCTGAAATGAATCGCTCTTCCGACCCCGGAAAAGAGAAGTTCGCCACCAAGGGCAACCCGCTTCGGAACGTGCTCCGGTTCGCGGCGGCATGGCTCGTCTTGATCGTCCTCGCCGTGTTCTGGAATCTCGCCTTTCCGTCAGACGGCGTCTTCGGGACGATCGGCGGAATCCTCGGTGCGGCCGCCCTCGTGGCGACGGTTGCCTTCCTTCTCTGGTATCTCGCGCTCGAAGTCAAGAACGACGCCTGGCTTTTCCGGGTGGACCGGAAGGCGTTTTGGGGCATGGTCGCGACAGCCGTTGTCGTCGCCGTCGCGACGATCGCCTTCGGTAGGCATCGGGACGCACGACAGCACGAAGCGTTCTGGAACGAGGTGGCGGATTGGCACGCCGAGGACGCAGACGCGCCGGGCGCCTTCGCGCTTTCCTTCCGCTACGAGTGGGACGGCCCGCGCGATTCCGGAACGATGCGAAAGGCGTGCTCCGGCGTTGCCCCGGCCCTGTCTGGCCTTGACCGTCTGGAACGCGTCGATCTGCGGTTCGACGAACCGTCCGGATGCGCCTTCTTCACCGTGACGTTCGCCGGCAGCGGGGGCGGCATGTTCCATGAAACGGTCCTCGCGCTCCGCGAAGCGCTCGACGGCCTTCCGGTTCCCGAAGGCGCACGGCTGAAAATGCCGCTCCTCCACAAAGGCGCGAACTCGCCCGCCAAACGAATCCCCGCCACGAACACGCCCGCCGCGGATGAACCTCACGCAGAGAGCGCAGAGACCGCTCTCCACGCGGAGCCCGCGGAGGGCGCGAAGGAGCCCGCCCCGTGAACCCTCTTGCCCGCGAGCGGCGAAGCCGCGACACCCGGCCGCAGCCGGCGTGGCGGCACCCCGCCACGCCGTGCAAGGCCGCCCAACCCCCGCCCCCGCCCGCAATGAAACGCCTCGCCCTCCTCCTCCCCCTCCTCGCCCTCGCCGCCGCGCCGGCGCGGGCCGCGGACCCCGCCACGCGGAGTCCGGCCGTGGAAACAACTCGCGCGGATGCTGCTTTCGCCGATTCCCCCCTGGCGTCCGCATTGGCGAACGCAGACTGGATCCCCTTGGTTGTCGAGTCGGTATCCATCGATACAACGGCCCCGCGGGAGCTTCGCAAGAACTGGGTCGTGTCGTTCTCGGGGGGCATCAAGGCCCGCGTCCACAGTCCGGCCAAGACATTCGGCCTGTCCACGGACGAGTTGCCGGGCAAACGGTTCGGCATCCGGTTCTCCGACCGCCACGCCGCCGTCGTCGCCCTGCGCGGAGCCATCTACTCCGGCGAACTGGAGGTCCGCGCGCTCGTTCCCGTTTCGGCGATGGACTCGATCCGCGAAATCCTTTCGGAGGAAGCTCAGAAGGGCCTGGGATACAGCGACGGATACTGGGACGGCGACGCTCCGGCGAAACTGAAGGCCCTTCTGGGCGAGCCGTTCGAACGGATCGAGAATTCCGCGATGGGAACGAACTGGGTCTCGGAGGCCTGGTGGCTGGAGGACGGGACTTCGTTCTCGTGCCTGGAAGACTCCGACCGTATCGAATCCCCGGCCTTCTACCTCCATTTCGCGGACGCGACCATTCTGGCCCCGGAAAGGAAGCGGGCCCGCAGCTGGGAGCCGAAGCCACTGCCGGACGGTCGCTATCCGTGCGTGCCGACACTGGAGGGCCGGGCCCTTCCGGGCTCCAAGTCCGGCGGCTATGCCGTTTCCCGCATCTTCGACGTTGCTTCGGATCGGATCTTCTACCTGTTGTCGCCGGACTTCAACCGGAGCCGCCCCCTTGTCGAAGCGCTTGTGTGCGACATTCGCTTCAAGTCCCTCGCGGACGCGATCGGCTTCGTCGACGAAAACGCCGGGACGAACGCTCTGCGGACTTTCTTGGAGACGGACTACCTGCCGACCGAGTGGGAGGGATTTCCCTCGGGGTCGATATTCGACGATCGCCTTGTTTCCGATCTCTTCATCCACATTCTCACGCAGGACGACTGGAACGAGTTGCAGACCGCCCGCCGGAACGGCACCCTGGAGGCATTCGCGAAGAATTCCCGGGGCGGGAGGTCCGACAGGATGTGCGACTTTCTTCTGGAAACGGAGCGACAGGAATTGACCGCGCTCCTGCGGAACCCGCCCGAAACCCTCACGCCGTCGTGCCGGACCCGCATCGAGAAATTCCTTTGGACGTACGCTCCCGAGCCGAGCCCCGCGCCCGAACCCCACGCGGAGTCCGCCCAACCCTAGCCCCCTCCGCTCCGCGCGGGCGAAGGCGACGGTTGGCGTAGGGAAGACCGGAAACGGCCGGCAAAACGGAGAAAACGGCAGTGCGGGAGAAGAGAAAACAATGAAAATCACGCACGGTGGAATTGAAAGGCGGAGGGAAGAAATGACGGTGAAAATGGAAGGAGAAGCGGTGATGGGGGCGGTGTTGGGAGCGACGGGGGGGAGCGGCAGATCAAATTGTGGGAAAGTGTGGGAAATGCGAAATAGGGCCCACAACCCCTTGACACGTCTTTCCCCGTTCTATATCCTCGCCCGCATCGGACCATGAACGGCGAATTCCTTCCCCTCCTCCTCCTGCGGGACGGAGAAGCGTTCCGGACGCGGCTGCGCGAGCGGCGCGTCGGGGCCGGAGGCGTGGCGCAGCTGGCGCTGTTCGTGTGCCTCGCCTGCGCGGTCTACGGCGCGGCGCTCGCGGGATGGCGGTCGCCGCGGCTTTCGCTCTACGTCGCCGCCAAGCTCCCGATGGTGTTCCTCGGGTCGACGCTCGTCGTCGCGGCCTGCAACGCCGTCGCCGCCGCGCTGCTCGGGACCGGGCTCGGGCTGCGCGACGTCCTCGCCGCCGTCTTCGGCGCGATGGCGCTGGCGGGCTGGATCCTGCTCGCGCTCGCCCCGGTCGCGCTCTTCCTCGTCGCCGCGGCGTGCCCCGCCGAGGGGACGGACGAGGTCCTGCGCCGCGCCCACAACGCGATGCTCCTCACGCACATCGCCGTCCTCGGCGCCGCGGGGCTCGCCGGGATCGGCTCGCTCTGGTCGGCCCTGCGCCGCCTGGTGCCCGACCGCGGCCGCGCCGCCGCGCTCGCCGCCGTCTGGGTCGGCGCCTACGCGTTCGTCGGGACGCAGCTCGGATGGATGCTGCGCCCGTTCGTCGGCAGCCCGTTCTACCCCGTCGTCTTCCTCCGCGAGGACGCCCTCGACCGCAACTTCTACGAGTTCGTCCTCGGCGAGGTCGTCCCCTTCCTCTTCGGCTTCGAATGACACGCACCACCCCCGCAAAGGATACCGCCATGAACGATACGATTCCTCCTCCGATGCCCGCCGCGCCCGCTCCGGCGCCGGCTCCCGCCGCCGCGCCGGCCGCGCCCGGCTCGCTCTCCGAACTGCTCAAGACGCCCGACCGCTACTCGCTCGGAATCGTGGGCGGCGGCGACGTCGGCCCGCGCGTCGCGCTCGCGCTCGCCGCGGCCGCCGCCGGCTTCGCGCTCTACTTCTTCGCGGCGGGGTTCTTCGCCGGATGGCGGGTCGCGCTGCTGGACGCGGCCAAGGGCGCGGGCGTCGCGCTCTTCGCCTTCGCGCTGTGCCTCCCGAGCCTCTACGTCTTCTCGTGCGTCTCGGGCGCGACGCTCCGCGCGGGGCAGATCGTCGCCGCCGGCGCGGCGTGCCTCGCGACGGCGGGGATGCTCCTCGCCGCGCTCGCGCCGGTGCTGTGGCTCTTCGCGGTTTCGTCCTCGTCGGCCGCGTTCGTGACGGCGCTCGCCGTTCTGCTCGCCGTCCCCGCCGTCTGGCTCGCCGTGCGCCCCGCGATCGGCCTGCAGACCGCGGGAGGCGTCCGCTCGACCGCCGGGCTGCGCCTGTGGCTCGCGGTGCTCGCCGTCGTCGCGCTCCAGACCGTGACGCTCCTGCGCCCGATGCTCGCCGCGCCGGAGAAGCCGGCCGAAGGCGAAGCGGCCACCGCCGAGGCGGCAGCGCCCTCCGCCCCGGAAAAGATGTTCTTCCTCGAGCACTTCGTACGCACCCTCGATTCATCCCCCGCGAGAAGGTAATCCCGACAAACCATGAAAAAGACAGCCATCCTGAACTCCCTCTTCGCCGTCGCCGCGATCGCCCTGGCCCCCGCCGCCGCGCAGGCGGCAGGCGACCTCGGGCCCGCGCTGAAGGACGGCACGTTCTTCACGACGCCGCTCTCCGGCCAGGCCTCGTTCCGCAACGAGCGGTTTGCCTGGGTCGTGAAGGACAAGCAGATGCGCTTTCCGACCCCGGGATTCACTCTTGGGACCGTGAAGCCGGGCGAAACGCTGCTCCTCGTCGCGGACGGGAAGCCGTCGGGTCTGCGCATCTCGCTCTACAACCGCGGCGACAACGGCGCGATCGACGACGCGACCTTCGCCGCGCGCCACGCGGCGGCCGTGAAGGCGATCGCGGAGCTCGCGGGAGGCGAGGGCGAGGAGTTCCGCCGCAAGACCGACCCGACGAAGCAGGACGCCGACGTCGCCGGGCGCCGCTGGAAGGCGACGGGCGCGACGTATTCGCTCGAATGGGCCGTCGCGCGCAAGGGGACGGACCTCGTCCCGCTCGCCGAATACCTGCGCCTCGACGTCCTGCCCGCGGGCGCCTCGGTCGGCGGCGGCGCGGCGCAGGGCGGACGCCGCACCGACCCGCGCTCGCACGTCGCGCGCGGCGAGGACGGCACCGTGGAGCTGAAGGACGTCCCGATGGTCGACCAGGGGCAGAAGGGCTACTGCGCCGCGGCGACCGTGGCGCGCATCATGGGCTACTACGGCTACGACTTCCTCGACCAGCACCAGATCGCCTCGTGGGCGAAGTCCGACGCCGACCGCGGCACCAACGAGAAGATGCTCGACGCCATCGCGGGCGTGCTGCACGACCGCTACAAGCTCGTCTATCGCGAGGTTCCGGGGTCCGTCAACGACTTCTTCAAGCTCGTCGAGGACTACAACAAGGCGGCCAAGCGCCTCAAGCGGCCGGAGGTCGCCCTCAAGCCGATGCCCGGCACGCGCGTCATCGACGCGGGGGCGGTCTGGCGGCAGTTCCAGCCGGACGTCCTGCGCGAGGCGCGGACGAAGAACCAGACGCGCAACAACCTCTTCTTCGACAACATCCGCAAGAGCATCGACGCGGGCACGCCGGTCATCTGGTCGGTGATGCTCGGGCTCGTCCAGGAGGATCCGCCGCTGCCGCAGACCTTCGGCGGGCACATGCGGCTCATCATCGGCTACAACCAGCGGGAACGGACGATCCTCTACACCGACTCCTGGGGCGCGAAACACGAGCGCAAGACGATGAAGCTCGAGGACGCGATCCTGATCACGACCGGCCTCCGCACGATCGCCTGGACGCTGAACTAGGGCATCTCCCGGCAGCGGGCGCGGAGCGCGAGACCGCCGAGAAGGCCGAGGAGGAGCGGGAGCGCGAGGCCGTCGAGCAGCAGCGCGAGGAAGGCCGCGCGGGCGTCGACGGCGATGCCGTCGCCAAGACGGTCGAGCGCCTCGGTGCGGTCGATCGGCGCGGTGGATTCGCGCAGGACCGCGGACGCGCCGAGCGAGAAGCGCCTGGTCGCGCGGTCGAGGCGCGTCTCGACGCGCGCCTCGCCATGGTGGTGCGACTCGCCCGCGAACGAGTCGCGGAAGGCGGTCCCGCCGCTCGCGAGGGCCATCGTCACGACCGCCGTCGCAAGGAACGCCGCCACGGGGAACGAGAAGGCGCAGCCCAGCGCGGCGCCGAGCGCGGCGAGGAGCGCGAGGGGCGCGAGGAGCGCGAGAAAGGCGCGGAGGAGGTTCGCGGCGAGGCCGCCGGCCGGGACGAGGACGCGCAGCGAGTCGGACTGGCGGAGCAGCACCGACGCGCCGCCGTCGGCGCTCTCGCCGTTGCGGAACTCGACGGCGAGGCGCCGGGCGCCGCGGAGGGCGGATGCGGGGAGCGTGGCGGAGACGAAGCCGGGGTCGTCGTTCGTGACGGGGATCTCCGCGACGGCGCGGCCGTCCGCGGAGACGGCGAGCGCGCCCTTCGCGCCCTGCAGCGAGCCGTAGGACGACATGAACTGGAAGCGCAGCTCCGCCTCCTCCGGCGCGGGGTCCGGGAGAAGGAATCCCCACGCGCGGGCGCGGCCGGGCGCCACGGGGAGGTAGGCCTCGCCCGCCAGGTCGCGGCGGATCGAGGCGAGGACGCCCGCCTCGTGTCCGTCCGGGGCGCCGTCGGGAAAGATGTCGCGGTAGACGCGCCGGACCTCCGCCTCGAACGCGTCGGGGTCCGCGGCGAGGCGCGCGCGGACCGCGGTCGCGGCGGCGGGGACGCGCCACGCGACCTGCGCGCCGACGCCGAGCAGGACGGCGGCGAGCAGCGCGGCGTCGATCGCGACGAGCCCGAGCCAGCGCCCGAGCCACGCCTCGAACGGGCGGGCGGGCGTCACGGCGGCGGAGGCGTAGCGCCGGTCCCAGACCTCGGGCGAGATGGCGGCGCAGCCGGCCCAGAGCGACGCGGCCGCGAGGATCGCCATCGCGGGCCCCAGCGTCCAGGTGAGGAGCATCCGCAGCTCGCCCGCCGGGGTGCCGTCGGAATGCAGGTGCGCCGGCAGGACGAGGACCGTCGCGGCGAGCAGGACGAGCAGCGCGGCGACGAGCCGCGAGCGCCAGGGCGCGCGCAGGCCGAGGACGAAGTGCGCGGCGACGCGGCGAATCACTTCGCCTCCTCCGCCGCCTCCTCCGCGCGGGTGCGGCGGAGGATCTCGAGGAAGTAGTTCTCGAGCGTGAGGGCGGGACGGTCGACCTCGACCGAGGTCGCGCCCGCGGCCTCGAGCTCGCGGCGGAAGGCCTCCGCGCGGCCGTCGGGCAGGCCCGCGGCGGTGAAGCGGACGCGGTCGCGCCGCTCCAGCAGGTCGGCGAGGCGGCCCTCGGCGCGCACGCGGCCGTCGACGAGGATCGCGACGCGCGTGCAGACGTCCTCCGCCTCCGCGAGGAGGTGCGAGGAGAGGAGCACCGTGCGGCCCTCGGCGCCGAGCTCGCGCACGAGGTCCTTCACCTCGCGGCGGCCGACGGGGTCGAGGCCGCTCGTGGGCTCGTCGAGGATGACGAGCTCGGGGTCGTTGAGGAGCGCCTGCGCAAGGCCGACGCGGCGCGCCATGCCCTTGGAGAACTCGCCCACGGGGCGGTCGGCCGCGCGGCCGTCGAGCCCGACGCGGCGCAGGAGCGCGGCGGTGCGGTCGCGGCGGATCGAGGCGGGCATTCCGAAGAGTCCCGCGTAGTAGGCGAGCGTCTCGCGCGGGGTGAGGAACTTGTGGAGGTTGGAGAGCTCGGGCAGGTAGCCGAGGCGGGCGCGGGCGGCGGGGCTGGAGGGGTCGAGCCCGAAGAGGCGGACGCGCCCGGCGGAGGGCTGGAGCAGGCCGAGGATCATCTTGATCGTCGTCGACTTGCCGGAGCCGTTGGGGCCCAGCAGGCCGATCACCTCGCCCGGGCCGGCACGGAGCGAGACGCCGTCCACGGCGACCGTGCGCGGCCGCTTCCAGAAGTCGCGGAACACCTTCCGCAGCCCCTCGGCCTCGAGCGTCGCGCGGCCGCCTGTCGTTTCTTCGGTCATGGGTGGAGTCTCACAGGTCCTTCTTTCGGAACGAGACGCAGCCGAGGGCGAGGACGGCGGCGCAGTAGGTCGCGGCGTAGAGCGCGGCGCGGAGGGTATGGGCGGCGGGGATCGTGCCGCCGCGGGCGAGGGCGTCCGCCGTCCAGAAGTGCTGCGCGTCGGGGACGAGCGCGTAGAGCAGCTTGCCGGCGGGTCCGCCCGCCGCGGCGCCGTCGGCGAGGAAGCCCAGGAGCAGCACGAGGAAGGAGAGCGCGACGGCGGGTCCCGTCGCGAGGCGCGTCGTGAGGGCGGTCGCGAGGGCGGAGAAGACCGCGAGGAGGAAGAGCAGCTGGAGCGCGAGCGGAACGACGCGCGGGTCGAGGGCGGGGCTCCAGGCGGAGGGGCCGAGCCAGGAGCCGTCCCGCGCGAAGAGGCCGAGCAGCGCGGCGGCGATCGGCGGAAGCGCGGCGAGGAAGGCGAAGAACCAGAGGCCGAAGCGCCGGCGCGTGCGCGCGTTCACGAGCGCGGCGAGGGCGAGGGCGAGCGCGGGCGCGGCGAGCGAAAGCAGCGCGCAGAGCGCGTCGCGGCGGTCGCTGGCGGTCCGCGCGGTCTCGACCCACGCCTCGGCCGTGCGCTGGGCGAGCAGCACCGCCCAGGTCTGGCACCAGGCGAAGACGGCGACGACGGCGCAGGAGCCGAGGAACTTCCCGACGAGGAACGCCGGGCGGGAGACGGGCTTGGCGAGGGCGGTGGCGGCGGTGCCGTCGCGGATCTCGGCGGCGAGGGTCGAGCCGGCGGTGAACGAGGCGACGAGGATGCCGAAGACGAGGAGGAAGCCCATCCCGCAGTCGCGCGCGAGGCGGGCGGAGTCGCCGAAGGTGTGGAGCTGGACGACGGGCTGCAGCGCGACGAGAACGAAGCAGGCGAGCGACAGCAGCAGCACGACGGGCTGCTGGAGCCCCTCGATCGCGGTGGAGGCCGCCACCGGCCGGATCGTGCCGAAAACGCGTCGCATGGCCGGCATTCTAGCACGCGCGCCCCGCCCGCCGCAAGGGCGGGACGGGGAAAGGCGCAAGTCGCCATTCCAACGGTTCGGCGGGACATTCCCCACTGTTTGACGCCGAAATGTCGCAGAGGCCCGCAAACAGGGTTTCTGCGCCGCTGGGCAAGTGAAATGCGGTCGCACCCGCCCGCATGCTCCGGGCTCCCATGGCGCGGTATTCCGAAATGCGGGGCCTCTCGGCGAAGCCCGGAGCTGCCCGGCACGGACTTCCCGGTGCACCGGGCGGCCTCGGCCGCCCCGCTCCCTTTTGCGGCGTCTGGCGACTACCGGAAGATCATCAGCGTTTCCTTGCGATAGGTCAAATCGCCCGCGCCGAGGACCGTGCCCCAAGGCCGCATCTCGACGATGCACATGCTGTGTCCGGACCAGAGGGAGTATCCCTTTTCCTCGTCCATGCGGAGGCGCAGGTGCTTGCAGGGGGTCGAATAGAAGCGGACAGTCTGGCGCGTGCAGTCGGGTCTGGAATCAACGATCGTCGACAGATTGGCTCCACCAGTTTCGCCTGTTAGCCGGTAGTAGGTCGTTCCGGCGTCGAATTCGGTCAGGCTGCCGGCCGACACGAATTTGCCGCTCGACTCCTGGGTGTAGTATTTGTCCGCCGTCGCGGACTGAACCGCGTAGGTCGCGTTCGTCAAGAATCCGTCCGCGACGGAAGTCTGTTTCCAATTGGATCCATCGCGGACGCAACAGACGGACCCCGATGCGGACGCCTCGTAGTAGTCCGTTTCTTCGTCGAACACGGCAAGCCCTTCGGCCAGAACGTAAAACGCCCCCGTTTCATTGGTGCTTACAGTGTAATATGTCTTTGCCGCATCGGGCGCGGCATCCTGGGTTCCGGAGAAGGATATCGTCGTGAATACGATCTCCTCGACACCTTCCTCATGAGAACCTTCGATGTAGTTTGCCAGGCATTCTTGCAGAAGAGTCTCCTCGCCCGTATCGTCGTCAACGTCATAGAATTGCAGCATGCAGCCGGGGTGGTTGTGCACACAGATGTCAATCCACGTCAGATCGATCGTCGTTCCGAACGTGAAGTCGACGTGCTGGTCGTTCCAGCCGGCGGACGCCCAGAACGTACACCATCCATTGTTGGCCCATCCGAAGTTCCCATCGATGATCTTTTCCGGCACCGGCCCCCATTGTGGATGGTCGGAAGACGTAACGGTGAGGTCGGTGAACTGGACGAAGTTCTCCACGGCCAGCCCGCCCCACTTGGCCAGATCTACCGGCCCGTTCGTGGACGCCTGTTCGTAGACGTTGGTGCAGGGAAGGAAGAAATCGCAGCGCGAGCACGATATCGAACCGCTTCCGAATCTCTTGTAGGCACCCGGACGGTCGAGCGTCGTAATGTAGTCATGGCCGAGCGGCGGATCGTCTGACTGTTTTGTAAAGCGCTCTCCGCAAACCGGACAGAAACGCTCGGCCGTTCCTTGCTCTGTGCAGGTTGCGGTTCCCTCGATGGTCGTCCATTCGATCGAGTCAAGACCTGGATGCAGGCAGGGGACGTCGTCGGGATCCATTCCCCAAACCTGGATTTCGGACATGTGTCCGTTTCCGTAGTCACTGTATGTATCTTGTTCAAACACGTATTTGATTTTGGTAGTTGTGGCGTTGACACCGAAGACCAGAGGGGGGTCGATGCTCTTTTTTTGGATGTGATCTGCATCGGGAACGACAACCCAGTCGTTGATCTCGGGCGACCAATAATAGAGGGAGAAAGGAAACAGGCCGGAATGCCCGACTTTGATTTCCGTCACAAAATAACCGTTGGGCATGTCTGAGACGGAAGTGAAATCGATGAGTATGTAATAGCCGACCCGAACGTTCGGAAACAAAATGGGACTTGGTCTCCAGTTTCCAGGATCTGTGAATTTCCCGTCAAACGCTTGGGAAAACAGACTGCCTCCTCCCGTTCCTCCTTGTCCCAGATTTCCATCGGTGTTGCTGTAAAGATTGGCCAAAGACAAACTCGATACAACTTTCGGCACGCTTGACCTAAACCCCAACACATGGAACTCGCCGAGGGTGTTGTTGGCCGTTTTGAGGACGAATACGTATTTGACGGCGATAATCCGATCCTTGACCGGATAGGAGGTTTCGCCGGACGTCGTGACGTTCTCCGCGACAGGCGTCCACGTGTTCTTGTCCGCGGATACGTAGAGCGAATACATCCGGCTTTCGGCGACGTGCCCGACGACGATTTTGTCCACATACATCATGGGTTCGGCGGTGGAGGTTGCGCCGGAGAAGTCCAACACGAAGTAGACGCCGTTGTCACCTATGGAAACACCCCGCGTGAGGTCGCCGTCCGTCAGATAGTCCAGTGCGGCCGGGGGAGCGCCATAATTGCCACCGCTTGCCTCGTAGAACTTGAGTTCGCCCGACGTCGTGATGTCCACGACCGATTTCTTTGCGGCGATCGCCGGTTCCGCACAGGCAAGAAGGACCGCCGCGGCGAGAGCGGCGCGGACGAGGAACGACGGTTTTCCGTTGGGGAGGGGGATGGCGCGCATGGTCGGATCCTTTCGGCTCGAGTTCCGCGGAAGGGGCGAGGCCTTCCCCGCGAGGACGGGGGAGCAGGCCCAGCGATGCGGAAACGAAACCGTAGTATAGGCATCGAAGCGGTTAATGTCAAACACCCGCTTGATTTGATTTTCCCGGTTCCGTTCCGGGGGCTGGCTAGCGCCCTTTCTTCCGGAGGGAGCAGCTACTCCCCGAGGGTGGCGAGGCGGCGGGAGGCCTCGTCCGCGCCGGGGAGGGAGGTGCCGGCGAGCTTGCGGAGGGCGGCGGCGGCCTCGTCGCGCGCGCCGCGCGCCTGGAGGACGCCCGCCAGGTCGAACACGGAGCGGGAATACCACGGCGCGGCGGCGGGGTCCGGCGTCTCGTCGTAGGGCTGGATCACCGCCCCGTGCCACTGCGCGGCGGCCTCGTCCGCGCGGCCCAGGCGCTCGAGCGAACGTCCGATCTTGTAGGCGCACTCGGGCGCCAGGCCGGCCTCCGCGCAGCCGGGTGCGGCCGCGGCGGCGCGGTAGGCCTCGAGGCTCTCGGCGTAGCGCTCGGGGGCGTCGCCGCCGAGCGCGAAGAGGCAGTCGGCCCGGCGCACGGCGGCGCGCAGCGCGAGCGCGGGATCGGAGCCCGGGCCCTCCGCGACGCCTCGGAAGAGCAGCGCGGCCTGGTCGAACTCCAGGAGCTGGCAGAGCGCCTCGGCGCGGACGAACGCCGCGGCGGGGAGGATGTCCGAGGAGGGGAACGCCGCGGCGAGCGCCTCGGCGGCCTCGGCGGCCTCGCGGTGGCGGCCGGCGCGCAGGAGCGCGACGGCGGCGTAGTAGCGCGCGTGGGGCGCCTTGGCGGATTCGGGCGAACGCTCGGCGAAGGCGGCGAACTGCGCGGCGGCCTCGTTCCACTCGCCGGCGTCGAACGATCGCGAGGCCCGCCAGAAGCGCAGGTCGGGGAGCCAGGCGGAGGCGGGGTGGGCGTTGGTGAAGACGGCGTAGGCGGCGAGGGCCTCCTCGGCGCGGCCGAGCGCGAGGTAGGCGGCGGGGAGGAGCGCAAGGGCCTGCTCGACGGCGGGGCCGCCGTCGGGCGTCGACGCGGCGAGCTTGAGCGAGACGAGCGCGTTGGAGTGGTCGCCCTGGCGCTGCTGCAGCAGCGCGATCGAGAGCGCCGAGGCGGCCTGGATGCGCATCGCCGCCTCCTCGCCGGCGGGCAGGTCCTCGCCGGAACCGGCGGCGGCGGCGGCCGGCGGGGGCGGCGGCGCGGCGGCGCGGCGGAACAGGTCGATCGCGCGGCCGATGCCGGC
>CAMVRE010000040.1 GCA_947169825.1 uncultured Verrucomicrobiota bacterium | reverse complement strand
GCGTTTCCGTCGAAGTAGAGCGCCTTCCGGTTGCGGGGCGAGTCGAGGTCCTGCGGGTCGGTGACGCCGCTGTTGTCGCTCTGCGTGAGCTCCTCGCGGTCGGAGATGTTGTCGTTGTCGGTGTCGAAGCCCTCGCCCATCTCGAAGTCGAAGAGGTAGGTCGGGCCGTCGCCGAGAGTCCCGAGCAGGGCCTCGTCCCACCACCAGTAGAGGGTGGCGAGCTCGCCGTCGACCTTGTAGTAGAGGTTCACGTAGGACTCGGCGTAGGACGTGTCGGCGAACCAGTAGGGCGAGGGGTCGGTGTGGTGCAGGACGTCGTTGAGAAGGTAGTTGTAGGACTCCTCCTGGTTGGAGAGCCCGTCCTGGTCCGGGTCGGCGAAGCGGTCGCCGGCGAGCCACGGGCGGCGCAGGTAGTCGAAGTGCGCGGCCTCGGCGATCGGCATGCCGGTGAGCGGCGTGTGGAACGCGGCGTCCTCGCGCTTGATGGGCTGAAGGCCGATCTCGGTCGGCGTGAGGACGCGCACGTAGGTCGGGTTGCCCGCCATGATCCAGTCGCGCGTGGAGCCGTTGCCGTATTGATTGCGGTCGGCGCGGTCGGAATCGGGGCGCGCACCGGCCTTGCCGACGGACGGGGACCCGCCGTAGAGCGGGTTCAGGCCGTGGTAGATCTCCCAGTAGTCGTCCATGCCGTCGTTGTCCGAGTCCGGATTGCGGGGCATGCAGGTCGGGAAGCCGGCGGCGCCGACGAAGTTGGGGACCATGAAGCGCCAGACGACGGGAAGGTCGGCGTCGACGTATTGGATCGTCTTCGAGGCCGGGGCCGGCTCCCACGGGGCGGGGCGGGCGCCGTAGGAGTAGCTGTAGTCCTGGAGAACGCCGATGGCGTCCTGCAGGATGTAGTATTCGTCGACGCTGATGAAGGCCGTGTCCTTGAACTCGCCCGTGATCGGATCGACGTCCGGCAGGCAGCGGGCCTTGCGGTCGTTGAGCAGGGACCAGGCGCGCTGGATGTAGTTGGCGATCGGGGAGACGACGAAGGTCGGATCGTCGTAGGACTTGAGCAGGTCGTTGAGCGTCGGGGAGTAGAGCTCGTCCCAGCCGCTCGCGACGTGGGGCTCGCCGTCTTCGATGATCGGGTTGCCCGAGCCGTCCATGCCCGTCATGACCTTCGGGATGTTGGTGATCACGTTGACCCAGCGCGCCTCGAGCACCTGGATGGTGCGGACGACCTCGCCCACCGAATGCGGGCTCGGGGCGGCGCGGAAGAAGTCGGCCGGGCGGTAGGGCTGGAAGTGGACGGACTTGCCGTAGGGCCAGGCGTCCTCCCAGAACGGAAGGCCGGGGTCGTTGCCCTCCTCGTCGAACGGACCGAAGTCCGGATCGAAGTCGGGGTTCATGCGGCGGGCTTCGCCCTTGCCGGGAACCAGGATCGGGTTCTCGCTGTATTTCTCGGCGATGCGCGCGTCGCCGGCGCGAACGGCCTGCAGCCACATGTCGGCATCGGGCGTCCGGAGGTTCGAATAGCCCGGCATTTGCGGATCGGGCTGCCAGATGGACTCGTTGTCGGGGGAATACCACTTGTCGTAGCGCCAGGCGTAGACGGCGCCGGCGAGGTATTCCTGGTAGTTGGGGAGCCCGTCGCCGTCGGGATCGCCGTAGGGGCCGAAGGGCCCGAGGAGATCCGCGCCGGCCGCGTTCGTGGTGTCGTAGAGGCCCGTCAGGTAGTGCCACGAGTCGGGCAGGCGGTCGAAGCGCGTGTCGGCGGTCGTCGGGTTGAAGTTCGCGAGGCCGTCGCCGTCGCCGTTCCAGTCGTAGTCGCCCTCCATGTATTCGGCGGAGTCGGAGAGGCCGTCGCCGTCGGTATCGGCGAGCCACGGGCTCGTGGGACGGAGCTTGTTGGTCCAGCGAGTGGCGGTCGGCGTATACCAGGAGGGCTCGTGGAAGGAGTCCTGCTCCTCCTCGACGTAGACGTTGTTGGCGATCTGGCTTTCGCGGGCGCCAACGAGGTTGGCGTCCGGATTGCCGCTCATCATCCAGTTCTCGTATTCCTGGCGCCAGCCGAGACCGTCGCCGTCGGGGTCTCCGCGGAGGCTGTCCGGGCAGATGGGCGGGAGGAAGTCGTGGAGCGGGCCCCAGACGTGGTCGATCAGGTCCACGCCGGGCACGGGAATGTAGCCGGCGTAGAGCGCCCAGCCGTCGGGGATGTGGTCCTCGTTGGAGTCGTCGTTGCGGGGGTTGGTGGTGTAGATGCAGCGGCCGTTGGCGTCCAGCCACTGCATGGGATAGATGCAGGAGAGGAAGATCATGTTGCGCCCGGCCTTGCCCATCATCCACTTCTGCATGTAGAACTCCTCGCGGGAGGTGAAGGGCAGGTCCTGGACGAGGGAGGCGGCGGAGGCGGCGCCGGGCACGAAACCGAGCGACTGATGGCCGTTCCAGAAGGTTTCGTTGAAGTAGTGGTAGAGGAAGGCGTCCGCGTGGCGGTAGGGGCCGACGGCGAACATGCGGTCGCAGTCGGGGTTGGAGCCGGCGTCGGTCGCGTCGTGCGGGTCGAGGCCGAAGAGGACCTCCCAGCCGTCGGGCAGGCCGTCGTTGTCGTTGTCCCAGTGGATCGGGTTGGTGCCGAGGTAGTATTCCTCGAGGTCGGAGAGTCCGTCGCCGTCGAGGTCGCCCGCGGGATTCCAGCCGGCGGTGGAGAGCCCGAGGGGCTTGAGAATGGCGTTGAAGTCGGGGTCGGAGACGTTGGGGGCGAGCTTGTCGTTGGGGTCGAACTGGTTGAGGAGCCAGGCCTTCGGGAAGAGGCCGTTCATCGTGCGATAATGGGCCCTGGCCCTGGCGTTGCGGTCGCCGATGAGGGCCTGGATCTGCGGCGGGTAGAAGTCGTAGCCGGGCAGGTAGAAGGATCCGGTGAGGAAGTCGACGTAGGCGCCGGGGATCTCCCCGGGCTCGAGCGCGGTGGGCCAGGAGGAGGTCCAGAAGTCGCTCAGGGGGCCGTTGTAGGCGTCGTCCGCGAAGGGCGTGAAGAAGAGCTTGGCGCGCCCCTGGGCGTCGACGTATCCGTCGCGCGTATAGACGACGAAGTTTCCGATCGTGAACACGACGGCGGGCGTGGGATCCTCGTTGTCGGGATCCTGCCCGACGTCATAGTAGGGAACGGAGGCGACCGGGTAGTTGGTGAGGTAGTTGGCGTAGTCCCCGCTGCGGGTGGTCGGGTCGAGCACGGGGTTTCCGTAGAAGCATTCGGAGCGGATCAGCTCGACCTCGAACTCCTGGTCGGGGTACTGGACGAAGAGGCCGCCGTTGAAGAGAACCGGGCTGTCGTCGGCGGGCTCGGTGGAGTAGAAGTAGTCGTTGGGGCCGAGGCCGGGGTTGGCGGCCTGGTAGTCGTCCCACTGGTCGATGGGAACGAGTTCGATCCGGACGGTTCCGGTGGCGGGATCGGGGACGCGGACGTTGACGCCGTTGGTGACGAGCGTCATCTCGATCCCCTCCTTGCGCAGCAGCGGGAACCCGGTCGCGCGGAAGTTGGCGGACCCGCCGGGGGAGAGCTGCGGATAGAGCGCGAGCGTGGGATCGTAGGCGCGCCAGTATTCGGGCTTGTTCTCGTAGAGGATGGTGGACCAGAAATAGTATTCCCAGCCGTCCTCGCGGCCGTCGGCGTCGGTGTCGGCGACGGTCGGATCGGTGCCGGGGCTGTTGCCGCGGACGTTCAGGTTCGTGCGGGAAAGGATGCCCGGGTAGCCGTAGGCGACCCAGTTCGGGGCCTTGTCGACGTCCAGCGAAATCTCGGACGACGTCTGCTGGAGGCCGCGGAACTCGAGAATGTTGGAGAAGAAGGGCTTGGACGCGGCCGAGCGGACGCTGGAGAGCGAGCCGTAGACGCGGCCGTTGGCGGTCACGAACTCGACGTCCTCGCCGACATGCGTGCCGTAGTCGACGTAGTTGCCGGGGAGCGGGTAGAGGAACGCGCGGACCTTGTTCACGGCGTCCTCGTTGGTGACGATGTTCGGGTCGCCGGCCCAGGCGTTGTCGATCTCCTCGTAGCGCGCGGTGGGGACGCGGTCGTTGTCGGGCGTGTCGTCCTCGTTGTAGAACGAACCGCCGGCGTAGGTCGTTCCGGAGGATCCGTAGAGGCCCTTCGCGACGGTGACGGCGAGCGTCTGCCATTCGAGGAAGGAGTGCATCGCGCGATCCTGGCCGCCGTCCAGATACCAGTTCTCCCAGATGTCGGAGAGGCCGTCCTGGTCGAAGTCGCCGAAGTCGTCGATGCGCGCGCCGGTCCGCTCGTTCCAGAAGTCCTTGTAGGGATTCGAGGAGAAGTAGCGGATCGTGGCGGCGCCGCCGGGCTCCGGCGCCTTGATCAGGATGGGCGCGGTGCTGGGATTGGGGATGTAGAGGTCGGAGGGCGTGGAGGCGAGGGCGGTCTGGTCGTCGGGGAACTGCCAGCCGAAGGGATAGGTCCCGGGGGCGAGGATGGGCTGGACCATCGCGGATCCGGGGGAGTAGAAGTTGTTTCCGTTCACTTCGTCCCACGGCTGGGACGCGTCGTCCTGCCGGGTCGTGCCCGGGTTGATGACGAAATCGGCCATCCCGTTTCCGCCGCCGGCCACGATGGTGGAGAGCGTGCAGACGTCGGTGAAGAGAAGGCGGCCGGAATCGGCGATTTCGACGACGAAGTAGCCGGTCTGCGAGCGGCCGCCGTCGTTGTCGGTCGCATAGACGCGGACCTGCTCGCCCTCGGAATGGACCGTGATGGTCGCGTCGGCCGTGGTGTTGGTCGAACCCGTCCAGTGGTAGACCAGGTTCTCGTCGTCGTCCGTCGCGACGTCGGAGGCGATGGCGGAGAACGTGAACGGCGCGCCGGAGAGGGCCTTGACCACGGTCGCCGACTCGGGATCGTCGTTCGGGGAGTGGAGGACCGGATTGACGTTGTTGATCGACCCCTGGAGGATGGCCGGGCGGAAGTAGCCGTCCGGATCGGTCGCGGTGATCGTGAAGTCGTAGTCGCCGTCGAGGGCGTTGATGCGGAACGAGCCCGTCGTGGTGTCGCGGGGAATCGTGATCGTGGCCGGAACGGTCACGTGGTCGGCGGGGGTTCCGGCACCGTCGAGCGTCAGCTGAAGGACGATGTTCGAGGGGGCGGGGGAGCCGAGCGTGACATTGATGCGGTTCGTGGAGATTCCCTCGTCGATGTCCACCATGTCGGGGGAGAAGGAAATCCGATTCTCCATGCTGTTGCCGGTGACCACCACGTCGAAGGAGATCGTGGCGGCCGGATCGGCGTCATTGCGGATGGACACCGTGATGGTCGCGGTTCCCGGCTTCACGGGAACGAGCGTGAAGGAAGCGACGTCGTCGCCGTCGCGATTGGCGGTCTCGCGGCTGAGCGTGACCGTGCCCGACTTGAGCCTGACGACGCCCGTTGAGGATGACGTGGCCGCGATCGTTCGGGTCGCGGAGACGTCCTCGCGGATGACGTCGAATGTCCATTCGGACCCCGTCTCGATGGTCCAGGGATTGTCGCCGCCGTAGAAGAGCGTGTCCGCGCGCGCGGGGAGCGCGAGGGACGCCAGCGCGGCGAGGAGAAGGAAGGGTCGAAGGGAGGGATTCCAGCGGTTCATCGTGGGTGTCCTTTCTCGGGTCAAAGGGTCTTTCGGTTCAGAATCGAACGTTCTTTCGGTCGGGGGATGCGGGCCGGGGATGGCCGCCGTTTATTCGGCCGCCGGCTTGTCTGCGGCGCCGCTCGCGGGGGCCGGGGCGGGAGCGGGGCGGCGGGGAGCCATCGGGGGCTTGATGTCCGGATTGGGGGCGAGCGGAGCGCCCGGGCCGAAGGTCCGGACCGGACGGTTCACGAGATTGGAGTAGGCCTCGGGGGTCATGCGGAGCAGCTCGGGCGTCTCCTCCGGCGCCGGGGGCGGAGGATTCTCCTTCGCGAACGCCTCGCGCTGCCTGGCCATGCGCGCGTGCATGGCGGCGACGACCTCCTTGGTGAGATTGTCCTGGTTGGCATCGACGATCGCCTTGGCCGGCTTGATCCGGTCGGCGATCGACCGGAGCGTCTCGTCGGCGCGATAGATCTCCTCGAGCGCGTTCGTGGTGGCCGCCAGTTCGGCGAGCAGCTCCTCCGCCTTGTCGCGGAGCGCCTTGGCCTCCTCGTTCTCGGCGAGGATCGCCTCCTTGCGGGCTTGCGCCTCGTCGTCCAGCCGGAGCAGGTCCATCTCGGCCGCGTCGCGGGCCGCCTTGAACTCGGCCATGCGACGGATATGCTCCTTTTCGTCCGGCGGGAGGGCGTCGAACTTCGGTCCGCTCGGCATCGACAGCGAGCGGGGGGACGGGCGCGCGGGCGCCGCGGGCGCGGGTGCGGGCGCGGCATCTTGCGAGAAGGAGGAGGAGGCCAGCAGGGCGAGGAGGGCGAGGAGTGGTGTTTTCATGTGGATTCGGGAAAGGGAGGGGAAGCGACGGAAGACGGCTCGATGGGGCGATTCAGGGAAGGACGACGCGGTAGAACCGGATCGGGCCGGAGCCGGCCGCCGTGTTGGTGATCGTGGCGGGAAGATCCATCGATCCGACCATGTATTGCTTCAGCGCGGACCAGTTGGACGAGGCGGGATTGGCGGCTCCGTCGAGCGTTGTCGACGATTGGAGCGTCACGGTGTCCATCGGGGAGGGGGTGCCGGACTTGAGCTCGAGGACAAAGGTCACGGCAGTGTCGGAAACACCGACGAAACTAGCCGCGTAGGAGGCGTCCGAAACCTCGTCGCCAGAAATGCCGGCGGGCATTCCAAGGTAAAGATTGGCGCCGTTCCAGGTCCAGTCGGCGTTGTAGTCGGCGGAGCCCGATTTCTGGGGGAAGGCGACGACGGTCGCGCCGCCATCCTTGTCCAGGACGGTGCAGACGACGACGAACGGCGTCGTGCCCCAGGACGCGCCCGGCGAGATTCCCTGGTAGCCGAGGTAGGGGCCGTTGGGAACGTTGTAGTCGAACGGCAGCGGCATGCCGATGCCACGAGCGACCTTAAGATCGATGAGGTTCGTGACGAGGCCGTCGACGGCCGTCTGGGTCTGCCCCGCGAAGAAGCCGAAATCCTCCCATTCGGCGGAAGCATCCGCCGCCCAGGCGTTGTTCGTCGCGGCCCAGTAGAGGTTGTTGGCCGCCCAGTTGACGTTGGTCGTCGCCCACCAGAGGTAGCGCAGCGACGAATCGGCCGCGACGTCATCGGCCTCGGCGCCGAGGCCGTAGACGAAGATCTTGGGGGCGAGGCCCATCATGGGGTTGCCCGGACTGACCCAGCCGTAGAAGATCGCGTTGGTGATCGTCGGGGCCTCGTTGCGGACGACTAGCGCCAGATTGGTCGAGAAGCCGTCCTGGGAAACGATCAAGGCGTCGTAGAGGGGCGTGGCCCGGTAGAGATTCGTCTCGGCGAAGGCGATCGTGTCGCACCACTCGTTGGTGGGAAACCGGACCGTGGCTCCGTTCGGCGCCAAATTGGTCGCCCAAAGGACAACGTTGGTGAAGGCGAACTCGACGCCGTCCCGCGCATGGAACGAGAACGATCCGGTCGTGGCGCCGGCGGGAACGTCCGCGGTTCCGGATGTGGCGGCCGCGGCTCCGTCCGACGGAGAGATCGAAAGCGTGTAGGTTCGGGGATGGCGGGAAGGGGAGACGACGAACGAGAGGACGTTTGACCCGGCGTCGCTCTCCATGGCCAGGAAGCACGGGACGGCCGCAGGGTTGGAGTGGGGAGCGTCCATCAGGGCGATGGCGACGCCGGCGTCATTGGTCGCGATCGCAAAATCGCGGGTGGAGACATCGGGGAAGCCCTCCCGGGCGCCGGGCCAGTAGAGCGCGAAGGAATGGATGACGTCCGAATCCAGTTCGTCGAGGGCGACGCCATAGAGCCGAATGTCCGCGCCGACCACGTTCGCCGACGCGAGAACGGGCGCTCCCTCCTGTCCGAAAACGCCGGCCGGCCGGGAGCATCCATCCACGGAAAAGAGCGGGAAGGCCGGCGCTTCGATCCGATACCAGTTCGTAAGGACGGTCGAACCGGCGGTCTTCAGAACGAAGCCGAGGGTCGGGTCTTCGGGAAGCCCGTCGGACGTCATCCTGGCGCGAAAGGCCGTCCCGAGCCAGTTGGTGACGCTCCACGTCGCGTTGACGTCGAACGCCGCGATGCGGTTGTTGGCGTTGTCGGCGACGAGCAGGATCGGCGAGCCGTCATCCGGACGCCAGACCGAGACATCCTCGGGGCTGGAGAGGTAGCCGAAGCCGGAGGACGGCCGGGACGGGACGCCGGCGACGAAGTCCGGATCGGGGACGATCACGGTGCGGTCGGCATACGAAACCCAAGATCCCGGTCCGGCGCCGGGAGCCTTGAATCGATAGACCGCAGACGCGGAGGGGACGGCGACGTAGATGTCTCCCGTTTCCTGGTCCACGTCGATGCCGGCGATCCGCCCGGGCAGGTTCGTGGCGCAGGGGAACACAATGCAGGGCCGGGAGGGGTCCTCCGCGTCGAAAACGGCAAGACCGGAAACGGAGAAACGGTTCGTCACCCAATGGTCCATATCCCATTTCCGGTCGTTGTAGACCTCGGAATAGCCGCAGTCGGAAATCGGAACGACGATCCCCGCGTCGCCGAGAAATGCTACGTCCGTCGCCGTCGAGAGGTAGCTCGCGTTGGTCATGACCTGGTACTGGTATTCATAGAGCGCCAGCGTCTGCACGTTCGTCTCGGCCGAGATCGTGAACGTCCGCTTGACGAGAATCGGATACTCGTCGTCTTCGGCGGGGACGTAGAATCGCTCGTCCGGAAAGACGGGATTGTCCGGCGGCGGCCGGTTTTTCGCAAGTTCGGCGTTGTTCCAGTCGTTGGTCCGGGCGAAGAACGGGTCAAGGGAAATCACATGAACCCAGTTGGAGGCGACCGACACTTCGTTCGAGGCCACGATCGTCACGATGTTCGTGTAGCCGACGAGAACCTGCTCCATGCCGTTCGTGGTCGTGAAGAACGCCTCCCGGAACTCGTCTTCCAGCGCAAATTCGACCGATTCGAGGGCTCCGTCGGCTCCGGGCGTTTCGGTGAACGCGTAGATCTGGACGGACGGGATGTTCTTGTCGAGCCGCGTTTCCTGATAGATGCCTCCGCTTACGACGGCGAACTTGTTTTCCGTCGGGTGCTTGGCCAGGCCGGCCGGATGATTGAACTGCGTGCCCTCTCCGGTCGGATCGACGCCCGAGAAGCGCTGCGGCCGAGGGCTGGCATATTGGTATTGGTTTTTCGTGAAGGGGCGGAACGCCGTTTCGCCGCTCGGAAGCAGCAGCTCAAACCCGGCGTCCGACCGTTGCCAGACGCGAACCGACTTGCCCGCCACATCGAGTTCGTAGACGCCGGCATCCGTGATGAACACGCCCTGGGGAGTGCGGCCGTTGTCGGTCTGGGAAAACGCGGCCGTGGCGTTCGTCTGCACGAAGGAAACGTTGGCGGACGCGGCCTCGGGAAGCAGGAAGGAAACCACGGCGACGATGCCGGCAAAGGCGCGGAGCCAGAGACGGAAAATGGGTCGGCGTGCTGCTTCGTGTGTCATGGAAAGGGATTCCGGGGGCGGGTGCATGGGCCATCCTGCGAAGCTGGTGGCTCCGCAAGGTCGGTATCGTATCAAAACGCGCCCCGACAGACAAGGAAAATTTTAGCCCTGCGTTTCCGTTCCTCGCGGGGGCGCGAAGTGCGAACTTGCACGCGCTCGTGCGAGGACCGGGTTCGCGGGCGGAGAAGGGGCTCTACCTCGAGGTCGCGGAGGCCGTGGAGAGAAGATACGGATTGATCCGCAGCTCCCGCGCCATGGTCGTGGCGGGACCGTGGCCGGGCAGGACGCAGGTCTCCGGCGGAAGCGCGGCGAGGCGGCGGAGGGAGGCGGCCATCGCCGCGTCGTCGCCGCCCTCGAAGTCGGTCCGGCCGATGGAGCCGGCGAAGAGGGTGTCCCCCGCGAAAAGCACGGCGGGGGCACCGGGCGCGCCTTCGAGCAGGAAGCAGACGCTGCCCGGCGAGTGCCCCGGGGTCGCCAGGACGCGGAAAACGAGCTCTCCGGCGCGGACCTCGGCGCCGTCCGCGAGATCCTCCACGAGATTCGCGGGCGGGGAAAGGACGGGGGCGTAGGGTTCGAGGCGGTTGCGCTCCGTGAAGCACCAGACGGCGTCCGCGGCGGCGACGTAGACCGGCGCCGGCGCCGCGGCGAGAAGCGCGGGCAGCGCGGCAATGTGGTCGAGGTGCCCGTGCGAGAGCAGCACGGCGGCGAGCTTCGCCCCCGCGTCCCGCAGCGCCGCGAGGATCTGCGGGGCGTCCTCCCCCGGGTCGACGACCGCCGCCTTCCCGGCCCCGTCGAACACCAAATAGGCGTTCTCTTGATACGCCCCCGTCACGATGCGTTGGATGTCCATGCCCGCGGAGTCTAGCAAACCCCGCCGCGTCCCGCAAGATTCTCTTTCCAGGCGCTTTGAAGCGCGTTTCTTAAAGGCGTGTCTTAAGTGTCTTAAGGGGACAGACCCCTTTAAATTTTCTTGCAAGGTTCACTTTCTAGGCACGTATCTTAAGGGGACAGACCCTTTAAATTATCCGTCGCGGCCACAGTTGCGGGGCCGCGGCGGGGTGTGGTAAACTTCGCCGCATGAGACCCCGCCACGCCGCTTTCGCCGCAGCCGCGGCCGCCGCCCTCCTTTGCGCGGGGTGCGGCCGCCCGGAGCCGCCGCGCGGATGGTCTGCGCTGCCGGACGACGCCGGCATCCGGATGTTCGCCTACGTCTCGGAGTTCGTGAAGGTCTCCCCGCGCGACGCCGGCACGCCCGGCGCGGCGCGTGCCTCGCGCTGGATCGCGCAGGAGCTGCGGCGCATGGGACTTCGGCCCGAGGCCGACTGCTGGATCGAAAACACGGCCCACGGCCGCAAGGCGTTCTGCAACGTCTACGTGGACTTCCCGGGCTCGTCCGGCCAGACGGTCCTCCTCGCCGGGCACTACGACACCAAGTCCGGCATCCCGGGGTTCGTCGGCGCGAACGACGGCGGCTCGTCGGTCGGCCTGCTGCTCGGCCTCGCGGAGCACCTGGCCGAGACGCGCCCTGCGCTGCGCGACACGGTCCGGATCGCGTTCCTCGACGGCGAGGAGGCGGTCGGCTCCTACGCGGACACGGACGGCCTCCACGGCTCCCGCCGGATGGCCGCGCAGTATGCGGAGCGCCGCCGCAAGGGCGCCCGCCCCCCACTCGTGGCGGCGCTCGTCTTCGACATGATCGGCGACGAGCGCCTCGCCGTCGACATCCCCCGCAACGTCACGCCCTGGCTCGCCAAGGCCGCAATGAAGGCCGCCTCGGAAACCGCGGGCACGCCTCCCGTCTCGCTCGCCTCGACCGCGATCCTCGACGACCACGTCCCCTTCCTGATGCCGCCGAACGAGTTCGCCGCCGTCGACTTCATCGACTTCGAATACGGCTCCGCCCCCGGCCGCCACGACTACTGGCACACGGCCGAGGACACGCTCGACAAGATTTCGCCCCGCTCCCTCCAGCGGGTCGGCACGTTCGCCCTCGCGCTGCTGCGGCGCATCGAGGAGGGGACGGAGGTCCCGCCCGGCATCCGCCCGCCGCCCGTCCAGGAGTAGCGCCGCCATGTCCGCCCGCACTGGTCTCCTCAAGGCGCTCGACTCCGCCCTCGGCCCCGCGCTCTGCGCCGCCTTCTCCCGCGCCCAGCGCGCGCCCGAGTCGCGCACGCTGCGCGACTTCCCCGGCGGCCGCGTCCTTGTCGTGCGCCCCGGCGGCATCGGCGACGCCGTCCTGCTCCTGCCGGTGCTCCGCGCCCTGCGCGAGGCCGCGCCCGGCTCGGCGCTCGACGTCCTCTGCGAATCGCGCAACGCCCCCGTCTTCGAGCTCTCCGGCCTCGCGGACCGCGTCCTGCGCGCAGACGCCGCCCCCTTCGCGACCCTCCGCGCCCTGCGCCGTGGCCGCTACGCCGCCGTCCTCGACACGGAGCAGTTCCACCACTTTTCGGCCGTCCTCGCCGCCCGGACGCGCGCCCCGCTCCGCGTGGGCTTCAACGTCGCCCCCGCCCGTCTCGGCCTCTACACGCACACGGTTCCCTATGACCTGCAGGGGCCCGAGGACGCGCAGTTCGGTCGCATCCTCGCCGCCGCGCTCGGCGTTCCGTCCGTCTCCCTCCCGCCGCGGGCGGGCTCGATCCCCGCCGAATGCCTCCCGCCCCCGCCCGACGGTCTCCCGGAGCGCTTTGTCGCCCTGCATCCGGGCGGGTCCGTGCCGTGCAAGCGTTGGGGCGCGGACCGCTACGCCGCGCTCGCCGCCGCCCTGCGCGACCGCGCCAGGATCCCCTGCGTCCTCGTCGGCGCGAAGGAGGACTGCGCGGTCGCCGCCTCGGTCGCCCGCGCCTCCGGCGCCCTCGACCTCTGCGGCCGCCTCGGCCTGGCCGCCACCGCCGCCGTCCTCGCGCGCGCCGGCCGCCTCGTCGGTCCCGATTCGGGCATCGCGCACCTCGCCGTTGCCGTCGGCGCCCGCGCCATCGTCCTCTTCGGCCCGAGCGACCCGCTCAAATGGGGGCCGCCCCCCGACCGCGGCCTCGCCCTCCGCGAACCACTCCCCTGCTCGCCCTGCTCGATGTTCGGCTACACCAAGCCCTGCCGAGCCAACGCCTGCATGTCCGCGCTTTCCGTGGAGCGCGTCCTCGCCGCCCTTTCATGAAAACCCTGCAGAGTTCTCTGGCCGGATCGTGGTATCCCGCCACGGAGTCGGAAATCCGCCGGATGGCGGAGGAGTGGGAGCGCGCGGCGGCGGCGGACGCCTCCGCGCCCGTCGCGCCGGAGGGCGCGAACGTCCTTGTGCTGCCGCACGCCGGCTGGGCGTATTCCGGCGCGGTCGCCTGGCGCGCGGTGCGCGCCGTTCGCGGCCGGACGTTCAAGCGCGCGGTCGTCCTCGCGCCGAGCCACCGCGCGTGGATCGAGAACCGTCTCGTCGCGCCCGAGTCCGACGCGGTCGCGACGCCCCTCGGCGCAATCCCGATCGACCGCGACTGGCTGGGGCGCCTCGAGCTCGTTGCGCCCGTCCTGCGCAACGACCGCGTCCACGCCGCCGAGCACGCGGCGCAGATCGAGTTTCCGCTTCTGCAGCTCGCGCTCGCGCCGGGCTTCTCCGTCGTTCCGCTTGTGGCGGGGTCCCTCGGGGAGGAGCAGATGGCGATGTGCGCACGGGCGCTGGCGGAGCTGGCCGACGCCGACACGCTGCTCGTCGTCTCCTCCGACTTCACGCACTACGGCGAGGACTTCGACTACGCCCCCTACGGCACGCGCGGCGACGCGGCGGTGCGCGAACGCGCCGCCGCGGTCGACGCCGAGGCGGCCGCGCGCATCGAGGCGCGCGACGCGGACGGCTTCCGCGCGGTCGTGGACCGCACGGGCGCGACGATCTGCGGGCGCGTTCCGATCGAGCTCGCGCTGCGCGCGATGCCGGAGGCCGCCCGCCTGCGCCTCCTGCGCTACGCGACCTCGTCCGACGCGGACGGCGACTTCACGCGCTTCATCTGCTACGCCGCCCTCGCGGGCCGCGCCGACTGGGCGCCCGCCGCGCCCGGCGCGCTCGGCCCGGAGGACCGCGCGTTCCTGCTCCGCATCGCCCGCGAGGCGGTCGAGCACGCCGTGCGCACCGGGCGTCCGCTCCCCGCCCGGCACTTCGCCGCGGACGCCCCCGCCGCCACGCGCGAGAAGCGGGGCGCGTTCGTGACGCTCACGCGCAAGGCCGACGGCTCCCTGCGCGGCTGCATCGGCGAAATCCTCCCGATGCGGCCGCTCGTCGAGGCCGTGACCGCGCGCGCCTCGGACTCCGCGCTGGAGGACCCGCGCTTCGAGCCGGTCGCGCCGGACGAGCTCCCGGGCCTGCGCGTCGAGGTCTCCGCGCTCACGCCGCCCGCGCCGGTCGCCTCGTGGCGGGACATCGTCCTGGGACGCGACGGCATGACGCTCGAGAAGAACCGCCGCTTTGCCGTCTTCCTCCCGCAGGTCGCGCCCGAACAGGGCTGGGACCTCGCCACGACCCTCGCGCACCTCTCCCTCAAGGCCGGCCTGCCCGCCGACGCCTGGCGCTCCGGCGCCACCTTCGAGACCTTCCGCGCCGAGGTCTTCCACGAGTGAGCGTCGACCTCTCCTCCTTCCGCTGCCGCCGCTGCGGCGCGTGCTGTCGGATCCCCGGCGGACTCGTTCGGCTGCGCGAGGGTGAGAGCGCGGCGCTCGCCGCCGCGCTGGGGATGGACGAGCGGACGTTCCTCGACGAGCATACGCTCCTCGCGCCCGACCGCCGCTCGCTCGTCCTGCGCGACCACGCGGACGGCTCCTGCGAGATGCTCGGCGAGGACGGCCTCTGCCGCGTCCACGCCGCCAAGCCCGCCCAGTGCCGCGAGTTCCCCTTCTCCTGGCGCAACCCCGACTCCTTCCGCACCTGCCCCGGTCTCCGCGCCCTCGCACGCGAGACCGCGGAAACGGCCATCTGCGAAGCCTGTCCCCGCCGCTGCCGCCTGGCCGACGGGCAGACCGGCGCCTGCCGCGCGCGGCGGGCCGAGGGCGGGCGCGTCGTCTGTGCGAACTACGGCAAGGTCACGTCGCTCGCGCTCGATCCGATCGAGAAGAAGCCGCTCGCGTTCTTCCGCCCGGGGCGGCCAGTGCTTTCGATCGGGAGCTTCGGGTGCAACCTGCGCTGCCCGTTCTGCCAGAACCACTCCATCTCGCAGGCCGGCGCGGACGCGGTCGAATGGACGGAGACGACGCCCGCCGCGCTCGCGGACCTCGCGGCGAAGCTTGCGGAGGAGCGCGGCAACCTGGGCCTCGCCTACACCTACAACGAACCGCTCGTCGGGTGGGAGTTCGTGCGCGACTGCGCGCGGGAGATCCGGGCGCGGGGCCTGGCGAACGTCCTCGTCTCGAACGGCGTCGCCTCGCCCGCGGTCGTGGCGGAGTTCGCGCCGCTGCTGGACGCCGCGAACATCGACCTCAAGGGCCCCGACCAGGCGTTCTACGACTGGGTGGGGGGCGACTTCGCCGCCGTGTGCGCGACCATCCGCGCGCTGCACGAGGCGGGCGTCCACGTCGAGGCGACGACGCTCGTCGTCCCGGGCCGCAACGACACGGACGAGGCCATCGACGCCATTGCCGCCTTCCTCGCCTCCGTCTCGCCGGACCTGCCGCTGCACGTCACGCGCTTCTTCCCGCGCTGGCGC
>CAMVRE010000039.1 GCA_947169825.1 uncultured Verrucomicrobiota bacterium | reverse complement strand
GAGGGGCCGGCACCCGAAGGCGGCGCCGGCCGGCGCGCTCGGCGCGACGGCGCTCGTCGACGAGATCTCGTTCTGGCCGCGCGCTCTCTCGGCGGACGAGCTCGCCCAATCGCGCGCGGCGTTCGTCGGCGGGCCCGTCGCGGCGGAGGCCGGCGGCGGCGCCTCCGGCGGCAAGGTCCTGCTGCGCTGGGAGTTCGAGGAGGCCGGCAAGGCGCCGATCGCGAGGGATTCCTCGAACGAGAAGCGGGACGGCACCGCGAAGGACCGCGTCCGCGGCGGCGCGCCGGGACGGAAGAACGGGACCAAGGCGTTCGACGGCTTCGGCTCGGAGGGGAGCTTCGTGCTTTCGGGGCCGCTTCCGGAGAACTTCTTCCGCCGGGAGTGGACGCTCGCGATGTGGATGCGGAACCCGCGGCTCTCGTCCAAGCAGGCGTGCGTCCTCGCGGGCGGCGCGCCGGACTCCAAGACGGGCGACTTCGGGTGGCAGGTGTGGCTCGACGCGAAGGGCGTGCCGCACGTCGCGGCGCAGGACGCCAAGGGCAAGCGCTACGCCAAGGAGGGCAAGCCGTTCCGGTGGGAGCCGAACAAGTGGCATCTCGTCGTGATCGCGCATCTGCCGGACAAGGATCCGTTCGGGCAGGCGAGCAACCGCTTCCGCGTGTGGATCGTCCCGGAGACCGGGCGCGCCGCCGAGCCGCTCTTCGACGACATCATCGGCTGGGGGGCCGCCCTGGAGTCCAGCTCGGCGCTCCAGGTCGGCGCGGCCGCGCCCGGCAAGGGCAAGCGCTCCGAGATCGCGCCCGGCGGCTATTTCGGCGGGCAGATCGACGAGGTCGCGCTGCACGACGGCTTCGCCGCGAAGCAGGCCGACATCGAGCCGCTCCGCGCGGGCCCGGCGCCCGCCGACGCGCGCTAGAGCGGTTCCACGAAACATGTGGCCGCCGCGCTCCGCGCGGCCACGGAATCGTTGGAACCGCCCTAGCGCGGGATGGCGATGTCGGAGACGCGCGCGAGATTGTGGCGCGCCATGTAGTCGCGGATGCCGTCCACGACGCGCAGCGGCGTGGCGGGGTCCGCGAAGTTCGCGGTGCCGACCGCTACGGCCGTCGCGCCCGCGCACAGGAACTCGATCGCGTCGGCCGGCTCGACGATGCCGCCCATGCCGAGGATCGGGATCCTCACGGCGGCGGCGGCCTGCCAGACGAGGCGCACGGCGACCGGATGCAGCGCCGGGCCGGAGAGCCCGCCCTGGACGTTCGCGAGGAACGGGCGGCGGCGCTCGACGTCGATCAGCATCGCGGGGATCGTATTGCTGATCGAGAGCGCGTCCGCGCCCTCTCCCTCCGCCGCGCGGGCGAACGGGACGACGTCCGGGACGTTCGGCGCGAGCTTGACGAAGAGCGGCAGCCTCGTCGCCGCGCGCGCGGCGCGCACGACGGCGGCGAGCGTTCGCGGGTCGGTGCCGAACGCGGCGCCGCCCTCGTGGACGTTGGGGCACGAGACGTTGAGCTCGATCGCCGAGCAGCCCGGCTCGGCGGAGAGCCGGCGCGCGACCTCGGCGTATTCCCCGACGGAGCGGCCCCAGACGTTGCAGATCGCCGGGACGCCGAGCGCGTGCAGGAACGGCAGGCCCTCGCGGGCGAGTCCCTCGACGCCGGGCCCCTGCAGGCCGATCGCGTTGAGGACGCCGCCGCGGACCTCCGTGACGCGCGGCTGCGGGTTGCCCGGGCACGGGTCGAGCCGCACGCCCTTGCAGGTGACCGCGCCGAGCTTCGTGAGGTCGATCCACTCCGCGTATTCGCGGCCGAAGCCGAACGTCCCCGAGGCGACCGTGACCGGATTCTTCATCCGGAGGCCGCCGAGGTCCACCGACAAATCGGGTTCGTCCATCGGTAGAACGGTCACACGGTCACACGGTCACACGGTCACACGGTCACACGGTCACATGGTGTGACGGTGCGACGGTGCGACCATTCGACCTAGTTGCTCTTGCGGCGGGTGACCTGGACCTTCACGTCGTCGCTCTTCTTGACGACGGGCTTGGCGAGCACGTCCGCGCCCGCGACGCTGGTGTCCACCTGCTGCGAGGTCGGGAGGAAGCGGTAGTAGACCATCAGCTGCAGCGCGCAGAGCGTGGTGTCCATGATGCGGCAGTCGAGCGAGGTCGATCCCTGCGTCTCCTGTCCGCCGCTCCACCACGTGCACGGCAGGCCACCCTTGTTGTTGCGGTAGGCCTCGCCGCGGGACGGGCTGTCCCACCAGCCGATGTCGCGATACTTGCCCGTGAGGTCCTGGTAGCCGGACGCGCCGCCCTCGCCCTTGATGATCTGCTGGCGCTTCTGGAGCTCGGGCAGGAACAGCTTGTTCCACGCGCCGAACGTCGCGCCGCCGACCTGGAACTTGGCCTGCGTGAGGTAGTACCAGTAGTAGACCGGCGAGGGGTTCGCGCCGCTGTTGCCCCACGGCTGGTTCTCCCACTGCGAGAAGTCGTAGGTGCACGCGTCCATGAAGGACATCGCCGCCTTGACCTTCGGGTCGTTGTATTGCTCCAGCAGCTGCATGCAGAGCGTCGCGATCGGCGTCTCGGCCGGGTGCCCGTTGGGGCCGTTGCCCTCGTTCTGGTAGTAGAACTGGCCTTCGCGGTAGACGCAGTCGAACGCATGCTTCGCCTTCTCGTAGCACTCGTCGAGGCCGGCGGACTGCGCGCCGGAGGCGTGGACGGCCTTGATCGCCTGGGCGCACCAGCCGGAGTAGGAGTTGTCGGTGCGGGCCGTCTGCCGCATGCCGTATTCCCAGCCGTTGTTGGCGTTCTGGCCGCGGATGAGGGGCTGCACGGCGCGTTCGACCGCGCTCTTCACGAGCGGGTTCTTCGTCATCGCGTAGGCCTCGCCGAGCGCGTAGACGCCGATCGGGTGGGAGTAGTTGTTGCCGTCCTTGTCGCGGAAGTATTCGCCGCTGCCGAGGCTGTCGCAGAGGAAGCGGATCGCGCGCTCGACCGTCGGCCCGAACTCGGTGTCCGGCGCGGGCGTCTCGTTGTGCGCCAGATAGGTGAGGATCGCCATGCCGGTGAGGGCCGTGCGGAACTGGCTCTCGTCGCCCCACGAGCCGTCGCTCTTCTGCTGCATCTTGAGCCAGCGCAGGGCGCGCATCACCGTCGCGTCGCCGCCGCCGGCGCCCCATTTGCCGAGGGCGCGGCCGCGCTGGCCGGGGTTGCGGCTCGCCATGATGCCGGGCATCACGATCGGGGACTTCACGTTCGCCACCGTCGTCATCTCGGCGGGCTTGGCGGAGACGGGCTCGTTGGAGACCTCGGCGGGCTGCTCGACGGGCGTGATGTCGCCCACCGGGCCGTCGATGTCGCTGTCCTGGGGCTCCAGCATGTCCGGCGGCTCCGGCGGATCCGGCGGCGGCTCCTCGATGTCGATGTCCTCCGGCGGCTCGACGATCTCGACCGCGGCCGTGACGGGCGGCGGCGCCTCGCGGCGCGGCAGGAGGAGCAGGATGATCACCGTGATCAGCGGGACGGCGATCGCGACGGCGGGGCCGGAGAGGCGCTGCAGCTGGAGCTTGGCGAACTTGTATTCGCCCGAGTCCTTCGGCATCTTGAGGCCGGCCATCATCCGGCGCCAGCGCTCGCGGAAGGAGAGCTCCTCGAAGAGCTTCTGCATTTCGCGATAGGCGCGTTCGCTCTCGTCGAGTTCCTCTTCGTTCTGGACTTCCTCGACGGGCTGTTCGGGTTCTTCGCTCATGGGTCTATTTCCGGGTTTTTTCGCAAAAGGGGAAAACCGGACGCGGTTCGCGTTCGTTGCGGGGGAGTATACGGGAAACCCGCGCGCGCGTCAAGCTGCTTGACAAGCGGCGGCGCGGAGGGTAGTCTCGCGCGGCATGGAAACGCCCCTCGCCCTTCTCTCCGCCCTCGTCTCGGAGCCCGCGCCCCCCGGACGATCCTCCTCCCTGGGCATCGCGATCATCCTGCTCTGCCTCGTCGCGCTGGCCGCGGCGGGCGTCCTGGCCGCGTTCCGCGGCCGGCGCGACCGCGACGCCGGCCGCCCGGATTCGCGGAACGAGGAAAAGGGCGACTAGTCCATGGACGGGGAACGCCGCCCTCACGTCCGCGCCGTCCACGGCGTGCGCGGAACGCAGGACTTCGCGCGCGAGCTCGCGCAGTCCTTCGGACCGCGCGCCTTCTACGCGCTGGAGGGAGACCTCGGCGCGGGGAAGACGTGCTTCGTCCAGGGGCTCTGCGACGGCCTCGGCATCCGGGCGGCCGTTTCCTCGCCCACCTTCGCGATCGCCAACGAATACCGTGACGAATCCTCCGGCCGCCGGTTCCTCCACCTCGACCTCTACCGGCTCTCCGGACCCGACGAGCTCGACACGATCGGCTGGGACGACTACCTCGACTCCGGCGACCCGATGGCCGTCGAATGGCCCGAGCGCGCCGAGGGGCGCCTCCCCCCTGGCGCGATCCGCGTCCGCTTCTCGATCGGTCCGGGGCCGGACGACCGCACGATCGAGGTCGATCCGCCGCCGCCGGACCGGTAGCGCCCGCCGTCCCGGCGGGCACGGCGGACGCGCGGCGAGCGGCCGCTACCGCAGCGAGGCGATGAAGTCCTTCATCTCGCCCGGGGTCTTCCCCTCGATGCACTGGCGGTGCCAGATCTCGAGGTTGATGAGCATCCACAGGCGGAAGTTGTGGTCGGCCTTGCCGCCGACGTGCTCGGCGACGAGGCGGTCGATGGCCTCCTGGTTGAAGAGCCCGAGCTCGACGAAGCGCGACTGCTTGAAGAGGCGCTGCTGGAAGTCCTTGAGGTCGCTGCGCAGCCAGCGCGCGATCGGGAAGCCGAAGCCCTGCTTCTTGCGGTCGATGAGCTCGCGCGGAAGGTAGCGCGCGGCGACCTGGCGCAGGAGCCACTTGAGGCCGCGGTCGCGCCCCTTGAGCTTGAGGTTGCACGGGAGCGACGCCGCGAACTCGGTTACCCTGTAGTCGATGAGCGGCGGGCGGATCTCGATCGAGTGCGCCATGCTCATGCGGTCGGAGATCGCGAGGAGCTGGTCGGGCATGCGCGTCATGAGGTCCGTGTAGAGCATCTTGTCGAGGTGCTCGGTCGCGGAGCCGTCCTCGAAGAACGCGAGGATCTTGCCGACGGAGTCGGCGTTGCCGATCTGCGCCTTGGCCTTGTCGGTGAAGAGCCGCTCCTTCTCCTCCTGCGTGAAGCGCAGGACGGACATCGAGCGCGCGTAGGCCTCGCCGTCGCTGCGAGCGTGGCCGCCGACGTCGTTGAGCCAGCGGAGCTTGCCGGCGAGGCTCTTGTAGCCGAAGGACTCGGGGACGAGGCCGATCATCGGCCCGAGGACGCCGCGGCGGAGGAAGCCGGGAATGAGCCCGTAGAGGCGGGCGAGCTTCTGCCCGGCGAAGCGGTCGTAGCCGGCGAAGTTCTCGTCGCCGCCGTCGCCGGAGAGGACGACCTTGTCGTGCTTCGCGGCGAGGCGCGAGACGAGGAAGACGCCGACGCCGAACGGGTCGGCGGGCTCGTCCATGTGGTGGATCATCTCGGGGATCGTGCCGATGACGTCGGGCTCGGCGATCTCGTGGATCCAGTTGAGGCCGTACTGCTTCGCGACGATCTCCGCCCACGGCAGCTCGGAGAGGTCCTGGTCCTTGACGCCGATGGAGAACGTGTCGAAGGGCTTGCCGGCGATCTTCGCCGTCATCGCGGTGACGAGCGAGGAGTCGATGCCGCCGGAGAGGAACGTCGCGACGGGGACGTCGGAGAGCAGGTGGAGCTTCACCGTGTCGAGGAGGAGCGCCTCCAGTTCGTCGGTGAGCTCCTCGGCCGTGCCGGTGCGCTTGGGCTCGAACGTGGCGAGATGCCAGTAGCGCTCGGTGCGGATCCTCCCGTCCTCCCAGACGGCGTAGTGCGCGGCGGGGAGCTTCACGACGCCCCGGAAGAGCGAGCGGTCGTCGGGCAGGTAGCGCAGCGACATGTAGTGCCAGAGCGCCTCCATGTCGACCTCGCGCGGGACGATGCCGGTCGCGAGGATCGCCTTGGGCTCGGAGGCGAAGGCGAAGGAGCCGTCGGCGCCCGTGGCGTAGAAGACGGGCTTCTGGCCCATGTGGTCGCGGGCGAGGAGGAGGCGTCTCTTCTCCGAGTCCCAGAGCGCGAAGCCGAACATGCCGCGGAGCTTCTCGACGCACTTCTCGCCGTATTCGAGGTAGAGCGGAAGGACGATCTCGGAGTCGGAGCGCGTCTTGAACGCGTAGCCCTGCGCCTCGTATTTCGCGCGGAGCTCGGGGTAGTTGTAGATCTCGCCGTTGCAGACGAGGACGAGCTTGCCGGAGGGGTCCGTGAGCGGCTGGCGGCCGCCCGCGAGGTCGTTGATCGAGAGGCGGCGCTGGCCGATGGCGAAGCCGGCGCTCTCGCGCATGTCGAAGTCGTCCGGGCCGCGGTGGGCCATGAGGTCGCACATGGCGCGGACCTTGTCCGCGCCGCCCTTGCCGAAGAATCCTGCAATGCCGCACATGGTGGTGGGTTCCTTGCTACTTGCGCTTTTCGAGGGACTTGCCGAGACGCTCGAGGCGCCGGCGGAGGGCCGGGTCCTGGACGAGCGGCTTCTCGCGGACGGCGAGCTCGAGGCTCCGCCGGGATCCCTCGAGAAGGAGGAGCCGGGCGTATTCGTCGTGGACGCGGGGATACCAGAACTCGCGCTCGACGATCGGGCGCCAGAAGTCGAGAGCATCCCCGACCTGGCCGGCGGCGGCGAGCGCCTCGGCGCGGGCCTCGCGCGCCTCGGTGAGGTAGGGGTTGAGCGCGACGGCCTCGCGGGAGAAGTAGAGGGAGGCGAGGACGCAGTCGTCGAACTCGGAGCGGGAGCGGGCCCAGCTCGACTGGATCAGGGCGGACTGGGCGGCGAAGACGAGGAAGTAGTAGTTGTCCGGATACAGCTCGGCGGCTCGGCGGGCGCGGCGCTGGAGCTCGGCGGCGGCCTCGGCGAAGCGGTCGGGGTCGGAGTCGCCGGCGGGATCGCGGTAGTCGACGACGGGCGGAACCTCGCGGGACGTGTCGCGGAAGAGCCCGTGCTTGGCGCGATGGTAGGAATACTGCGCGACGGCGGCGCGGGCGGAGCGAATCGTTCCGAAGAGGCCGGCCGCGAAGAGGAGGCAGCCGAGGACGAGGCGCACGTTGCGGCGGACCGGGGCGGGGATGAGGGGCATGGCCGGCGCGCCCCGACGCTAGAGCCAGCGCTCCTGGGCCTTGAGGATGTCGCCGGGCTGGATGGGCGGGTCCTCGACCGTGCCGCGCTCGATCTGGTTGAGGTCGTATTTCGTCGTGACTCCGCCGCGCGTGAGCTCGATGATGCGGTTGGCGAAGTCGTTGACGCCGCCGGCGTTGATGATCGCGCTGCGGAGCGTGAGGTTGTCCGTCCAGGTGAAGGAGCCGTTCTTGCGGACGGACCCTTCGACGAAGTAGCGGCGCTCCTGCATCATGCTCTGGCAGACGACCGTGACGTCGATCTTCTGGTAGTAGCCGCCGTCGACATAGGCCGAGGCGATGGTCTTCTCGGCCTCGGAGGTGGTGAGCGAGCCGACCTTGATGTCGCCGACGAGCGGGAGCGTGATGACGCCGAACGTGTCGACGACGTCGGAGATCTTGCTCGACTTGTCGCCGGCGGGGATGTGGAGGAAGACCTCGACCGTGTCGTCCGGGCGGAGCGGGCGGGCGCCGACGGAGCCGGTGCGGGCGGCGAGGTCGGCGACGGGCGGGCGCCAGGCGGAGGGGTTGCGGTTGGCGGAGGAGTCTCCGGATCCTGTCGTGAGGCAGCCGCCCGCGAGGAGGGATGCGGCGGCGAGGAGGGCCGGAATGGGATTGTGGCGGGATGCGGTCATGGCGGTGGCGTGGTGCGCTACGAACGGGCTTCGGTCTTCTCGTCTCCGTGGCGGCGATGCTCGTGCGGGGCGTCGTCGTCGCCGCCGGAGGAGGAGCGGCGGCGGCGGCGGCGGACGCGCTCGCCGGAGTCGTTCGTGTAGTAGTAGTAGTACTGGTTCTCGTAGTAGTAGGACGAGGACCCGTGGGCGGCGTTGACGTTGTTGAGGATGACGCCGATGAAGTTGCCGCCCATCGAGACGATGCGCTCCTTGGCGCGACGGCAGAGGGCGCGCGGATACTTGCGGTGCTGGACGATGAGCGCGACGCCGTCGCCGAGGCGGACGAGCTGCGAGGTGTCGGAGACGCCGATCATCGGCGGCGCGTCGACGATGATGCGGTCGTAGCGCTCGCGCGCGGTCGCGAAGACCTGCGCCATCTCCTCCGTGTCCATCAGGCCGAAGACGCTCGTGCTCGCGATGCGGCCGGCGGGGAGGAAGTCGAGGTTCTCCTGTTCGGTCTTGAGGATCGTGCCGTCGAGCGGCGCCTCGCCGACGACGACGTTGCAGAGGCCGGGTTCGAGCGGCACGCCGAGCGTGCGGTGCTGGCGCGGGTGGTAGAGGTCGGCGTCGATGAGCAGCACCTTCTCGCCGCATTCGGCGCAGACCCACGCGAGGTTGAACGCGTTGAGGGACTTGCCCTCGCCGGCGGAGGCGGACGTGAAGATGATGGCCTTCCCTCCCGCGAGCGCGCGCGAGTTCTTGAGGTTCATGCGCAGGACGCGGTAGACCTCGTAGTGCGTGAAGCGCGCGTTCGGGTCGTTGAGGGAGCGGAGCTTTTGCGGGATGAGGCCGATGACGTTGGCCTGGAGATACTTCTCGACGTCCTCGGTCGTCTTCACCGTCGTGTCGAGATACTCCACGAAGAACGCGAGCACGACGCCGAAGAAGAGGCCGGCGACGACGGAGAGCGTGACATTGAGCGCGAAGTTCGGCGAGACCGGGAGCGGCGTCGAGGGGACGACGGCCTCCTCGCGGACCTTGACCGCGGTCTTGGGCATGTCGAGCTTGAGGCGCTCGTTGACCATGCGGTTCTGGAGGTCCCGGCGGCTCTGCTTGAGGGACTCGAGGTCGGAGCGGAGCTTCTCCATCTCGACGGCGACGCCGGCCGAGATCTGCATTTCGTTTGCGGAGGCCTTGGCGAGGAGGTCGGCGTAGTAGTCCGCCTCCTGCTGCTCCTGCTCCCAGGACTGGCGCAGGCCGGCGCGGATGGCCGCGAGCTTCTCCTCGATCTGGCGGTCGACGTTGGCGATCAGGGAGTGGGACTGCTGCACCTCGGGGTGGTTGGGGCCGAGACCGGCCTTCGTCTGCGCCGCGAGCTGGAGCTCGAGGTCGTTCTTGCGGGAGAGGAGGGGCGCGAGGGACTGGTCCTGCACGAGGTAGGGCGCGGCGGCGACGGCGTTCTCGGCGGTGAGCGAGGCGAAGCGGTCGTATCGGGACTTGGCGAGGCTCGCGCGGATGCGGGTCTCGTCGGCCTTCACGGTGAGATCCATGACGCGCGTTCGGCCGATCTGGGTGCCGGAATCGCGCTCGGAGGTGACGGTGACGCCGTGGGCGACGCGGAGGCTGGCGAGCTTGTCCTCCTTCTCGGCGATCTGCGTCTCGAAGGAGCGGATGTCGTTCTCGAGCTGCGCGATGCCGTCCAGGATCGGGCGGCGGCCCTCCTCGGCGACGCTGTCCCGGTAGACGCGTGCGATGGTGTTGGCGATGTTGGCTGCGTATTTGGCCGCCTCGCCTTCGGGGCGGTTCGGTTTGTCGAGCCGGACCTCGATCGCGATGAGGTCCGTGTCGCGGTAGATGGAGAGCGTGGTCTTCCGCCGGACGAGGTTGACGGTGCTCTCCGTGACGCCCTTTTCCGACTGGGTGTTCTTCCAGCCGTATTCCATGCCGAAGTCCTGGTCGAGCGCGAGCTCCTTCACGACGCGCTCGATGATAGGGCGGGACTTGATGATCTCGAACTGCGTGCGCAGGTAGATCGGATCGTAGCGGACGCTCGATCCGCCCATGAGGTCGATGGCGGGCGTCTCGCGATGGACCTCGATGACGGACTGGGCCGCGTAGACCTTCGGCATCCGGCTCGTGACGACGACGCCGACGAGGATGAGCAGCAGGGAGACGACGATGACGATCTCCTTGCGGGAATACAGGATCTGCCAGTAGTCCAGGAAGTGGACGGCCTCCTGGGGTGCCGCGGTCTGGGGAACGGCGGACGCGGGCGGCGCGGGGGGACGGACGGAAGCGGCGGAAGCCGTGGCGGGGGCGGTCGGCAGATCGTTGGTCATCGGTTTTTCAAAGAAAGAGCCCGCCGGGCTGTTTCCGGCCGGCGGGCGTCCTGTGGACGGGACCGCCGCGCCCGTGCGCGGCGGTCTCTTCCGGTTGGGATGCTAGTACTTGAGAGTGGCGCTCAGGCCGAAGACGTTCTCCTCGTAGCTCGCGCCGATCAGCTTGTCGGCGTCGATCTTCTCGTAGGAGTAGAACGCGGCGCCGGCGAGCCAGTCGGTGAACTTGTAGTTCGCGGCGAGACGGAGATAGACGGAGTCGCGGTCGAACTCGGTCTTGCCTCCGTTGGCGCTCTTGAGCGCCTCGACGTAGCCGTAGCGATAGGCGGTCGGATCAAGGTCGTCCTCAAGGTCGTACTGGCGGTTGCGGAGCTCGAGCGAGGCGTTGAACCAAAGGTCGCGGTCGGCGCCGACATACTGCGTGAGGGCGACGTAGCCCGCGAGGTCGAGCTGGGAGGAGAACGGATAGATGTCCGAGAAGTCGCGGCCGTAGCGGACGCCGGCGAGAACCTGCGTGGGCTTGGTCTGGAAGAGGCGCATCTCGAGCTGCATGGACGGAGCGTCCGTGTCGTCCATGTTGTCGGCCTCGTATTCGGCGTGCGTCCAGCCGGCGGAGCCGTAGAGGTAGGTGTCGCCGTTGCCGTAGAAGTCCCAGGTCGCCTGGGCGCCGATCGTGAAGTAGTCCACGCCGAACTCGAGCTTCATCTCCTGGTACTTCGCGGCGTCCGAGCAGCGGTCCCAGCTCGTGTAGTCGGCGAAGAGGCCGTAGGTGAGGTGCTTGGAATGCACGCGCATGAGGTCGAGGCGGGCGCCGTATTCGTCCTCGTCGGAGGTGTCGGCGACCTCGTCGTCGTCATAGCGCTTGATGCGCCAGCGGCCGGTGATCTTGCCGTAGTCGCCGCCCTCGGAGAGACTCTGCTTGAGGGACGCGCGGAACCGGTTCTCGTAGTAGTCGTTGCCGAGGCGGTTCGGGCGGTTCGGGTCGTAGTTGTAGTCCGTGCCGTAGAAGTAGTCCTTCTGGCCGGTGAACCAGAACGTCTCGGCGAGCTTGAGCTCGGTGATCGGGGAGAGCATCAGGTCGAGATTGGCCTTGATGGTGTGATTGAACTTGCTCTTCTCGGAGCCGGGGCGGCAGTTGTCGTACCAGCGGAAGACGGGGGCGTAGGCCGCGTCGAACTTCATGGAGTCCTCGACATCGTGGTGGAACGCGATCACCGGGGCGATGAAGAAGGCCCACTGGTCCTCTTTCTTCATCGGAACGCCGGCGCGAAGGGCGCCATCCTCGATTGAGTCGCGGTTGTCGGTGTGCGTGGCGCCGGCCTTGATCGCGAGCGTAACGGGCTTCCGGGCCTCCTGGTCGGCGAACGCCGGGGAAGCGAGAACGGCTCCGGCCATGAGGGCGGGGAGCAGGGAGAGTTTGGTGAAGGATCGCATGGATGGACTCCGTGGATGTGACGTGTTGGACGTTGTGCGTCTTCGGATGCGGGGTAGGATACTCCAAGGGCGGGGGCTTGTCAAACGAAAAATACAATCCCGTTGAAAGGCCGGAATCGGATGTGGTATCATCGCGCCCATGGACGCCTCCCCGACCGCCCCTCCGCCGCGCCGCCCGCGCGTGCTCTTCCTCGCCTCGCAGCCCTACTTCCAGTGGCGGGGCTCGCCGATCCGGCTCGGCTTCGACGTCCGCGCGCTCGCCGAGAACGGCTACGACGTGGACTTCCTCACGCTCCCGATCGGCGAGGACCGGCCCGTCGAGGGCGTCCGCATCCTGCGCTGCCCGAACCTGTTCTTCGCGAAGCGGATCGCCATCGGCCCCTCGCCGCTCAAGCTCGCGTTCGACGCGGTGATGTTCGTCGAGGCGCTCGGGATGATCTGCCGGCGGCGCTACGACGTCGTGCACGGCGTCGAGGACTGCGGCCTCCCGGCCTGGATCCTTTCGCGTCTCGCGCGCGCGAAAGCCGTCTTCGAGAAGCACTCCGACGCCGGAAGCTACAAGAAGGGCCTCGTCATCCGCGCCTACCGCGCCGTCGAGCGCTTCGTGATGCGCCACGCCGACGCCGTCATCGGCACCGGCCCGGCGCTCGTCCGGCAGGTCGAGGAGACCGGCGCCGGCACGCCCGCCTTTTGCGTGAGCGACATCCCGTCGTCCCTCGTCGAGCCGGACGCGGCCGGCACCGCCGCCGCGCGCGCCGAGCTGGAGAGGGCGCCCGGGGAGATCCTCGCGACCTACGTCGGGTCGTTCGCCGTCTACCAGGGCATCGACCTGCTCTTCTCCTCGATTCCCGTCGCGGTCGCGAGGGAGCCGCGCCTGCGCTTCGTGATCGTCGGCGGGACGCCGGAGGAGATCGCGGAGCGGACGGAGCAGATGCGCAAGGCCGGCTGCGCGGAGCGCGTCTCGTTCGTCGGCAAGATCCCGCCGGACCGGCTGCCCTGCTACCTCGCGGCGTCGGACCTGCTGCTCTCGCCGCGCATCCAGGGCCTCAACACGCCGCTCAAGCTGCTCGACTACCTCAAGGTCGCGCGCGGGATCGTGGCGACCGACCATCCCGCCAACCGCCTCATCCTCGACGAGACGACGGCTCTCTTCGCCGCGCCCGGGCCGGAGGCGTTCGGTGGCGCCGTCGCGGAGCTGGCGCGCGACGGCGCGAAGCGCGCCGCGCTCGCCGCGAAGTGCCGCGCGCTCGTCGACGACCGCTACAACTTCGGCGTCTTCAAACGCGGTCTTCGCGACGTCTACGCGCGCGTGCTAGGCGGCTAGCGCTTCGCTCCGCCGGGACCGAAGGTGGGCTCGTCGTCGCCGCCGCCGTCGAGGAGGCCGGAGCGGAGGCGGTAGCCGCCGGAGGAGCCGCCGGAGGGCGGGGCCTCGGAGACGCCGCCGAAGAGGGAGGAGCGCAGCCGGTAGCCGCCGCGCCCGCCGTAGCCGCCGCCGCGGCCGTAGCCGCCGCCCCAGCCGCCGTTCCAGCCGAGGGAGTAGCCCTCGTCGAAGCCGCCGGTCCTGTCCACGCGCTCGAAGAGGTCGGCGGGGACCTCCTTGAGGAAGCGCGAGGGCGTGCAGGGCATCACGCCGCCGTCGGCCATCGTGCGGACGTGCGGGCGGAAGACGGTCAGGCTCTCGCGGGCGCGCGTGACGGCCACGTAGAAGAGGCGCCGCTCCTCCTCGTCGCCGCCCTGGTCGTCGAGCGAACGCGTCGAGGGGAACATCCCCTCCACGCACCAGAGCAGGATGACGACGGGCCACTCGAGGCCCTTGGCCTGGTGGATGGTGGAGAGCAGGATCGACTCGGCGGGCGAGGCGCCGGCGGAGCCGGAGGCCGGGCCGCCCTCGCGGTCGAGGTTGGTGAGCAGCGCGACGTTGTCGAGGAAGGCGCGCAGGCTCTCGTACTTGGCGATGTCGGCCTCGAGCGCGCCGAGGTCGTCCTCGCGCTCCTCGGGCGTCTCGTACTCCTTGCGCAGGAGGTCGCGGTAGAACGAGTCGAGGAAGGCGTCGAGCAGCGCCTTGGCGCTGCCGGGGAAGGCCGCGCGGCCGAAGGCGCCGAGGGCCTCGCCGACGGGCCGCCACGCGGCGCGGGCTCGGGCGGGGAGGGCGTCGAGGAGCGCCTCGCACGCGGCGGGGTCGGAGGGGTCGAAGCGGCGGCCGAGCCGCTCCCAGAGGCGCTCGGCGGTGGCGTCGCCCACGGCGGGCAGCAGCTCCATCACCCGCAGGAACGAGAGCGCGTCGTCCGGCGTCGCGGCGAGGCGCAGGAGCGAGACGGCGTCCTTGACGTGCTTCTGCTCGTAGAAGCCGGTGCCAGAGGTGATGCGGTAGGGGATGCCGAGCTTGGTGAGCGCCAGCTCCGCCTCCATCGCGTGGAAGTGCGAGCGGTAGAGCACGGCAATCTCGCAGGGGCGGAAGCCGCGGCGCAGTGCGGTGCGGACGGCGTCCACGAGCTCGTCGGCCTGCGCGTCGCCGTCGTGGACCTCGACGAGCCGCGGGCGCGGGGCGCCGCCGGACTCGCGCGCGGGGCGCAGGACCTTGGCGTAGCGGGCGAACTGCTCGCGGTTGTTGCGGATGCTGGCGTTGGCCAGGTCCAGGATCGGGCCGAGCGAGCGGTAGTTCGTCTCGAGCTTGACGACGCGCGCGTCGGGGTAGCGGTCGGCGAAGCTCATGATGTTGTTGTAGTCCGAGCCGCGCCAGGAGTAGATGCACTGGAAGTCGTCGCCGACGACGGAGAGGTTGCGGTGGCGGGCGGCGACGAGGTCGACGAACGAGGACTGCAGGGCGTTGGTGTCCTGGTACTCGTCGACGAGGACGTGCTCGAAGTGCTCCTGCACGAGCTCGCGGACGCGGGCGTCCTCGCGCAGCAGGCGCAGCGCCCGGACGAGCAGGTCGTCGAAGTCGAGCGCGCCGAGCTCGCGCTTGCGGCGGTCGTATTCGCGCATGCAGGCGAGCAGCTCGTCGGCCTGCGCGGAGAACTCGGGGCCCTTTCGCTCGATCCAGTCGGCGGGGTCGAGGTTGCGGTTCACGGCGCCGGAGAGCAGCGACAGGACGACCTCGCGCTTGGGGAAGTCGCGGTCCTTGGGGCGGTGGCCGCGGTCCTTGAGGATGCGGCCCATGATTCCGCGCTGGTCCTCGGCGTCGAGGACGGTGAAGTCGGGCGCGATGCCGAGGGAGGCGCCGTACTTGCGCAGGAGCCAGTTGGCGCAGTGGTGGAAGGTGCCGCTGGAGAAGTGGGGGGAGAAGCCGCCGGTCGCCTCGCGCGTGCGGTCGATCATCTCGCGGGCGGCGCGGTTGGTGAACGTGAGCAGGAGGATGCGGCGGGGATCGACGCCCCTGCCGATGAGGTGGACGAGGCGGTAGACGAGCGTGCGGGTCTTGCCGGTGCCGGCGGCGGCGAGGATGAGCAGGGGGCCGTCCGGCGCGACGGCGGCCCGCCACTGCTCGTCGTTGAGGAGGGGGCGGAGGTCTTCGTCGGTCATGGCGGGGGAGTCTACCACACACACCGGCCGCCGCGCCACCGCGGTTGCGGCGCCGGGGGCGTTCCGGTATACTCCGCGCCAAGGAGAACCACCATGGAAAACCAGATCGACCGCTTCCTCCGCCTGCTCATCGAGAC
>CAMVRE010000038.1 GCA_947169825.1 uncultured Verrucomicrobiota bacterium | reverse complement strand
GTTCCGGACGCCGGACGCCGGCGCGGCGGGCCGGACGAGCGCCCTCGCCCGGTGGCTCGCCGCGCTGCCGGCGCCGTGCGGCGTCCTCGCCGCGAACGACCTCCGCGCCAAGGAGGTGCTCGACGCCTGCGCCGAGGCGGGCGTCGCCGTGCCGGGGCGCGTGCTCGTGCTGGGCACGGACGACGAGGAGTTCGTCTGCCGCCAGACGAATCCGACGCTCTCCAGCATCGTCCCGGACTTCGCGGCCGGCGGCTTCCTGGAGGCGGAGACGCTCGTGGAGCTGTTGCGCGGGCGCCGGCGGCGCCTGCCGCCGCGGACCTACGGCGTCGCCGGGACGGCGCGGCGGCTCTCGACGAGCGACCCCAACGAGGCGCGGCTCATGGTCGGGCGCGCCGAGGAGTTCATCCGGGAGAACGCCGGCGGCGGCGAGCTGCGCATCGGCGACGTGGCGAAGGCCGCGTTCGCCTCGACGCGGCTGCTGCAGCGCAACTTCAAGGACGTCACGGGCCGGACGGTCGGCGAGGCGCTGCGCGACGAGCGCCTGCGCCGCGTCCGCGCGCTCCTCTCGGAGACGACGACGCCCATCGGCGCGATCGCGGGCCTGTGCGGCTTCAAGAGCGACGGCTACCTCAAGCAGCTCTTCCGCGCCCGCCACGGCTGCACCATGCGCGACTGGCGCCGCCGCGCCCGCGGCCGGTGAGGGGGGGCTGCGGACGCGCGGCGGCGTTGTCCGCGCGGCGGGGCTGTGGTAGACTCCGCCGCATGAGCGAGAACGACAGGGTCTGGTCCGGGTGGAAGCCGGGCGAGTTCCAGGCGCACTTCATCCACACCGGCGTCGCGGAGTCGGTGTTCTTCGTGTTCCCCGACTCCACGACGATGCTGCTGGACTGCGGCGACCAGGCGTCGATCACGCGCGGAAAGTTCGCCGTTCCCGCGCTTCCGGGACCCGAGCGGCTCGCCGGCGAATGGGTCGCCCGCTACGTCCGCCGCGCGAACCCCAACGGCGCCGAGGTCGACTGGGCCGTCGTCTCCCACTTCCATTCCGACCACGTCGGGACGCCGTCGTGGCAGAAGTTCCCGTGGTTCCCGGACGAGCCGGACCGCCTCGAGGGCTGCCCCCGCTGCGGGTTCGCCCTCGCCGCCGAGACGCTCCGGTTCCGCCGCGCGACGGACCGCGGCTGGCCGGACTACGACGATCCGATGCCGAGCGCGTGCGCGGAGGAGGTCGGCGTCGTCCGCTCCACGTGGGAGGCGCTGCGGCGCCGCGACGGGCTCGTCCCCGAGCCCTTCCGCCTCGGTGCGTCGGACCAGTTCGCCGCCGAGCGCGGCGGCGCGCCCGGCTTCTCCGTCCGCAACGCGTTCGCCAACGGGCGGCTGGCGCTGCCGGACGGCTCCGTGCGCGACCTCTACGCCGACTTCATCGCCCGCGACCGTCCCGCCGAGCTCAACGAGAACGGGATGAGCCTCGGGATGGTCTTCTCCTACGGCGCGTTCCGGCTCTTCGCGGGCGGCGACTTCTCCGACAGGATCCCCGGGCCCGACGGGCGGCGGATCTCCGTGGAGGACGAGCTGGCCGGCTGCATCGAGCGCTGCCACGTCGCGAAGATCGACCACCATGGCCACCACTCGGTCGGCCGCGCGCTCGCCGCGGCGCTCCGGCCGCGCGTCTGGGTCGCCTGCGTCTGGGACCGGCTGCACCTCACCGAGGACACGGCCGAGTCGCTGCTTGTTCCGGACGCGCCGGACGACGCCCAGCCGCTCCTCGTGCCGACGGTCCTCCCCGTCACGGAGGCCGGCGAGCGCCCGTGGTGGCGCTTCGTGCCCGACGCCTGCCGCACGGGCTGCCACGCCGTCGTCACCGTGCCGCCCGGCGGCGAGACCTTCCGCCTCGACCTGTTCGACGCCCGCGACGAGGCCATGCGCGTCGTCGACTCGCGCACCTTCCGCACCGACGCCTGACGCGACACGGCGAGCCGGGCTCCGGGCTCCCAGGCGCGGCGTTCCGAAATGCGGTGGCGGAATCCTGCGCGAGTCCACGGCGACCAGCCCTCCGCCTCCTGCTCCGGCCGCCCCGCCCGCAAATCTGCAATACGGTCGGAGAACCTCTGCCGGCGGTTGTGTCTTCAATTGCACCGTGCGTGATTTTCAGCAATATCCGCGCTTCCAGAGCGGATAAACATTTGAAAATCACGCACGGTGGAATCGGATTTTGGCGTCGCCGTCCGGAACAGGCCAGGAGCCGTGATTCGGATCGGGCGGCGAAGTTGCAGCGGGCGAGGACCTAGCCGCCGCGCCAGTCGCGCAGCGGGCGGGGTCTAGCCACCGCGCCACGCGCGCATCGTGCGGCCGAAGCGGCGGCGGAAGAGCTCCTTGAGGTGGCTCGTGCCGCGGAAGCCGCAGAGGCCCGCGATCTCGCCGATCGGCGCGTTCGTCTCGGACAGCAGCTCGCACGCCTTCGCGAGCCGGGCCTCCTGGATCGCCCCGAGGACGGTCCGCCCGGTCACGGCCTTGAAGTTCGCCTGGAGGAGCCGCAGCGACGCGAACGCCGCCTTCGCCACGTCGCCCACGCCGATGCCGGCCGTGGTCGCGTGCTCCGCGATGAACTCCTCCGCCCGCGCGACCATGAGGCGCGCCTCGTTCGTGTCGCCCGTCGACTGCCGCCGCGCGATCCCCAGGATCCCGAACGTCCGCCGCGGGAGGCGCCGCCGGCGCCCGCGCAGCAGCTCGACGAGCGTCTCGGCCTCCAGGAAGCCGCCGCCGTCCCAGTCCATCACGAAGCTCGAGAGCGTCGGGCGCGTCTGGCGGCAGACGAACTCCTCGTCGTCCACGCCCAGCACGAGCACGGAACGCGGGACGGCCACCCCCGCGGCGCGGCAGGCCTCGAGCACCACGCTCGCGCGCATGTCGTTCGCGGCCAGGACGCCGCACGGTCTCGGCAGCGCCGCGAGCCACGCCCCGAGGGCCCGCCGCTCGGCCTCGGCGCCGTGGCGCCGCGCCGGCGGGGCGAACGAAGAGAACGGAAGGCCGAGCCGCGCGGCGCGGTCCCGTAGCGCGGCCCCGCGCTCCGCGGACCAGACGGGCTCGGGGGCGCGCCCGGGCAGGACGTCCCCGACGTAGCCGAGGGCCTTCACGCGGCAGCCGGCGAAGAAGTCCGCCGCCGCCGCCGCGATCGCCGCGTTGTCGCAGAACACCCCGGCGCAGCGCAGCGGCAGGTCCGCGGGCGGATCGACGTTCGAGAGCACCGCCGCCCGGACGCCCAGGTCCGCCGCGACCTCCAGCGTCCGGCCCAGCGGCTCGCCCACGACGATCCCGTCCGGACGCCAGTCGCGAAACTCCTCCGGTCGCCGGTAGGGCGTCCCGGGGCCGTAGAGGCGCACCTCGACGTCGTGGTGCAGCGCCGCGTAGCGCAGGATGCCGCCGACCATCCCGCGCGAGGAGCGCTCGCCCGCGTCCAGCCGCGCGAGGATCCGCAGGGGGGCGCCCCCGGCCGTTTTCGTTCCGTCTTCCATGCCGCGCGATTCTAGCGGATTCCGCCATCATTCGCAAACGCGGATATTTATTGCGCGATTCCGTCTTGCCGCGCGGGCTTTTCTCTGCTACTATGGCTCCATCTTCCGCGGCCTCCCGGCAGTCCGACGGTCGCGGCCAAACACGAGAATCCCCAGCCATGAAGAACCTCCCCTCCCTCCTGCTCTCGATTCTGCCAGCCATCGCGGCGTCCGCCTCGACGATCGCGCTCGTCGCGCCGGAGGACGGCGCGCTCTTCGACACGCACTCGCCCTGCGTGAAGGAGTTCTACGCGAACTTCGAGAAGCGCGGCGTCAAGCCCCCGCGCCCGCCGCTCAACGAGGAGGAGCAGCGCCTGAAGGCCGAGGCCGAGGCGCAGGGCAAGGTCTGGTACGACCGCTACGGGTTCTTTGTCTTCAACGACTTCACGAAGGACCTCAACGAGCGCAACAAGGCCGAGGAGCGGGAGTGGAGGCCGTTCTCGTGGACGGCCGACGGCGCGCTCTCCGGCCTGCGGGCCGAGTTCTCCGAGACGCCCGGCTTCGAGAGGCCGCTCGTGGAGCTTCTCGACGCGAAGGAGTCCGCCGCGATGCGCCCGAAGTTCCTCAAGATCGGGACGAAATACTGGTGGCGCGTGAAGGGGACCGACGCGGACGGCGCGGAGGTCGTCTCCGACGTCCGCACGTTCACGACGGCCGACGTCCCGCCGCGCATGATCGGGCTGCCCTCGTTCAACTTCCGCGACGTCGGCGGCGGCACGAACGTCGCCGGCGCGAAGGTGCGCCAGGGGCTGCTCTTCCGCGGCACGCAGCCGCTCATCAAGAAGCCGCCGGAGGTCGTCCGGAACTTCTACGTCGACAACCTCGGCATCCGGACCGACCTGGACATCCGCGGCGAGACGGAGCGCGCCGGGGCGCTCGAGGGCGGCGAGGCCAACCTCGAGGATTTCGGGCTCCGCTATCTCTGCGTCCCGCTGGAGGACTACCACCTCTACCACCCGCGCTGCACCGAGGGCATCCCGAGGATCATGGAGCTGCTCGCCAGCCCGACGAACTACCCCGTCTACGTGCACTGCATGGTCGGCAGCGACCGCACCGGAACGCTCTTCGCGGTCCTCGACGGCGTCCTCGGGCGCGACGACCGCTTCGTCTACGACGACTACGAGTCGCCGTCCTTCAGCGAGTGGCTGCCGCGCTTCCGCTACGGGCGCAAGAGCGCCGAGCTCTTCGGCTACCTCGACCCCGGCGCGCCCGAATACGAGGCGATCCGCAAGGAGGTCTGGGCCTGCAAGCTCGACCGCGCGAACATCCGCGAGAACGCCGAGAAGTACCTGCTCGACATCGGCGTCCCGCAGGCGCACATCGACGCCTTCCGCGAAATCATGCTCGAGAAGTGAAACGCCGCGGGGGCCGGGCCGGCTGCGCCCCACCGGCCGCCGCGTGAAGAACGATGGAAAGCGAAAGGAGTCTCGAACGATGAACAAATCTACATCCCTTGCGGCCTGCTGCGTCCTCGCGACGGCCTTCGCCTCCGGCGCGGACTGGGTCTACGACAACGGCACGCTCAGCGACGGCGTCTGGACGTTCGGCGCCGCTCTCAATGGCAATAAACTGAATGTGACGACCATAACGTCCGGTCCTTCGGAACTGACGCCCCTTGATTTTTCAAAACCCGTGAAGGATGTCAATGACACGCCCCTGATCATCAATCAGTTTTGGAGGACAATCTACAACAATGGCACCTATGCGCCGCGGGTTGGGCAGCTGACGCTTCCGTCCAATTATACCAGAATCGACGACGCGGCCTTTAGCGGGTGCATCAATGCGACTGGATCAATCGAATTCACGCCGGAGCTCTCTAGCATCGGCGGCAATGCGTTCTTCAACTGTAAGCATCTGGTGTTCGACCCGGCCGGTTTTCCGGAAGGAATCAAGACGATTGATGGCGGCGCATTTAAAAACTCCAGCATCCAGGGAGACGTCGTCCTGCCTGGCGTGAAGACGGTCAATCAGGAAGCGTTTGCCGCGACGGGTATTCGTTCGGTGACTTTCGGTCCCTCGCTCACGACCTTGAGTAACTATGCTTGGGGAGGTGCAGCAGGAGTGTTCCAGAACTGCACGAGCCTTGAAAGCGTGTACATCGACCCGGACGCGTCGGTAACAATCACGCACGGCCATCTCTTCTACGGATGCACGTCCCTGACGGAGATCGACCTCTCGGGCGTCGTCCACATCGAGCAGAATGCGGACAATCTGGGGCATTTCGACCATTGCACGAGTCTCCGCAAGGCCACCTTCGGCAGCACGCTCAATTACCTCGACGGGCGCCTCTTCAACGGCGCCACGAAGCTCGAGCAGGTGATCTTCAAGGGACCGCCGCCAGCGACGATCGCGAACACGTTTCTGCTCGGCGCCGGCAACGGCGGCGAGGTGACGACCTACGTCATCCTCGATCCCTCGGCGAGCGACTATGCGTCCGCCAAGGCCGCCTGGGACGCGCTCACGGCCGGCGGCGAGATCAACGCCGTCGACTCGACGTGGAAGACCGACTACATCGGCAACGCGCCGGCCAGCACGCGGCATCTGCTCCTCTACGAGATCGAGCACGTCTCGATCGAGGCCTCGCGGGACGCGGACGAGGGCGAGGGCGTCGTCGGAACGTTCACGGTCTCGCGCAGCGCGGGAGAATCCGTGGCCGGCCCCCTCTCCGTGAACTACACCGTCGGCGGGACGGCCGTCGCCGGGCAGACCTACGGCGCGCTTTCCGGCAGCGTGACGATCCCCGCGGGCTCGACGTCCGGAACGATCGAGATCGTGCCGCTCGACGACCCCGCCACGGCCTCCAACACGACCGTCGTCGTGACGCTCTCCGACGGCGACTACGAAATCGTCACAGGACGCAGGACGGCGACCGTGAACGTCGTCAACGGAGCGTCGTTCCCGGGGTGGAAATACACGATCACGGGGAACAACGCCGGCACGATGTCGAAGGACGGCTGGACGTTCTCCGCGACGCACAGCGGGCGGGACCTCACCGTCGGGGCGGTGACGGCCTACCCCGCCGACATCTCCCCGCTCGACTTCTCCGCGATCGTCGCGGGCTCCGACGGCCACGCCTACACGATCGCCCGGCTCGGGGCCTCCGACAACGGGCTGGGCTTGGCCGGGGATGATCCCGGCAATGTCCCCAAGCCTTCAGAATCCGGTTACCGCGTCGGCCTGCTCACGCTGCCGGGAGAGGGGTTGGTCTCCATTTGCCCGAGAGCCTTCGCCTGTTGCACCAACACCTGCGGCGTCCTCGTGTTCCCGTCGTCTCTCACGACGATCGGCGATGCGGCGTTTCGGTTTAGCCAGGTTTCCGGCGATCTGGCCTTCCCCGCGCTGCAGCGCCTGACGGCCGCGACGTTTCAGAAGACGAAGATTACGTCGGTCTCATTCGGTCCGAAGCTCGTGGGCATCTGGGGCGGATGGGATCGCGGCCCCTTCCATGGATGCTCCAGTCTCACGAACATCGTGTTCGACCCGTCGACTAAAATCCTGCTGGGATCCCAGGGCTTCATCTTCCGCAACTGCACAGCCCTTCGGGATCTCGATCTTTCGTGCGTGACCAACATCGCGTATGAGAATTGCGGATCCAATTTCGACAATTGCACGTCTCTCACCAACATCACGTTCGGCGCCGGACTGACGAAACTCCCCGCCAACACGTTCTCGAACGCGAAAGCCCTCCAGAGCGTCCACTTCAAGGGCCCGGCGCCCGAGATCGTCGGCACCGGCGGGCTCTTCACGGGCATCGGGTCGTCGCAGACGATCAAGGCCTACGTCCCGCTCCGGATGTCCGAGAAGGATACGTTCGGGCCGACCTGGAAGAGCTACGCGGCCGGCGGCGTGCTGGACACGGCGAGCTCCCGCTGGAGGAGCGACCTGCTCGCCTCCGGCGACAACACCCGCTTCTACCTCCTGCTGGAGGACGCGCCTCTTCCGACCGTCATCGTCATCAAGTGATCGCCATGAAACCGAAAACCCGTCTCGCCCTCCTCGCGGCGCTGTCCGCCGGCTGCACCCTCGCGGCGGCCGAACCGATCGTTCCGAACTTCCCCTCACGCGACGCGATGTGGTCGATGGCCGACGCGGGGCGCGAGAAGAACGCGTGCCGCGAGCGGATCTCGCTCAACGGCCTCTGGGCCTTCAAGGTCGACAACGAGGCGGCGGACGTCTCGTCCGCCCCGAAGGCGGCGGAGATGCCCCACTTCTTCAAGGTCCCCGGCAAATGGCCGGAGGGCGGGCGGCACGCGTCCGACGGCATGGCCGTCTACGACGCGTCGGGCGCCGACGTCTTCGGCTCGCAGGTCGACTCGATCAAGAGCGCGTGGTACGCGCGGACGGTGGACGTCCCCGCGGACTGGGCCGGCCGGCGCGTGGTCCTCGGCTTCCGGTGGATCCCCGGCGCCGTGCTCGTCTACGTGGACGGGCGGCGCGCCGGCGAGGCGTTCTTCCCCGGCGGCGAGGTGGACCTCACGTCCGTCCTCGCGCCCGGGCGGCACGAGATCGCGTTCTTCACGTCGGCCAAGCTCCCCGAGCGCCTCGTGCAGGTCTTCGACGCGCCCGACCAGGCGCGCACCGTGACGAAGAAGGAGCTCGCGCACAAGGGCGTGAACGGCGACGTCTACCTCGCGGCGGAGCCGGCGGGCGTCCGGCTCGACGACGTGCAGGTCCGCCCGCACGTCGCGGAGGGCCGGATCGAGTTCTCGGTCGGCTTCGCGGGCGAGGGCTCGCTCGACGCGACGGCCGTGGCCGACGTCTACGACGGCGGGAGGAAGGTGAAGACGTTCACGTCGAAGCCCTTCGCGGCGGCCGCCGGCGCGCGACAGGTCTTCGGCGGCGAATGGAAGGACGCCAAGGTCTGGGACACGGACCGCCCGGAGAACGTCTACACGGTGCGCGTGTCGCTCGTGAAGGACGGCCGGGCCACGGACGAGCTCTACGCCGAGGAGTTCGGCTTCCGCGAGGTGGCGGTGCGCGGGCGCGAGCTGCTGCTCAACGGCAAGCCCCTCCACCTGCGTCCCGAGTATTCGTGCATGAACGGCGCCTCGGCCGTCGCGAACGACGAGGCCGAGGAGGCGTTCCGAAAGATGCGCGCCTACGGGTTCAACGCGGAGATCGACGGCACCTACGGCTTCTCGGAGGGCGGCAACGCGGACTTCGAGCTCTCGCTCCGCGCGGCCTCGAAGGTCGGCATGCTCTCGGTGATGGGCCTGCCGCACCCCTGCGAATACGCGCCGCCCGACAAGCCGCTCGACTGGCGGCTCAAGGGCGCCTACGAGGACCTCGTCCGCTACGAGGTGAAGCGCCTCCAGAACATCCCGGGGCTGATCCTCTGGTCGTCCACGCACAACCAGACCGGCTACGAGTCCGACCAGAACCCGGAGATCATGACCGGGCGCGAGGAGGACGTGCCGAGCGGCATCGTGAACTGGCGCCGGCGCTTCCGCGAGAACTCCAAGGAGGTCGACCGACTCCTCGCCGAGGTCGACCCCGGCCGCCCGATGTACCACCACGAGTCCGGCCGCAATGGGCGCTTCTACACGCTCAACTGCTACCTCGACTGGGCTCCGGTCCAGGAGCGCAGCGACTGGCTCGAGACGTGGGAGGAGAAGGGCGTGATGCCGCTCTTCATCGTCGAATGGGGCGCGCCGCACATCGCGTCGTGGGCGAGCTACCGCGGCGAGGAGAACGGCCGCAACATCTGGAGCTCGTGGGGCGGCTGCAAGTGGCCCTACATCGACGAATACAACGCCGCCCTGCTCGGCGAGGAGGCGTTCCGCTCCAACCCCCTCAAGCGCCGCTCGCTCGAGCTGGTCGGATACCACTGCAAGGGCAACAAGGACGTCTACTACGGCGCGTGGGACGGCGTCACGACGAAGGAGGAGGACATGAAGAGGGTCATGTCGGCGTTCCTCCGCCGCAACGTCCGCGACATGCGGGCGCGCGGCGTCACGATGCTCCTGCCGTGGGACATGACGACGACGCACTTCGCGTGGCCGGAGGGGCCGCGCGAGCGGAAGGTCCGCCCCGACCCGCTCGCCGGCATCAAGGCGTTCGGCGCCGTGCGGAGCGACTACACGCTGGGCCTCCTCAACGTCGGCGGGCGCGTCCCGACGGCGAGCGGCGAGACGATCGTCGCGAACTACGCCGACCTGCTCGGCTGGATCGCCGGGCCGGGGCGCGAGTTCACGACCGTGAACGACTCGTACCAGGCGGGCGAGACGGTCGAGAAGTCGCTCGTGATCGTCAACGACCAGCGCCACGACCGGACCGTCAGCTGGGCCTGGAAGGCCGGCGAGACGAAGAAGTCCGGCAAGGTCGTCGTGAAGGCGGGCGGCACGGCGCAGGTCCCGGTGTCGTTCGTCGCCGACGCCTCGACGACGCAGCTCGTCGCGGCCTTCCTCTGCAAGGAGGCGGACTGGAGCGCGCGCGACGCCTTCCCGCTGCGCGTCGCCGCCGCGAAGCCGGCGACGACCGTGAAGTCCGTCGCGCTCTTCGACCCGGAGGGGACGGCCCGGCCGCTTCTCAAGGCGCTCGGCGTCCGCGCGACCGACGTCTCCGCCGCGGCGGACCTGCCGAAGGGCGGCATCCTCGTCGTCGGCCGCAACGCCTTCCCGAAGCTTCCGTTCGACCTCGCCGCCGCCGCGAAGGCGGGGACGCGCGTCGTGCTCCTGGAGCAGGACGCCGCCACGCTGAGGAGGCTCGGCTTCCGCGTCCAGGAGCACGCGCTGCGCACGCTCTTCCCGAACGACGCCGCGTTCGAGGGGCTCGACCTCGCCGACTGGCGCGGGGCGGCCACGTCGCTGCCGTGGTTCCTCGGCGTGGACCGCAACAGCAGCGAGTTCCCGCGCACCGACTGGGAGGGCTTCTCCAACACGCGCGTCTGGCGCGCGGGCAACCGCGGCTCGGTCGCCTCGGTGCTGCCCGAGAAGCCGGCGCGCGGCGACTACCGCGCGCTCGCGAGCGGCGGCTTCGACCTGCAGTACGCGCCGCTCATGGAATACGCCGCGCCCGGCGTCCGCGTGATCCTCTCCCAGCTCGACCTCTGCGGGCGCCTCGCCGGCCGCGACGGCGCGCCGATCGTCGCCCCCGAGGCGACCGCGGCGCTCGCGCGGATCCTCGACCACGCCGCGCGCCCGCTCCCGCCGGCCCCCGCCAAGGTCCTCGTGCTCGAGGGCGGGTCGAACGTGGCGAACGCGTTCGGCGAGCTCGGCATCCCGTTCGAGAAAGTCGGCGCGGCGGGCGACGCCGCGCCGGGCGACGTTCTCGTGCTCGGCCCCGACGCCAACGCGGGCGACGTCACGGCTCTCGTCGAATCGGGCGTGAAGGTTCTCGCGCTCGCGCTCGGCGGCGAGGAGACGGCGCGGACCTTCCCGTCCGCGAAGGCGACGCAGCGCGCCTGGGAGACGTATCCGGACTACAACGCGCTCGTCGGGAAGGAGCCGCTCCTTTCGGGCGTCTCCAACGCCGACCTGCAGTGGCTCATGCCCTCCTGCATGGCGCACCTGGCATCGTTCGGCGGCGGCGACGTCCTGACCGTCGCGCACGCCGGCAAGGGGGTCTTCGTCTACAGCGGCATCGCGCCCTGGCGCTTCCCGGAGGACGCGCTGGCGGTGCGGCACAACCGCCGCCGCGCGCAGGCGCTCGCGACGCGGCTCGTCGCCAACCTCGGCGGCGCGGCGTGCGACGCCTTCCCGGGCTCCGGCGCGGCCCTCTACGCCGACAGGCCCCTCGCGACGGACGACCCCTACCGCTACTTCCGCTGGTAGGCGGCGCCGCCGGGCGGCCGGCTACCGGTAGTAGGAGAGCCGCCGCTCGATGCGCTCCATGCCGGAGGCGACGAGCCAGTTGAACAGGTAGTAGAAGACGCCCGCGACGACGAGCGGCGCGATCGAGGCCTGGGCGTTGCCGAGCTGCTTGGCGATCGTGAACATCTCGACGACCGAGATGACCTGCGCGAGCGACGTGTCCTTCACGAGCGTGATCACCTCGTTCGTGACGGGCGGGAGGATGCGCTTCACGACCTGCGGGAGGACGATGCGCAGGAACGCGTCGCGCCTCGTGAAGCCGAGCATCTGCGCGGCCTCGTGCTGGCCGACGGGGATGCTCTCGATGCCCGCGCGGTAGATCTCCGCGAAGTAGGCCGCGTAGTTGAGCGAGAAGGCGATCACCGCCGCCGCGAACGCCGGATACTTCGAGAGCGACCATCCGAAGAGGTAGTAGGGCCCGAAGTAGACGAAGAGCAGCTGGAGCATGAGCGGCGTCCCGCGCACGATCGAGATGTAGACGCGCGCGACGCCCGAGACCGACCGGCTCCGCGACATCCGCGCGAGCGCGACGCCGAGGCCGAGCGGGAGCGAGAAGAGCACGGTGAGCGCGAAGAGGGCCATCGAGAGCAGCAGGCCGCCGAGCAGCTGCGCCATCGTCCGCGGCGAGACGATCTCCGTCGCGAAGACGTGCGCGCGCCACAGCAGGCCGTCCGGCAGCGCGTGCCTCTTGCGGAACGGCTCGAACATCTCCTTCGCGGGGCGGTCCCCCGCCGCGCAGAGGAAGAGCTTCTCCGCGATCGCGCCGCCCTCCTGCGGCACCAGCGCCGTGCGCGGCGCGTCCTTCCCGCCGCGGAGCGCGGCCGGCACCTTGTCGGCCCGCTGCGCGGCGACGACCGTCACCTCCGCGTGGGGGACGACGAGCCACGAGACGCGCAGGTCGCCGACCTCGGGCCGGTCCGGGTCCGCGGCGGCCCGAGGAACGGCGAGCGTGTCGTGGTAGACCGTCCCGCCGACGGGCACGGGCGCGACCGCGGCGCGCAGGCGCCCCTTCGGCAGGACGAGATACGCGCCGATCCGCACCTCGGCCGCCGGGAACTCGCGCGGCGCCCATTCCGCGGGGAACGCCCGGGGGTTCCCGTGCCCCTCGGGAACCTGGAACTTCGACGAGTCGACGACCCCCTCGACCCACGCGCCCTCGTAGCGGACGCCGGGCGCGCCCACGGCGGGCTTCTCGACCCACTGGAACATCTCGACGCGCCGGACGAGCGCCAGCGCGTTCGTCGGCGGGAGCGTCGCCGCGAAGAGCGGGTCGGAGACCGGCTCCGGCGAGGAGGTGACGCCGCGCACGAGGACGAGCCCGCGGTCGTTCGAGGCGTCGACGGCGTCTGCGGACGCGGGCTCGGCGACGCGCGTGAGCGTCCGGAAGCGGACGACCTCCTCGACGTCCTTCGGCGCGAGGCCGGCGACGAGGATCATCAGCGCCGACCACGCCGCGGCGGCGCCCAGCGCGACGCCGAGGGCGCGGCGCACGGGCCGGCGGGGGGAATCCAGTTTCGCTTCCGTGGACATGTCGGTGCGGATTCTGCCAGAATCGTTGAAACCGCGCTAGAGCGCGGCGGCGGCGCGGAGGCGGCGCACGACGCGGTCGCGGCCGAGCAGCGCCAGCATCTCGAAGAGCCCCGGACCCTCCGTGCGGCCGGACACCGCCACGCGGATCGGGTGCACGAGCGCGCCCATCCCGACGGGCTTGCCGTCCTCGCCGATCTTGTCCGCCTCGGCGCGGACGAGCGCCTCGGTCGACTCGACGGTGAACTCCGGCGCGGCCTCGAAGGCGTCCGCGAACGCGAGGAGCCGCTCCTTCGCGCCGGGCCTGTGGATGCGCTTCTCGACCGCCGCCGGGTCGTAGTCGACCTCCTCCTTGAAGAAGTATTCGCAGTTGCCCGGGAGGTCGGAGAGCGTCTTCGTGCGGATCTGCACGGGCGGGACGAGCTCGTCGAGCGTGCACCCCAGCGGCTCGGCCGGGAGGCCCGCCGCCGCGAGGCGCGACGAGAGCTCGGCCTTGAAGATCTCCGCCGGCTGGTGCGCGATGTATTCGCCGTTCATCCACAGGAGCTTCTTCAGGTCGAAGCGCGCGGGCGAGGACTTGCAGCGGTCGAGCGAGAACGCCTCCACGAGCTCGTCGCGGCTCATCACCTCGCGGTCGTCGCCCGGCGCCCAGCCGAGCAGCACGAGGAAGTTGAAGAGCGCCTCGGGGAGGTAGCCCTGCTCCTTGAACTCGCCCACGAACGCGGCGCCGTCGCGCTTGGAGTAGGGCTTGCCCTGCGCGTTGACGATCATCGGCAGGTGCGCGTATTCGGGCACGGGCGCCCCGAGGGCCTTGAAGATCTGGATGTGCTTGAAGGTGTTCTCGACGTGGTCGTCGCCGCGGATGATGTGCGTGACGCCCTGCTTGATGTCGTCGACGACGTTGGCGATGTGGAAGACGGGGGAGCCGTCGGAGCGGACGATCACGAAGTCCTGCGTGTCCTCGGCCTTCTTCCTCATGCGGCCCTTCACGAGGTCCGTGTATTCGATGACGCCCTCCTTCGGCATGCGGAAGAGGACGACCTCGCCGGACTTCCTCTCTCCCGTGGCGGGGTCGACCGACTCCTTGACGGCCTTGTAGGCGGCGCCGGAGGAGAGCAGCCGCTCCACCGCGGCGAGGTGGTCGGCGGCGTTGTGCGTCTGATAGACGACGGGCTCGTCGTAGTCGAGCCCGAGCCAGGCCATCGCGTCGAGGACCTTGTCGATCGCCTCCTTGGTGGAGCGCACGAGGTCGGTGTCCTCGATGCGCAGGAGGAACTTGCCGCCGACGTGGCGGGCGAAGAGCCAGTTGAAGACGGCGGCGCGGATGTTGCCGATGTGGACGGACCCCGTCGGGGACGGGGCGAAGCGGACGCGGACGTTGTCCATGTCAGTGACGAGTGAAGAGTGACGAGTGAAGAGTGACGAGTGACGAGGAAAGAGCGACGGAAGATGAAGGGGCGTGGAGGGGGCTAGAGCTGGGACTGCAGCTTCGCGTCCGCGGCGACGACCTTGTCGTGCAGCTTCCGCTTGCGCGCGCGGAGGCGTTCCGCGAGCGCGGGGTCGGAGAGGGCGAGGATCTCCGCGGCGAGGATCGCGGCGTTGGCGGGGCCGGCGGAGGAGAGCGCGACCGTCGCGACCGGGATGCCGGACGGCATCTGGACGGTGGCGAGCAGCGCCTCGAGGCCGCCGAGCGAGCCGCCCGGGACGGGGATGCCGATCACGGGGAGCGTCGTCCCCGCGGCGAGGACGCCCGCGAGGTGCGCCGCGCCGCCGGCCGCGGCGAGGATGACCTTGAGGCCGCGCGCCTCCGCGGTGGCGGAGTATTCGTGGGCGAGATCGGGCGTGCGGTGCGCGGACATCACGCGGACTTCGTGCGGGATGCCGAGCTCGGCGAGCGTTTCGTGGGCCTTGGAGACGAGGGGCCAGTCGGAGTCGGAGCCCATGACGAGGCCGACGAGGGGGGCGTTTTCCATGTTTGGGGGGCGGGGTGGGGGAGAGGGGAGAAACGGCGGGAAGTCTATCAACCCCCGGAAAAAACCGCAAGCAAATCGTTGACGCGCCGCGGTCGCGCGGGTATACTACGCCCCCGCCTGCGGACATCCGTCCGTCCCGTTTTCCACCAGGGCCTTTCCGGCCGTCACCGAGGGTCATTCCCATGAAGAAGAATCCGAAGAAAGCAGCATCGAAGACCGTGGCCACGCCCAAGGCCGCGAAGAAGGCCCCTGTAAAGAAGGTGGCTCCTGCGAAGAAGGCCGCTCCTGCGAAGAAGGCGGCTCCTGCGAAGAAGGCGGCTCCTGCGAAGAAGGCCGCTCCCGCGAAGAAGGCGGCGGCTCCTGCGAAGAAGGCGCCCGCGAAGAAGGCGGCGCCTGCGAAGAAGGCGGCGCCCGCGAAGAAGGCGGCTCCCGCGAAGAAGGCGGCTCCCGCGAAGAAGGCGGCTCCCGCGAAGAAGGCGGCGCCCGCGAAGAAGGCGGCGCCCGCGAAGAAGGCGGCTCCCGCGAAGAAGGCGGCTC
>CAMVRE010000037.1 GCA_947169825.1 uncultured Verrucomicrobiota bacterium | reverse complement strand
AAAAAAAAGACGCGGCCGGGGCGGGCCGGTCGCGTCCGGGGCTTGCGCCCCTCGGGGTCGCCGAAGCGACCCCTTGCGGGCGGCGGAATGGAGGAGGGGGTGCCGCCCGCGCGGACTCGCGGCGCGGGGGGGCGCGCCGCGGTCCAATCCCTACTTGACGATCTCGACCGAGCCGCCGAGCTCCTCGATCTTGGCCTTGGCGGCCGCGGAGACGGCGTTGGCCTTGACCTGGAGCCCCTTGACCTTGAGCTCGCCCTTCGCGAGGACCTTGAAGCCGCCGTTCTCGAAGCGGTTCAGGGCGCGGGTGGCGAGCAGTTCGGCGGCGCCGACGGTGGCGCCCTCCGGGAACTGGTTGAGGATGTCGAAGTTGACCGGCGTGTAGGCCACGCGGGCCGGGTTGCCGAAGCCGCGCTTCGGGAGGCGGCGGACGAGGATCATCTGGCCGCCCTCGAAGCCGATCTTCCGCTTGTGGCCCTTGCGGGACATCTGGCCCTTGGTGCCCTTGCCGGAGGTCTTGCCCTTGCCGGACGCCTCGCCGCGGCCGAGCCGCTTGGTGCGCGTCTTCGAGCCGGGGGTGGTGGTGAGTTCGTGGAGTTTCATCGGTTCTTCTCCTTACGCTTCGGCCGGGGGTTCGGCGGGGGCTTCCGCGGCGGGCGCCTCGGCGGCGGCCTCGGCGGCCGGGGCCTCGGGCGCGGGCTGCTCCGCGGGCTTGTCCTCCGGGAGCGGCGCGAGGCCGCGCTCGGCGCGGATGGCCGCGGCAGGACGGAGCTGCGAGAGCGCGTCGAACGTCGCCTTCACGACGTTGAGGCGGTTCTTGGAGCCCTGGCTCTTGCCGAGGACGTTGCGGATGCCGGCCATCTCGAGCACGGCGCGCATGCCGCCGCCGACGATCATGCCGGTACCTTCGGAGGCGGGCATCAGCAGGACGCGGCCGCCGTCGCACTGGCCGGTGACGGCGTGCGGGATGGTCGTGCCCTTGGTGACGACGCGGACGAGGTGGCGCCGGGCGGCCTCGCCGCCCTTGCGGATGGCGTCGGCGTTCTCGTTGGCCTTGCCGTAGCCGAGGCCGACGCGGCCCTTCTTGTCGCCCACGACGACGACGGCGCTGAAGCTCATGCGCCGGCCGCCCTTGGTGGTCTTGGAGCTGCGGTTGACGAAGACGACCTTCTCGTCGAATTCGCTCTCTTCGCGCGGTTTGCGGGTTTCTTCGCGTGCCATGTTACGCGTTCTCCTTGTCGTTGAGCTTGAGCCCGGCCTCGAGAGCGGCCTCGACCGCGGCCTTGACGCGGCCGTGGTACTTGAAGCCGCCGCGGTCGACGACCACCAGCGAGATGCCCGCGGCCTTGGCGGCCTCGCCCGCGGCCTTGCCGACCTTCGCGGCCGTCTCGACGTTGAGCTTGGCCTTGAGGGGCAGGGACGAGGCGCTCGCGAGCGTCCTGCCGGCCTCGTCGTCCACGAACTGGACGTAGAGGTTGGCGTTCGAGACGAACACGGCCATCCGCGGGCGCGCGGCCGTGCCGGAGATCTTCTGCCGGAGGCGGCGGTGGCGCCGCTCGCGGTACTGCTTGAGATTCTTGAGCTGCATTGGCTTTCCTTCCTTCCGCTTCCGTTAGGCGACGGTCTTGCCTTCCTTGCGGCGGATCTTCTCGCCGGTGTAGCGGATGCCCTTGCCCTTGTAGGGCTCGGCGGGCTTGAACGCGCGGATGTCGGCGGCGACGCGGCCGACGAGCTCCTTGTCGATCCCGGTCACGTCGACGTGCAGGCCGGCGTTGCCGACCGCGACGTCCACGCCGGCGGGGATCTTGTAGAGCTTGGGCTCGGCGTAGCCGATGGAGAGGGCGAGCGTGTCCTTGCCCTTCTTGTCGAACTTGAAGCCGACGCCCTCGATGTCGAGCGCCTTGGCGTAGCCCTTCACGACGCCCTCGACCATGTTGGCGACGAGCGCGCGGGCGAGGCCGTGGAAGGCGCGCGTGCGGCGGTCGTCGGAGCCGCGCGTGAAGCGCGCGGCGCCGTCCTCGACCTTGCACTCGATGCCGGGCGGCAGCGTGTACTTGAGCTCTCCCTTGGGGCCCTTGACGGCGACGACGCCGCCCTGGACGGCGACGGTGGCGCCGGCGGGGACCTTGACGGGCTCTTTTCCGATTCTGGACATTGGAACTTCCTCCCCTACCAGACGGTGCAGACGATTTCGCCGCCGAGCTTGCGCCGGCGGGCCTCGAGGCCGGACATGACGCCGCCCGAGGTGGAGATGACGGCGACGCCGAGGCCGCCGAGGACGCGCGGGATCTGCTTCCAGCCGCAGAAGCGGCGGAGGCCCGGCGCCGACTCGCGGCGCAGGCCGCGGATGACGGGCTTGCCCTCGGCGTTGTACTTCAGGGCGATGCGGAGGACCTTCTTGACGTCCCCCTCGACCTCGAAGTCCTCGACGTAGCCCTCGTCCTTGAGGACCTTGGCGATGGCGGCCTTGAGGTTGGAGGCGGGCATCTCGACGATCTCGTGCCCGGCCGCCTGGCCGTTGCGGATGCGGGTGAGCATGTCCGCGATGGGATCAGACCAACTCATTGTGGTTCTCCTTTGCTACCAGGACGCCTTGGTGACGCCGGGGATCCTGCCCTGGAGCGCGAGCTCGCGGAAGCAGAGGCGGCAGAGCTTGAACTTGCGGATGTAGCCGCGCGGGCGGCCGCAGCGGGAGCAGCGGTTGTAGGCGCGCGAGGTGAAGGTCGCGGGGGCTCCGCCCTCCTTCTCCTTCTTGACGGCGGCGGCGGCGGCCGCTTTCGCGCGGCCGGCCTTGGCGATGAGGGATTTCTTTGCCATGGTGCTGTGTTCCGATGACGTTAGCGGCCGACGAAGGGCATCCCGAGCCCCTCGAGGAGCGCGCGGGCGACCTTGTTGTCCTTGGCCGTGGTGACGACGGTGATGTCCATGCCCTGCTCGGGCGCGCCGTGGCGGGAGAGGTCGATCTCCGGGAAGATCGTCTGCTCCTTGACGCCGAGGGAGTAGTTGCCGCGGCCGTCGAAGCCGCGCGCCGGGACGCCGTGGAAGTCGCGGATGCGGGGCAGCGCGACGTTGATCAGGCGGTCCAGGAAGTCCCACATCCGCTGGCGGCGGAGCGTCACCTTGGCGCCGATGACCATCCCTTCGCGAAGCTTGAAGTTCGCGACGCTCTTCTTGGCCGGGCAGAGCGCGGGCTTCTGGCCGGTGATCTTCTCCAGATCGTCCACGACGGACTTCTGCGTGTCCTTGTCGACGATGCCGAAGGCCATGTTGACGACGATCTTCTGGAGGCGCGGAACCTGCATCGGGTTCTTGAACCCGAACGCCTTCTCCAGCTCCGGGACGACCGTCTGCTCGTATTTTTCCTTGAGGTTTGCCATGGCGGTTCCTTTACAGTCGGTTGCCGGTGCCCTTGGCGACGCGGACGGAGCGCCCGTCCTCGCGGACGTAGGAGACGCGGACGCCCTTCTTGGCCTTGGCGTCCCAGGGCTGGAGGTTGCTGAGCGCGATCGGGGCGGGGATCTCGACGACCTGGCCGTTGGGGGCCTTGTCGTTCTTGCGGACGCCCTTCTTGCGCAGGTTGAGGCCCTCGACGATGGCGACGCCCTTCTTGGCGTTGACGGCCAGGACCTTGCCGGTCTTGCCCTTGAACGCCTTCTCGGAGTCGCCTCCGCGGCCGGTGATGACGACGACGATGTCGCCGGTCTTGATGCGTGCGGTGCTCATTAGAGGACCTCCGGTGCGAGCGAGATGATCTTGGCGTTGTCGCCCTTCTCGCGCAGCTCGCGGGCGACCGGCCCGAAGATGCGGGTGCCGATGGGCGACTTCTTGGCGTCGACGATCACGCAGGCGCTGTTGTCGAACTTGATGTAGGAGCCGTCCGCGCGGCGGATCGGGTAGCCGGTGCGCACGATGATGGCGAGGCAGACCTGCCCCTTCTTCACGGCGCCGCCGGGCTGGGCCTCCTTGACGGAGACGCGGATGCAGTCGCCCAAGTGGGCGTACTTCTTACGCTGCCCGAGCACGCGGAAGCAGCGCACGCGGCGCGCCCCGGTGTTGTCGGCGACGGCGAGATCAGTACCTTCCTGGATCATCTCTACTTCCCTTCTTCCTTGGCTTCGATCGCCTCGGCCTTCGCCTCGGCCGCGGCCTCGCGGGCCTTGGCGGAGACGACGATCTTCGCGACGCGCCAGCGCTTGCGGGCGCTGAGCGGGCGCGTCTCCTCGATGAGGACGACGTCGCCGACGCCGCACTCGTTCCTCTCGTCGTGCGTCGGATACTTCTTGCCGACGGTGATCTGCTTGCCGTAGATCGGGTGGGCGTAGCGGCGCTCGACCAGGACGGAGACGGTCTTGTCGCCGCTGCGCTTCACGACGGTGCCGCGGCGCGTCTTGCGGTGGCCGCGCTCGGGCGCGGCGGCTTTCGTTTCTTCGCTCATTACTTCTTCTCCTGCTGGAGCTCGCGCTCGCGGACGACGGTGAGCATGCGCGCCACGTCGCGGCGCAGCGTGCGGACCTCGAGGGGGTTCTTGGCGACGTCGGCCGCCGTCTTCTTGATCTTCGCCCCGAGGATCTTCCCCTTGGCGGCCTTGACCTGGGAGAGGAGCTCCTCGGTCGGGGTCTCGCGGACCTGCTTGATCTTCATTGCGTTCGTTCTCCTCGTGCGCTAGACCTGCGCGTTGCGGGAAACCATCCGCGTGCGGACGCCGAGCTTGTTGGCGGCGAGGCGGAAGGACTCGCGCGCCAGGCTGTCGGGCACGCCCGCCAGCTCGAAGAGCATCGTGCCGGGCGCGACGACGGAGACCCAGAACTCGGGGTCGCCCTTGCCCTTGCCCATGCGGACGCCGATCGGCTTCTTCGAGACGGGCTTGTCCGGGAAGATGCGGATCCAGAGCTTGCCGCGGCGCTTGAGGTGGCGGTTGATGCAGACTCGGCACGCCTCGATCTGGATCGCGGTGATCCACCCGCGCTCGAGCGTCTTGAGGCCGTAGTCGCCCTGCGAGAGCTCGGTGTTGGTCTGGGCGAGGCCGGCGCGGGATCCGCGCTGGACTTTGCGGTGCTTGACCCGCTTAGGCATGAGAGGCATTGCGGTCCCTCCTTCTGTTGTTCAGCCGGGGCTGGTAGTGCTCGCCCTTGCAGATCCACACCTTCACGCCGATCTTGCCGGCCGTGGTGTCCGCCTCGGCGAACCCGTATTCGATCTTGGCGCGCAGGGTGTGGAGCGGCACGCGGCCCTCCTTCATCCACTCGACGCGGCTGAGCTCCGCGCCGTTGATGCGGCCGCTGGCGAGCATCTTGATGCCGTCCACGCCCATCTCCATCGCGGTGCGCTGGGCGCGCTTCATCGCGCGCTTGACCGTGGTGCGGCGGACGATCTGGTCGGCGATGGACTCGGCGACGAGCTGCGCGTTGGCGTCCGCGTCGCGGACCTCGACGACCTCGACGAAGACCTCCTTGCCGGTGAGCTTCGAGAGCTTCTTCCGGAGGCGGTCGATCTCCTCGCCGCCCTTGCCCATCACGATGCCGGGGCGCGCGGTGTGGATGTTGAGGCGCACGCGGTTGGCGTAGCGCTCGATCCGCACCTCGGAGACGGCGCCCTCCTTGAGGGCCTTGGCGACGGCGTCGCGAAGGACGCAGTCCTCGGCGAGGAAGTCGCCGAAGGAGCGCTTGTCCGCGAACCAGCGCGAGCGCCAGTCGTGGTCGACGCCGACGCGGAAGCCGATTGGATTGACTTTCTGTCCCATGGTGTTTACTTTTCGTCGGTGAGAACCACGGTGACGTGGCTCGTCTGTTTTTCGATCGGGCTGGCGCTGCCGCGGGCGCGGGGCCAGTAGCGGCGCATGCTGGGGCCTTCGTCGAAGACCGCCTTGCGGACGGAGAGCGCGTCGGCGTCCAGGCCGAAGTTGTGGCTCGCGTTGGCGGCCGCGCTGCGGAGCGCGGCGCCGAGGATCTTCGCGGCCTTGCGCGGGCTGAAGTCGACGATGCGGAGGGCGTCGCCGAGCCTCTTGCCCTGCACGGCGCGCGCCAGGTCCCGGCCCTTGGAGGCCGAGATGCGCGCGTTGCGGTGGATGGCTTTGACTTCCATTTCCTTGCTCCGTTACTTGGTCGCCTTGTCCGTCGTCGCGCCGTGCTTCTTGAACGTGCGCGTCGGGGCGAACTCGCCGAGGCGGTGGCCGACCATGTTCTCGGTGATGAAGATGGGAAGGAACGTCTTCCCGTTGTGGATGGAGAAGGTCAGCCCGACGAACTCGGGCGTGATCATCGAGCGGCGCGACCAGGTCTTGATCGGCTGCTTGCGCGACGACTGGTTCATCGCCTCGACCTTCTTGAGGAGCTTCTCCTCGACGTAGGGTCCCTTTTTGAGCGAACGTGGCATGGCTTTCTACTCTACTTTCTGCGCTTGAGGATGACGCGGTCGGAGGCCTTGCGGGGCTTGCGGGTCTTGCCGCCCTTGGCGAGCTTGCCCCACGGCGAGACGGCCGGGCCGCCGCCGGAGGTGCGCCCTTCGCCGCCGCCCATCGGGTGGTCGACGGGGTTCATCGCGACGCCGCGCACGGTCGGGCGGATGCCCAGCCAGCGCTTGCGCCCGGCCTTGCCGAGCTTGAGGCCCTCGATCTCGCCGTTGCCGACGACGCCGACGGTGGCGCGGCAGCGCGCGAGGAACTTGCGCTCCTCGCCGGACGGCATCCGGAGGGTGACCCAGTCGCCGTCGCGGCTCATCACCGTGGCGGAGGAGCCGGCCGTGCGGACGACCTTGGCGCCGCGCCCGGGCACGAGCTCGAGGTTGTGCACGGCGGTGCCGAGCGGGATCCGGCCCAGCGGGAGGCAGTTGCCGACGGCGGGCTCGGCCGTCTCGGAGGCGACGACCTTGGCGCCGGGCTTCAGCCCCTCGGGGCAGAGGATGTAGCGCTTCTCGCCGTCCTCGTACTGGAGCAGGGCGATGAACGCGGAGCGGTTGGGATCGTATTCCACCGCGACCACCTCCGCGACGGCGTCGAGGCGCTCGCGGCGGTAGTCGATGAGGCGGTAGCGGCGCTTGGCGCCGCCGCCGCGGTGGCGGATCGAGATGTGGCCGGCGCTGTCGCGCCCGGCCTTCTGCTTGCGCGGGGCCGTGAGCGAGCGCTCGGGCCTGTCCTTCGTCACCTCGGCGAAGGTGGAGCCCGTCGCGGTGCGGCGGCTCGGCGTGTAGGGCTTGTAGGAACGGATGGCCATTTCTCTTCTCCTAGAGCAGGTCGATCTTGTCGCCCGCCTTGAGCGTGACGATGGCGCGCTTCCAGTCCGGCGCCTGGACGACGCGGCGGTTGCGGAGCGTGCGCTTCTTGCCGCCGTAGTTCTGCACGTTGACGGCGGTCACGGTGACGTTGAAGAAGTCCTCGACGGCCTTCTTGATCTCGGGCTTGGTCGCGGCGCGGTCCACGCGGACCATGTAGCGGTTCTGCCTCTCCTGGAGGGCGGCGCCCTTCTCGGTCTGCATGACCGCCTTCAGAACGGCGTTCTCGTGCTTCATGCCACGGTCTCCTTCTTCTGCTTGCCTTCGAGGCGCTTCGAGAGATCCTCCCACGCCGCTCGGGCGACGAGGACCTTCGCGTGCGCCATCATCTGGTAGACGCCGACGCCGGCGGCGGTGGCCACCTCGACGCCCGGCAGGTTGCGCGCGGCGAGCGTGAGCGCGTCGTCCGCGGCCTTCACCACGAGCAGCGCGTTGTCGGTGCCGAACGCCTTGAGGACCTTCGCGAGCTCCTTCGTCTTCGCGGCGGGGAGCGTCAGCTCCTCCGCCAGGACGAGCGTGCCGTCCGCGATGCGGTCGGAGACGACGCGGCGGAAGGCCAGCTTCCCGACCTTCTTGTTGAGCTTCACGGACCAGTCGCGCGGGTGCGGGCCGAAGGCGACGCCGCCTCCGCGCCACACGGGCGACTGCTTGAGGCCGGCGCGGGCGCGGCCGGTGCCCTTCTGCTTCCAGGGCTTGCGGTTGGAGCCGTTCACCTCGCCCTTGCTCAGGGTCGAGGCCGTCCCGGCCCGGTAGAACGCCTGGCGGGCGACGACGGCGTCGTGCACCGCCTGCGCGCCGCGGTCGAGGACGAGCGTCTCGTCCGCGACGTCGACGGCGCCCTTCTCGCTGCCGTCGAGGCCGAACATCTTGATCGTAGCCATTACGCCTTCACCGCCTTCTTGATCGCTTTGCGGATCACCAGCATCGAGCCGTTCGCGCCCGGGACCGATCCGCGAACGAGGATCAGGTTCTTCTCGGGGACGATCTTCTCGACCTTGAGGTTCTGGACGGTCGTCCGGCGGTTGCCGGTGTCGCCGCCCATGGGGTGGCCCTTCTCGGTCGCGCCGGGGGTCTGGCGCATGCCGATGGAGCCGGGGCGGCGCTTGACGTGGCCGCCGTGCGTCATCGGGCCGCCGGCGAAGCCGTGGCGGCGCATGACGCCCATGAAGCCCTTGCCCACGCTCGTGGCGACGACGTCGACGTAGCCGACGCCCTCGAACACCGAGACCGTGAACACCTTGCCGGGCGCGGGGTCGTCCCCGGCGTCGGCCTTGAACTCGCGGAGGCGGCGCAGCGGGTCCAGCCCCGCCTTCTTCGCGTGGCCGACCTCGGCCTTCGTGAGGCGGGAGGCCTTCTGCGGGCCCCAGCCGAGCTGGACCGCCTCGTAGCCGTCGCTCTCCTTGGTCTTCACCTGGACGACCGGGCACGGCCCGGCCTCGATGACCGTGACGGGGACGCGGACGTCGCCCTCGCCCCAGATCTGGGTCATCCCGATCTTCTTTCCGATCAAGCCTTGCATGGGATGCTCCTTAGACCTTGATGGTGATGTCCACGCCGGCGGGGAGGTTGAGCTTCTTGAGCTCCTCGACCGTCTTGGCGGTGGGGCCGACGATGTCCAGCATGCGCTTGTGCGTGCGCATTTCGAACTGGTCCATCGACTTCTTGTCCACGTGGGGGCTGCGGTTCACGGTGAACCGCTCGACGCGCGTGGGCAGCGGGATGGGCCCGACGACGTCCGAGCCGGTGCTCCGGGCCGTGCCGACGATTTCGGCGACGGCCTGGTCGAGGACCCGGTGGTCGTAGGCCTGCATGCGGATTCTGATGCGTTGACTCTGCATTGTGTGGGTTACCTGTTCAGTATGGATTCCTTGACGGCGCGGGGAACCACCGCGAACTCTTCCGGCTCCATGGAGTAGGACGCCCTGCCCCGGGAGAGGGATCGGATCGCGGTCGCGTACCCGAACATCTCGGCCAGCGGCACGTTCGCGGAAATGACCTGCATGTCGCCACGCATCGTCATCTCGCGGACCTGCCCCCGGCGTCCGTTCAGGTCGCCCATGAGGTCGCCGGTGTACTCCGGCGGCGTCACGAGTTCGACCGACATGATCGGCTCGAGCAATTCCGGCGCGGCGGCCTCGGCGGCCTCGCGAAACGCCAGGATCGCGGCGGTGCGAAACGCCGTTTCCGTCGCGGAGTCGGGATCGAGGATCCCCCCTCCGGTGATGCGGACGTGGACGTCCTGCATCGGGAAACGGGCCACGACGCCCGTCAGGATCGCGTCCTGCACCCCTTGCTCGATCGGGGCGCAGAATTCCGGCGGTATGGTGTTGCGGGGCGGCTTCACCTCGACGAGGTTGCCCTTCCCGCGCTCCATCGGCGAAACGTGGAGCTCCACCGTGGCCGCCTGGCGCTTGCCACCGATCTCGCGGTCGAACGTGTGGCGTCCGTCCGCTTCGCCGGTGACCGTTTCACAATACGAAACCATCGGTTTGCCGGTGTTCGCCGGCACCTTGAACTCCCGGACGAGCCGGTCGCGGAGGATGTCGAGGTGGAGCTCGCCCATCCCGCTCACGATCGTCTGCCCGGTCTCCTCGTCCGTGCGCACGCGGCACGTCGGATCCTCGTCGGAGAGCATCTGGAGAGCCTCCCCGAGCTTGTCCTTGTCCGCGCGCGACTTCGGTTCGATCGCCATGAACATCACGGGCTCCGGGAACTCGATGCGGTCGAGCGCGATCTGCGCCTGCTCGGCGCAGACGGTGTCGCCCGTCGTGAACTTCCCGATGCCCCCCAGCACGCCGATCTCCCCCGCGTAAATCGCGTCCGTGTCGAGCTGCTCGTTCGAATGCATCCGAATGAGCCGCATCACGCGGTCCCTCGTCCGGGTCCTCGGATTCCAGACGTTCATGCCCTTGCGCAGAACGCCGGAGTAGACCCTCACGTAAAGCAGGCGGCCGAGATAGGGGTCAGCGGCCACCTTGAAAATGAGGCCCGCAAGCGGAGCGGTGTCGTCCGCCGGCCTCTGGACGGTCTTGCCCGTCCGGATCTCGGTGCCTTCCACCGCGGGAACGTCGAGCGGCGACGGCAAATACCGGACCACCGCGTCGAGCAGGGGCTGCACGCCCTTGTCCCGCAGCGCCGTCCCGCAGAGGACGGGCACCGCCTTGCGGCCGACGACGCAGCGCCGCAGCGCCGCGTGGATGTCGTCCGCCTTCAGTTCCTCGCCGGAAAGATAGAGGTCCGCGAACGCCTCGTCGGCCTCCGCGATCGCCTCGACCATCGCCTCGCGCGCGGCCTTCGCCTCGTCCGCGAGCTCCGCCGGGATGTCGGAGACCTGCGGCTCGGAGCCCAGGTCCTCGTCCCGGTAGGTGACGGCCTTCATGCCGATCAGGTCGACCGCGCCCCGGAACGTCTCGGAGGCGCCGATCGGCAGCTGCAGGGGAATCGCGTTCGCCTTCAGCTTGCTCTTCAGCTCCCCGACGACCCGGCCGAAGTCCGCGCCCATCCTGTCCATCTTGTTGACGAACGCGATGCGCGGGACCTGGTAGCGGTCCGCCTGCCTCCAGACGGTCTCCGACTGCGGCTGGACCCCCGCGACGGCGCAGAACACGCCGACCGCGCCGTCCAGGACGCGCAGCGCCCGCTCCACCTCGACCGTGAAGTCGACGTGTCCGGGCGTGTCGATGAGGTTCACCTGCTTCCCCATCCACTCGCACGTGATGGCGGCGGACGTGATGGTGATGCCCCGTTCGCGCTCCTGCACCATCCAGTCCATCGTGGCGTTGCCCTCGTGGACCTCGCCGATCTTGTGGATCGCGCCGGCGTAGTACAGGATGCGTTCGGAAACCGTCGTCTTCCCCGCGTCGATGTGGGCGATGATGCCGATGTTCCGCACGTCGGCGAGCGCGTGCGTGCGGCCGTTTCCGGCCGCGCCCGCGGTGCGCTTGGTGCTGGTGGCGTCAGTGCCCATCGATTTCTCGGGAGAGAAAGGTTTCGTATCGTCTGCCGTTGTCAAAGAACCGTCTTGCCGCGCCCCGCAGGGGATCCGCGGCCGCCTCCCCCGACACGAGCCGGGAGCGGCCAAAATGCGATGCGTCCCTAGAACGCGTAGTGCGCGAACGCGCGGTTGGCCTGCGCCATCTTGTGCGTGTCGTCGCGCTTCTTGATCACGTTGCCCGTGTTGTTGTAGGCGTCCAGCAGCTCCGCCGCCACCGCCTTGGGCATGCCCATGCCGCGGCGCCCGGAGGCGTAGGTCACGAGCCAGCGCAGCGCGAGCGCGAGCTGGCGCGCGGGCTTGATCTCGACCGGCACCTGGTAGGAGGCGCCGCCCACGCGGCGGGACTTCACCTCGACGCGCGGCTTCATGTTGTTCACGGAGGCGTCGAGCACCTCGAGGATCTCCTTGCCCTCGACCTTGCCCTCCAGCTCCGCGAGCGCGCCGTAGACGATGCGCCGGGCCGTCGTCTTCTTGCCCTTGCGCATGAAGTGGTTGATCATGTGCGAGACCAGCTCGCTGCCGTACTTGGGGTCGATCTCGTGCGCGTGCTTCATCGACGCGCCGTTCTTCCTGCGTGACATGGTTGCGGACTCCTATCCTACTTGCCGTGCTTCATGCCGTACTTCGAGCGGCCCTGCTTGCGGCCGTTCACGCCGAGGCAGTCCAGCGCGCCGCGCACCACGTGGTAGCGCACGCCCGGAAGGTCGGCCACGCGGCCGCCGCGGACGAGCACGACGCTGTGCTCCTGCAGGTTGTGGCCCTCGCCGCCAATGTAGGCGGTCACTTCGTAGCCGGTCGTGAGACGGACGCGGCAGACCTTGCGCAGCGCGGAGTTCGGCTTCTTCGGGGTCTGGGTCTTCACGAGAAGGCAGACGCCGCGGCGCTGGGGGCAGTTCTTCAGGGCCGGGGACTTGCTCTTCTTGGCGAGCGTCTGACGGCCTTTGCGCACGAGCTGGTTGATGGTGGGCATGGGTTAGCTGGCCTGATTTTCCTGGAATGGTCGCAAAACGGGCGCTGATGCTAGCAAAATCCCCCACGAAAAGCAACCCCTCCGCGAAAAATTTTTCATTTTCCGCGAATCGCCGCTCCACGGGCGGCGATTCGCGGGCGCTCAAGCGCTCAGTCGTCCCAGAAGTAGTCGTCGTCGGAGACGGAGAGGCCGTAGTCGTACGACGCATCGCCGGCGGAGAGGGCGAAGGCCTCGCCGGCGCAGTAGTTCATCGCGTCGGAGCGCGAACCCTTCGGGTCGGCGGCGAGCGCGGAGGCGAGGTCGACGAGGCGGCTCGCCCAGTAGCGCCCGCCTCCCGTGGCGAGCTTCCGCGCGGGGAGGTACTGCGCGCCGACGCGGCCGCTTCCGGAGTCCGTCTTGCCCTCTTCTTCCGCGGGCGCGGCCGCGCCCGCCTCGCGCGCGATTTCGTCTTCGGCCGCGCGGCGCGCGGAGTCCGCCGCGGCGGCGACGCGTTCCGCCGCCTCGAACCGGAAGAGCGGCCCCTCCGGCGCCTTCCACGGCGCCGGGGCGCCCGCGGCGGCTTCCTCGAACGCGCGCCAGAGCCCCGGCCAGTCGACGATGCGGGCCGGATCCTCGAAGTGGTTCGCCAGGAACGGGTCGAGCATCCGCGCGCGCTCCTGCAGCTTCGCCCAGTCGGCGGCCGGGCGCTCGACCTCGTCGCGGAGCGAGAGCAGCTCCTTCAGCGCGTCGAAGTGGCCGGGGTCGATTTCGAGCGCGCGGGACCAGGCCGCCCACGCCTCGTCGTATTTCTTCTGGTGCTCGCGCAGCATCCCGAGCAGGTAGTGGACGCTCGCGCCCGCGCCGGGCGCGGCGGCGAGCGCGGGCAGGATGCGCTCGGCGGCGCCGGAGCTTTCGTCGCTGGAGAAGACGCCCTCGCACCCGAAGCAGAGCGACGCCACCTGCCCGAACTGCGCCGGCATGTGCCGGAAGGTCTCCTCGTAGTGCGCCGCGGCTTCGTCCGCGCGGCCCGCCTTGCGCAGGCGCTCGGCGAGGCGCCACTGCACGCAGTAGGCGTCGGAGAAGAGGCCCGCGGCCTCGTCGTAGCGCGCGATCGCGCCGGCGAGGTAGCCGAGGTCCGTGAGCTCGTCGCCCTTCTCCGCGGCGCGCACGGCGGCGACGACGCGCCGCAGCGTCGCGGCCTCGGAGAGGTCCGCCTCGCCGCCCCTGTCCTCCAGGACGGAGGCGAGGATCGAGTAGGAGCGGACGCGGTCGCCGGCGGGCGACTCGCCGTCGGTGGGGTCGATCTCGAGGGCGCGGCGCGCGGCCGCCTCGGCGCCCGCGAGGTCGCCCTCGCGGCGCAGCGACTCGGCCTTCCACTGCCACGGGCGCTCCTCGTAGGGGTCGAGGCGGACGAAGCCGTCGAGCGTCGCGCGGAACGCGGCGGGGTCCGTCGTCTCGAGGAGGATTTCGTAGGGCCAGTCGCGCGAGGTGCCGTCGCCCGCGGCGGCACGGGCGAGCGCGGCGGCGGCGGCGGCGTTCGTTTCGCCGCCGGCGGCGAGGAGGGCGCGGGCGACCGTCGCGGCAAGGAATTCGCGTTTCGCGTAGCGGGCGTCGGACGCGGCGAGCGCGCCCTTCTCCCAGTACGGCCAGCCGGCGGCGAGGGCGAGCGCCTCGTCCGGGCGGCCGGCGTCGGCGTAGGCGCGCAGCAGCTCCGCGGCGGGGTCGCCGACTCCGGAGGAGGAGCGCCAGACGATCTCCCCCTTCCGCTTCTTCGCGGCGTCCTCCGCCATCGCCGCGCGGGCGACGGTCTCCGCGTCGGCGAGGCGACCGGCGCGCGCGAGGATCGGGACGGCCCAGACGGGCGCCGTGCGGCGGGAGCCGTCCGGCAGGGGCGTCGCCGCGAGGGCGACGACGCGGTCGAGCGCGCGGGCGAGGCGGTTCGTTTCGCCGAGCGCCTCGAGCGCGCGGCACCAGTTGCCATTGTCCTGGAAATCGTCCTTCGAGGCGGGATCGGTCTTTTCGAGGAAGTCGGCCTCGAGCGCGTCGAGGTCGCCGGAAAGGCGGGCGAAGTCGAGGCGGTGGCGCTTGAGCGCCTTCTTCGCCTTCTCGCCGGAGACGGCGTCGCCGAGGAGGCGGGCGCACGTCTTTTCGAACCGCTCCGCGCCGTCGGGAACGCAGGCCTCCGCGTAGCGGCCGAGGAACGGCGAGGAGAGAAGGTCCTCGCCCGCGGGGAGCCGCGCCTCGAGGAACGCGCGCCAGGCGTCGTTCGGCCGGACGACGGCGAGGCCGCAGCTGTAGTAGGATTCCTCGGCGAGCCGCAGGACGACGCGCCAGTCGTCCGCGGCGAGCGGCGCGGCGAGCGCCTCGGCTTCGGCGAGGCGGCCGGCGTTGAGATCGGCGGAGAGCAGCATGCAGAGCGCGCCGGCGTACTGGCCGGCCGGGCCTCCGCGGTCCGACCAGGAGAAGGGGAAGACGTCGTCCTCGTCCTCGCCGCCCTCGTCGTCTTCGTCCTCCTCGTCCTCCCCGTCGCCGGACGCCGCGCGGCGCGCCTTGGCGTCGGCCACGCGCTTGCGGATCGAGCCGAGCGGATCCTTCGCCGCGACGGCCGCGTCGAACAGCGCGCGCACCTCCGGGACGTCCTCCGCGCGGTTCACCAGGCGCCACGCGAGGGGGGATTCGCCAGCGTCCGGCAGCGCCGCGGCCGCCTTCGCGAGGCGCGCGACGACGTTGCTCGGCGTTTCGTAGGCGTCGACGTACCAGTCGAACTCGTCCGTATCGCCCGCGTCCTCGTCGACCGGGGCGAACAGCCGCGCCGCGACCGCCGCGAAGTCCTCGTCGGAAAGGTCCGCGAGCTCCTTCGTCAGACGGACGCGGGCGCGCCCGCGGCGGGCGTCCTCGATCTTGCGCATCAGGCGCTCGACCGAGAACGGCGCGCGCCGCGGCACGCCGGGATCGTCCATCGCGCGGCGCAGCGCCGCGACCGCCTTCTCCGCGCGGTTCGACGCGAGCCCCTCCGGAAGCGGCAGCGCCGCGAGCGCGCCGAGCGACTCCGGCGCGCCGCGTCCGCCCCCGCCGAGGAAGTCCGCCGCGACCCGCAGCGCCGCGAGCAGCACCGGCCGCCCGTCGGTCTTCTTCCCGTCCTTCGTTCCGTCCTTGACGTCGGCCTTGTCCGCCGGGACGGCGGACGCTACCGGCTCCTTTTCCCCTTCGGTGGCGGCC
>CAMVRE010000036.1 GCA_947169825.1 uncultured Verrucomicrobiota bacterium | reverse complement strand
GCTTGCAGGCCGAGGTGCAGTCCTTGGGGACGATGGGGGCGGCCTTGCCCGCGAAGGCCCAGCAGAGCGCACACAGGGCCTCCGGCGCGGTCGTGGCGCCGTTTGCCCGCAGGAAGGCCCCGAGGCCGCCGTGGCGCCGCAGGAGCGCCCGCAGCGCGGCAAACAGCTCGTGCATCCTCCCGTAGGAGAAAAGCCGGTAGAAGCTGCGGCCGTCTCCCGCCCGGAAACGGCGGGCGTACCGGCCCTCGAGAATCCACCCGTGGACGTCCCCGCCGGCCATGTCCACGATTTCCTGGATCTTCGGGAGAAACTGCTTCCGGCTGCCGTAGCTCAGACACGCCACCACGAACGCCATCGTCTCGACACCGGGGCCGGACGCCGTGCGCAGGAAGCGGATAGGATCGTCCTCGACGAACGCCACTGTCTCGTACTTGGCGGCGAGGCGGCGGAGTCGTGTCCTTGTGCGGGAATCGACAGTTGGAAGGCCCCGCCTCCCTGCGGTCGCAGGGCCTTCGGCGCTTGGAACGGCTAGCGGCTTTCCCTTCATTCCGTTTCATGCGGCGAAGCCGCCATCACAATCCCCCGGCGCGCGAGCGGAGCGAGCGTGCCGAGGGGATGTCCGAGTCCGTGACGAAGATCGACTGGCGGGGCTGCGGCGCGCCGAAGAGGGTCGGCTGGGTCGGCGCATCCTTGATGGTGGCGCCCGGCGCGCTCGCGCCGACGAGCATGCCGCCGTCGGTGAACTCGTCGAGCGTGGTCTGATGAAGGGGGTTCTGGGGCTTGCGCATTTTCGCGGAGAGGGAGTGAAGTGTCTTCATCTTCTTTCGGGGAAGGATTCTACCACAGCCTCAATTGCGGCTCAATGCGGCGTTGCGTCCGTGCGATGCCTCTGCTAGAATAAAGACATCCCGACGCCGCCAACGTCGTCCCCGCGGACTACGTCGGCATCGTCTCGGGAACGAAGGTTCCCGACAAGGTCGCGCACGCGGTGAAGAGCCGCAAGGTCGACGCCCCGCTCTTCAAGGAGTTGCCGCTCGCCCTCGAATGCACCGTCGAGGAGATGATCGAGGAGGACGGCGGCTACATCCTCGTCGGCGCCGTCCAGGGAATGAGCGCCGACGAGCGCATCCTCACGAAGGGCAGGATCGACCTCGACAAGCTCAAGCCCATCGCCTTCGACTCCGCAGCGGCCGCCTATCGCACTCTCGGCCCCGTCATCGCCCCCGCTTTCAAGGCCGGCAAGGCGATCAAATAGATTTCTCGTTCGCGCGCCGCAGTCGGAATTGCGTTGCCCTCCGCGAAAACGCCGTCCAACACACCCCGTTCCACGTTCGCAATGATCCGCCTCGAGCAAGCGTCCACCCATGCCCCGCGCCGCCGTCGTCGTCAGGGCCGGCGTTCGCGCGCAGCAGGCGGAATTGCGTTACCCTCCTGGATCTTGACCTTGGCGAACTGCGAGTAGCTCTTGCGGAGGGCCGTGCCGGCGAGGCTGCCCTTGAGGCCGACGTTGGCGAGGACACCGATGGCGGCCGCGGTGTCGGTGAGGTCCTCGCCCGCGGCCTTGGCCTGCGGCCCCGCCATCTTCATGGCGTCGAACAGGTCCGTCAGCGTCTGGGCCGAGCCGTTGGCGGCGGCCGTGAGGACGTCGGAGACGGACGCCATCCGGTCCGCGGAGAGGCCGAAGATGCGAAGGGAGTTGGCGGCGATGTCCGCCGACTCCGAGAGGTCGGCGCCGGTCGCGCGGGATAGGTTGAGGACCGCGCCGATGCTTGCCTCGATCTCCGAGGAGGCGAAGCCCATGCGGCCGAGGGCGACCATTGCGCCGGCGACCTCCTGCGCGGTGAACGAGGTGGTGCGGCCGAGGGTCTGGGCGGTGCGTGTGAGCGACTCGAAGGCTTCGCCGGTCGAGCCGGTCACCGCCTGCGCCAGCCGCATCGTGTCGTCGAAGCCCGCGAACGACCGAACGGCCATCGCGAACGGCGCGGCCATCGCCCCGGAGAGGACGAGCAGGTCGCGGCCGACGTTCGTGCAGGTCTGGCCGAACGCGCGGAGCTGGGCCTGGGCCTGCGAGAGCCCCTTGTCGAGCCGGCCCGTGTCCGCCGTCACCTCGACGTAGGCGCTGCCGGCGCGGATGTTGCTGGTTAGGGACATGGTTCTTCCTTAACGGCGGAGAAACGATGCAGAGCCACCCCTCCGCCGAAGGGGGTTTGCGATCAAGTGTATGGTCCTCTTCAAACCAGAGATTCGTCTCGACAACAGAGATGTTCCCAACTTTTGCGGTTGTGATGAGTCGGAGAATCAACAAACGACGTGGCACTTGCGTGCAATTATGATGTTCTGATAGAATATGTTGCCGCTGCGGTCGGCGGGTCTCGGACACCCTCAACTGCATCCTCGCCGCCGATCACCGCTAGCTCGAAAACTGGAACCGAACCCGTTTTGCCGCGATAGAATCGATCCACATCCGATGAACTTTGCGCCCATTCGCTCTACGCTCCATTTCATCGGCGCCACGACATTGCTCATGGCGCCGGGTTTCTCTTATGCCTACACGGACGGCGACTGGTCCTTTTCGTGTTCCGGCGACACCGCAACGATCTCGGGGTACTCCGGCTCGTCGGCCGTTGTGACCATTCCCTCCACAGTCACCCGAACAGAGGAATACCGCGAGCAGGATGATGACGGAGAATGGCACACGCGATACCGGTATTACCACCACACCGTGACGGCGATTGGTGGTTCTGTTTTCAAGAACAAATCGTCTTTGACACATGCAACGATTCCGAGTTCTGTTGCATCAATCGGCTCCTATTTGTTCTCCGGTTGTACATCCCTCCGCACCCTTGAGATGCCCAGCGTGACAATCATCAACTCGTATGCGCTGAGCGATTGTACGAACCTTACGTCATGCGTCTTGAACGAAGGAATCACGTACGTAGGGGATGAAGCCTTTTACCATTCGTTTCGGGCTTCGTTCAGCCCAGATGGCACACTGTCTCTCCCAAATGTGACCACAATTGGGCGCGAGGCCTTCTGGAACTGCAATGGGATCAAGGATCTGAGGGTCGGATCGAAGCTCACGCATCTTGGGGATTACGCATTCAGTTGCTGCTACTGGATGACGAACGTCGTCATGGATGCCGACGGAATCTCGCTTCCTTCATTCTTGTTTTCCGAATGCACGCGGCTCGAGAGCGCGACCTTCGGAGACGGCATCACGGGAATCGCGGGCGGGACATACTCGCCCAGCGCCTTTAGGGGCTGCAACAACCTCAAACGAGTTTCGTTCGGCTCGGGACTGACTACGCTTAGCGGCGGCGCGTTCTCTGGCCTGTATTCCCTCCGCACCCTTGAGATGCCCTATGTGACGAGCATCGGCGCCTATGCCGTGCGCGATTGTACGAACCTTACGTCATGCGTCTTGAACGAAGGAATCACGTACGTAGGGGATGAAGCCTTTTACCATTCGTTTCGGGCTTCGTTCAGCCCAGATGGCACACTGTCTCTCCCAAATGTGACCACAATTGGGCGCGAGGCCTTCTGGAACTGCAATGGGATCAAGGATCTGAGGGTCGGATCGAAGCTCGAGACGCTCGGAACAAGCGCGTTCCAGTATTGCTACTGGATGACAAACGCCGTCGTGGACGCCAATGGACAGGGGCAGACGTTTCCGGCAAGCACATTCGATACATGCATCCGACTCAAGTCCGTTGAAATCGGAGATGGATTCTCTGGCGTGGGTTCTTCGACGTTCACCACATGCACGAATCTCGTTTCCGCGACTTTCGGCGCGAACATCGTTTCCATCCCAAGCGAATGCTTCAAGGGGTTGAAGTCCCTCCGTTCCTTCAAGTCGAGAGCAAACATCCAATCCGTCGGTTCGTCGGCGTTTTACGGATGCATTGGATGCCAGTTCGGGCATTTGTCGCTCCCTGCCCTTCAAAGCACGGGGACCTACGCATTCTGGAACTGCAACGGCATCACCGAATTGGAACTGCCAGCCTGCTATACATCCCCTGGGGATCGAACGTTCCAGGCATGCCATTTCCTGACGAACATAGTCATGAAGAACGGGTTCTCGACCATCCCGACGGGATTCTTCTCCTATTGCTCCCGCCTCAAGGAAGTCACAATCCCGGCTTCCGTCACGAGAATCGGAAGTGAGGCATTTCGATATGATTCCTCCTTGACGAATGTCTGGCTCAAAGGATCGCCACCGGCGGCAGGAAGCTATGTATTTTCCGACGTGGCGAACGGTGCGCGTGGGCACTATCCCCGATCGCTTGCTTCGGAATGGCTTCCGCCGAGTGGCCCGATTGACCGTAACGGCAAGTGGAACGGCCTCATCATGCACGAGCTTTCGCAGCCAGTGCTGCGCGTGAAGTCGGCGAGTCCGGCGGAGGGGTCAATCACCCTCGCGTGGGACGACGGCACGGACGGGCAATGCGTTTCGTCATACGCCATTTATCGCGGACCGGGTCCGGAACGATTGCCCGAATATTTCGTCGAAGGAGACATTTCCGATACGGAATGGACGGATCACGGCTATTGGAACGCCGAGCCCGTCCTCTCGCCGCTAAACTATTGGGTCGTGGCCGAGAGCGACTATTTCGACCTCCCCGAAAGCAACCGTGTGGAGACGAGGCATAGGTATGGATTGAGTGTTGGATTTGATAAATATGGAACGTTGAACCGTGGTCTTCGGCAGTCGCTTGCCGATGCGATACTTTTCAGCAATCTTGTCTCTCGTGGAAAAGCGGAACGAGTCGATTTGATCAAGAATGAGGGCGCCAAGCGATCAGACATCCACGATGCATTTATTCGGTGGTCAACAATCGTAAAACCGGGTGACACTTTCTTTTTCTTTATCGCAACCCACGGGGGCTACAATGGGGCAGCCGCAGGGCTTTCGGCATATGACGGAACATATTCTGTATCCCAACTTGTTTCAGACTCATCCCTTATTTCCTCCGAAGCGTCGTTTGCCGGCGTCATCATGTCATGCCATAGTCGCGCCCTCGTTGATTCGACGGATGACACGAACTTCACCTTCAAAGTCCGTAGCGGACTTGCCCAATGCCGTCCAAACTCGGCGTGGATTGCCTCCTGTGGTTATGATGAAAGCTCGTTCAATACCCCAACCAGTCGCCAGACATTGTTCGGCGAATGGTTTCTGGAAGAAGGTTGGCAGAATGGCTATGCCGACACGGAACTCTACGGCATGGAATATGGTGGAGTACATAGCGATGGCTCTCTGACCCTGCTAGAGCTGGCCAGATATGCTCGTGCGTTCGCAAAGGGTTTGTCGGACGCGAAGCCGTCGACGGTATTCTGGAACGAGGAAAGTGAACCCGTGATGTCCCGGCTTGTCCTTGACACCACGTGTTCTCCAGCCGAACTATCCCCGCCGACCGCACCGACAGGTCTGACGGCTGAAAGACACGCCCTACGGAGTATCGCTCTTTCTTGGAATGCCGTGCAAGGGGCGAAACTGTACCGAGTTCATCGAAATCCCGCGGGAGAGCCCAATGAATGGGCCTGCATCCGAAACCATTGCCCCTCGCCCAGTTATATTGACGATACAGGTCTTGCTTTGTCCCAATCGTATTTTTACCGATTGCAGGCGGTCAACCCCGTTGGAGTCAGTGAAATGAGCGCCCCAGCCTTTGGATCTGCCGGCGCACTGGACTTCCTCGGTTTCCTCGCTGCTGGTGCTCCGGACATTGTTTCGGCATCAACGCCGACCCCTGATCAATACGAAACGGCTGCGGCATCTGTCGGTTTGAACGGTGTTTCCTTGGAATACTCCTTCATCGCCGGGCTCGACCCCAAAGATCCGAATGCACGTTTTGAATCCCGTATCGACATGGTCGATGGCGAGCCCGTCGTCACGCCGTTCCCCGACCTCGGCACGAACCGCGTCTACACGGTCGAGGGGAGAACGTCCCTTTCGAACACGAACGAGGTCTGGCACGCGCCGGACGAAAACAGCCGCTTCTTCCGTGTCAAGGTTGCATTGCCGGAGTGACGGGGGCGCCTACTCTAGCCCGAGTCGCGCGGACTGGCGCCTCTGGCCATCCTTCACGAACACGTCCCGCAGGATTTCGAGCAGCTTGCCGCGCAGGATCGGCTTCTTCGGCCGCGGCGCGTAGGGGTTGAAGTCGTTCGGCTTGGCGGCGGGCGTGCGGCGCGGGTCGCGGACGAGGTTCACGGCGAGCGCCATGAGCGCGGAGGTCCGCGCCCAGTCGGCGCGGCACCGCGCCTCGGCCATTCGCGTAACACGGGTGTCAAGTCCAGTTCAAAGAACCGCCGTTGAAGACCCTCTCCGTTCTCCGCCAGAATCCTGACATGTTTTGGAGTGTTTCTCGAATTCCCTTGTAAATATGGCGATTTATTGACAGGTCAAGATGACCGACCAGCGGAGAAACGGAGAGGGTTTTCGACCCGAGACGGCCGTCTGGCGAATTCTATCTGACCTTTTCGCCGGACCACTCGGACTATGAGCCGGGGTGTGGATGCAGAGAGAGATACGACCGACGAACCATGCGGATTTCTTGGGCTATTCGCGCAGCCGCCAGATACGAAAAGGGCCGGGCGATGCCCGGCCGTCTTCTGTTCGTCTTTCGCGGGGATTCCAAGGTTCGTCAGAAACCTTGGTGGAGCTAAGGAGGGTCGAACTCCTGACCTTCTGAATGCCATTCAGACGCTCTACCAACTGAGCTATAGCCCCATGGCGCGGTTGACGGCGATGGAATCTAGCAAAAGCCCCCCCGCGAGTCAAGCGGAAAAACGAGGCGGATTGCCGGTTGCGCATTCCGGACGCCGCATGGTAGAATGAAGCCGAATCGTTCCCCGCAATCCGGAGAAACCCCATGAAACGACTGCTGCTTGCCCTCGCCCCCGTCCTCGCCTTCGCGCAGGACCCCGCCGCGCCCGCCGCGGAAGCCCCCGCCGCGCCGGAGAAGCCCGCGGCGCTCGCCGCCGTCGAGCGCACGGCCGAGCTCCACGACCGGTTCGGCGCCTCGTTCGTCGAGGTCGCCTGGAGGCTGAGGCGCGACGAGGAGGGCCGCTCGCCCGCCCGCTCGATGCCCTACCGCTGCCCGAACTGCGGCGGCATCCACTACCGAAACCTCGACTCGCTCATCTCCGAGAACCGCGCCTTCGCGACGCCCGGCTTCGCGCTCGCGGCCGACCGCTTCCTCGCCTACGACCCGAAGTTCCGCACCTCGGGCGTGGAGCGCGTCGAGATCCGCCTCCCCGACGATCCCGCGAGGGCGTGGCCCGCGCGCCCGGTGGCCTCCTACCCCGACCGCGGCGCGCTGCTGCTCGCGACGGACGAGCCCCTGCCCGGCGTGAAGCCCCTCGCGTTCGACGCGGCGGGCGCGCTTCCCGACGAGCCGGCCTTCTTCTTCGTCGCGCGCGAGGACGGCATGCTCACGACCGGCGTCCGCACCAAGTCCGCCTCCGACTGCACGCGCCTGCTCGGCCTCGGCCGCGACTTCGTGAGGGGCGTCGAGAACGCCCTCCTGCTGAACGCCTCCAACGAGGCCGTCACCGTCTCCTTCCGCGACCGCTACGAGGTCGGCGCGGGCGGCTTCGAGGCGCCGGCCGACTGGACCGCCGCCGACCCGGACGCGGCCGAGAAGGCGGCCGCGGCGCTCGAGGCGCGCCTCGCGCGCGCCTACCTCCCGGTCTTCCTCCGGCTCGACCCGAAGGCGCAGGAGGAGCGCCAGGGCCGCGGCTCCTACTACGACGACGAGGACGACGACGAGGAGGGCGGCGGCGACGAGAAGGACCTCGTGGGCGCCGTGTTCGCCGGCGGCCGCGTGATGATCCCGTCGGGCGCCGGCGCGGGCGAGATCGCGCGCCTCGACAAGATCGAGGCGACGCTCCCCGACGGCACGAAGGTCCCGCTCCGGTTCGAGGGCGCGCTCAAGGACTACCAGGTCGTCGTCGCGTCCTTCGAGGGCGGCGTCCCGGCGGGCGTCGAGCCGCTCGAGGCCGCGGCGGGGCCCGTCGAGAAGCACTTCCTCGAGCCCGCCCTCGCGGCGGACGTCGAGAAGCGCGGCGACTCGATCCGCATCCGCGCGTCGCACGTCCGGCTCGACTCCTTCGACGTCGGCCGCGACGATCGCGTCTTCGCCGTATCGGAGGACGACCTCTTCGACGCGGACGGCCGCATCCTGCAGTGGGCGACCGAGCGCCGTCGCGGCGGCAGCCGCTGGCGCTCGGACACGGACCGCCTCAACGGCGCGCTGCTCGCCGACTTCGCCGCCGGCAAGTTGCCCGTCGACCCGGAGATCGTCCCGCGCAAGGGCAAGGACCGCATCCGCGTCGCCTGGTTCGGCGCCGACCTGCAGACCGTCACCCGGGAGGTCGCCCGCGAGAAGAAGGCGCTCGCGTGGCTCGGCACGAAGCGCGACCGCGAGGTCGACACGCGCGGCGCGCTCGTGAGCCACGTCTACCCCGGCAGCGCCGCCGAGCGCATCGGCGTGAAGGAGGGCGACATCCTGCTCTTCGCCCGGTCGGAGGACGGCTCCGTGCGCCGCGCGATCGAGAGCCGCGAGTCCTACGGCGACTCCATCGACTGGGAGGAGATCTACGAGCAGGCGCCCGTCCAGCTCTTCGAGCGCATCCCGATCACGCCGTGGCCCGCCGTCGGCGACGGCGCGGACGCCGTCCTCACCTCCTTCGGCATCGGCAACGCGGTCGGCGTCGAGTGGCTCTCCGACGGGGCGTTCAGGCAGGCCGAGTTCACCGTCGAGGTCGCGCCGCCGAGCTACCGCACCGCGACGCGCGCCCGCTCCAAGGCGCTCGGCGTCATCGTGGCGGACGCCACCTTCGAGGTCCGCGAATACTACAAGCTCGCGGACGACGAGGCGGGCGTCGTCGTCACCAAGTGCAAGAACGGCAGCCCCGCCGCCATCGCGGGCCTGCGGCCGTTCGAGCTCGTGACGAAGGTCGACGACGAGCCGGTCGCCGACGCCCGCGCGTTCCTCGAGGCGACGAAGGGCCGCGAGACGCTCACGCTCACCGTGCGCCGCCTCACGGCGACGCGCGTCGTGCGCGTCTCGCTCCGCCCCGAGGACAACGTCCCCGCCGCCGACCCCGACGCGCCGGCGTTCGACGACCCGGCGGACGGCGCCCCCGCGCCCGAAGGCGAAGGGTAGCGCGCCCGCCGACCGACCGCATGCCCGCCGCACTCCCCGAGCTCCTCGCCCCCGCCGGCTCCCTAGACGCCGCCCTCGCCGCGTTCCGCGCCGGCGCGGACGCGGTCTACGCGGGCCTGCCGCGCTTCTCCGCGCGCGCCGACGCCGAGAACCTCGGCCTCGACCGCCTCCGCGCCCTGATCGCCCACGCCCGCTCCCTGCCGCGCCCGCGCAAGGTCTACGTCGCGTTCAACACGCTCGCGTTCGACGGCGAGCGCGCCGAGATCCTCGACGCCCTCGCCGACCTCGAGGAGCTCGCCCCCGACGCGCTCATCGTCCAGGACCTCGGCGTCGCGCGCCTCGCCCGCCGCCGCTTCCCCTCGCTCGAGCTCCACGCCTCGACGCAGCTCGCCGCGCATTCCGTCGAGGGCGTCCGCGCGCTCGCCGGGCTCGGCTTCTCCCGCGTCGTCCTCGCCCGCGAGTGCACGCTCGACGAGGTCTCGCGCATCGTCCGCGAGGGCGGCGCCGAGATCGAGGTCTTCGTCCACGGCGCGCTCTGCTACTCCGTCTCCGGCCTCTGCCTCCACTCCGCGATGACGCAGGGCCGCAGCGGCAACCGCGGCCGCTGCGCCTACTGCTGCCGCATCGCGCACGGCGGCGCGTTCCCCTTCTCGATGCGCGACCTCTCGCTCGCGCCCGTCCTCGATCGCGTCGTCGCGACCGGCACCGCCTCGCTCAAGATCGAGGGTCGCATGAAGGGCCCGCTCTACGTCGCCTGCGCAACGGCGCTCTACCGCCGCCTGCTCGACGGCGGCGCCTCCCCCGGCGAGATCCGCGCGCTCGAGGGCGATCTCGCGAGCGTCTTCGCCCGCGAGCGCACCACGCTCTACGCCCTCGGCGAGGACGGCCCGCCCGAGGGCGTCGTCGACCCGCGCTCGCTCGCGCACCGCGGCCTCCCGATCGGCCGCGTCGAGTCCGCTTCCGCGCGATCCGTCGTCTTCCGTCCGGAGCGCCGCATCGAGCGCCACGACGGCCTTCTGCTCAAGCTCCCCGCCTACATGGCCGCCAACGACGGCCACCCCTACGGCTTCGCCGTCGGTGCGATGCGCCTCGCCGCGACGCGCGAGCCCGTCTTCGTGGCGGAGGCCGGCGCGCGGGTCGAGCTCGAGCTGCCGCCCGGCGCGCCGCCCGTCCCGGCCGGCGAGACGGTCTATCTCTCCGCCAGCCAGGAGCTGCGCCGCCGCCACGAGGTCCCGGCCCTGCGCGAATCCGCGCTCGAGACCGGCCGCGCCGCGCGCTTCCGCGTCGCGCTCGCGCCGGACGGCGTCCGCGTCCGCGCCGCGGACGCCCTCTTCCCCGACGTCTCCGCCGAGGCCTTCGCGCCCGCCCCGCTCGAGCCCGCCCTCGACCCCGAGCGCACGGCCGCCGCCGCGCGCGCCGCCTTCGCGAAGCTCGGCGGGACGGCGTGGCGGTGTCCGGACCCCGCCACGGACGTCGAGGTCGCGAACCCCGCCGGCCTCTTCGCGCCCGCCGCCCTCCTCAACGCCGCGCGCCGCGACGCCGTCGCGGCCCTCGATTCCTCCCTCGCCGCCCGCCGCGAAAAGCGGAAGGCGACGATTCTGCAAGACGCGGACGCGCCATTCAGCATTCAGCATCCAGCATTCAGCATTTCCCGAACGCTCAAATACCGCATCGACCAAAGTCCCGATCCTTCCACGCTCGCCGGCGCCGACCGCATCGTCCTCGCCATCGGCCACGCCTCGCTTGCCGACATCCGCTCCCATCTCTCCCGCTGGACCGCTACACTTTCCACTTTACCCTTTACCCTTTCAACCTCTTCAACCCTTTCAACCCCTTCAACCCTATCGCTCGCCCTTCCGGCGCTCTGCCGCGACCGCGAGGCGCCGGCGCTGGAGGCGACGCTCGACGCGCTCCTCGCGGACGGCTGGCGCGACTGGGAGGCCGGCGACCTCGCCGGCGCGCGCCGCCTTCGCGCGCGCGGCGTGGCGGGGTTCACCATCGACGGCACCACGCTCCCCGCGGCGAACCGCGACGCGGTCGACGCGCTCCTCGAACTCGGCGCCGCGAGGGTCTGCCCCTCCGCGGAGACGCCGGCGGAGACGGTCGACGCGCTCCTGCGCGCCCGTCCGGGCCGCATCGAGCGGCTCGTGCGGCAGAGCGTGCCTCTCTTCCTCTCCGTCACCGCGCCCGTCGGCGGCGGCACGGGGCCGCTCCGCCGCTTCGAGGGCCGCCCGCCGCTCCTTTCCTACGCCCTCGACGGCCGCTGGATCACCGTCGCCGACACGCCGCCCTGGCGCGCGGACGCGCCCGCCTCCGACCCCGTCCGCGAGGACCATTCCTGGGATCCGCCGCCCGTGCGCGCGTGATTTGCCCTTGCTTTTCGCGCGCGGATGTGCTTCAATACGCGCGACGGCTCCGGAGGGTCCGGAGTCCGCCGAATCGTCCCCATGCCAGCCAAATACAAGCGCGTCCTGCTCAAGCTCAGCGGCGAGGTCCTCCTCGACCGCGCGACCGGGCGGTGCATCGACCCGGCCATCGTGGCGAAGATGGCCGCGAAGGTGAAGGCCGTGAAGGACATGGGCGCGGACGTCGCGATCGTCCTCGGCGGCGGCAACATCTTCCGCGGCGCGACGGGCGAGGAGCTCGGCATCGACCGCTGCGCCGGCGACTACATGGGCATGCTGGCGACGATCATCAACGCCCTCGCCCTCCAGAACGCGATCGAGAAGGCCGGCCTCCCGGCGCGCGTGATGACCGCGTTCCCCTGCCAGGGCGTCGCCGAGCCCTTCATCCACCGCCGCGCGCTCCGCCACCTCGAGAAGGGGCGCGTCGTGCTCTTCGCCGCCGGCACCGGCAACCCCCTCTTCTCGACCGACACCTGCGCCGCCCTCCGCGCCCGGGAGATCGGCGCGGACGTCCTCGTCAAGGCGACGAAGGTCGACGGCGTCTACACCGCCGACCCCAAGAAGGACCCCTCGGCCAAGAAGCTCGACCACCTTACCTACGCCGACGCGATGCATCGCGGCCTCCGCGTGATGGACGCCGCCGCGTTCGCGCTCTGCGAGGAGCACCGCATCCCGATCCTCGTCCTCGACTTCTTCGCCGAGGGCGCGCTCGAGGCCGCCGTCGCCGGCGGCAAGGTCGGCACGCTCGTCGACGGATCGGATCCTCCCCCCGTTTTCGGATAACCCTTCAACCCAAAGGAAACAACATGGCACATCCCGCTCTCGACACCGCGAAGGAAAAGATGGACGGCGCGCTGCGCAGCCTCAACCAGCAGCTCGACGGCATCCGCACCGGCAAGGCCTCGCCCGCCCTCGTGGAGAACATCACCGCGCTCTACTACGGCGCCCCCACCCGCATCCGCGAGCTCGGCAACATCGCGACGCCCGAGCCCCGCCTCATCACCATCACGCCCTACGACCCGTCGGTCGTGAACGAGATCTGCAAGGCGATCCTCGCCGCCAACATCGGCGTGACGCCCGTCTCCGACGGCCGCAAGGTCCGCGTCCCGATCCCCGAGCTCTCGGAGGAGCGCCGCAAGGAGATGGCCAAGGTCGCCGCCAAGATGGCCGAGGACGCCCGCATCGCCGTCCGCAACGTCCGCCGCGAGGCGAACGACGAGGCGAAGAAGCTGCAGAAGGACGGCAAGCTCACCGAGGACGACCGCGACCGCCTCCTCGAGGACATCCAGAAGGCCACCGACGCCGCGATCGGCAGGATCGACGCCGCCGCCAAGGCCAAGGAAGCCGAAGTGATGGCCGTCTAGGCCGCTTCGCGGCAATGCTGAATGCCGAATGCCGAATGCCGAATTTCGATTGACCCGGCGGCCGTTTGCCCCCGCAGGCCGCCAGAACGATAGACCGTTGGACCGTTAGCCCAGGAGATTCCATGGACATCAAGCCGATCACCATCAAGCCGATCACCCACGCCGGCGCCTCGCCGGCGGCGCCCGCCGCCGATTCTCCCGCCTCCGCGCCCTCGGTCCCCCCCTCCGGCATCAAGCCGATCAGCATCAAGCCGATGGTCGCCCCGACGCTCAAGCCCGCCGATTCCGGCGACGGCGAGTCGGCGACGATCCGCCTCAAGCCCGTTCCGCCCGCCGGAACGGCCCCCGCGGCCCCGACGCCGCTCAAGCCGATGCCGCTCAAGCCCGCCCCTCTCGCCGCCCCGCCCGCCGGCACGCCCGCCGCGCCGACCCCGCTGCAGGCGATGAAGGGCAAGACCTCGCGCATTTCGCTCGACTCGGCGCTCTCCTCCCCGCCCACCGCGGCGGCGGCGCCCGCGATGGGCAAGCTCACGTCGAACCTCTCGGCGGCCGCGCAGGCCGCCAAGGGCCAGACGGCGAAGGTCTCGCTCACGATCGTCGAGGACGACGCGATGACGCGCCACCAGACGCTCCGCATGAAGGCGCCGGCCGCGAAGCCCGCGACCCCCGCGCCCGCCGCGCCCAAGCCGGCGGCGGAGGACGCCTCCGAGGCCCCCACCATCCGCAAGAAGACGCTCGTCCTCAAGAAGGACGGCGCCGAGTCCTCCGCGGCCGCCCCCGCCTCCGGCGACGGCGACACCAAGCCCACGCTCCGCCTCAAGCCGCAGGAGGGCGGCGCCACCGCCGCCACCAAGCCCAAGCTCACGCTCAAGGGCAAGACGGCCGCCGAGAGGGACGAGGAGAAGAAGAAGGCGGACGAGGCCGAGGAGAAGGCCGCCGAGGCCGCTCCCGGCGCCCCCGGCGCCGGCTTCGACCCGTCGTTGGTCGTCCAGAAGCCCGAGAAGACGAACCCCGTCTTCCCGATCCTCGCGATCGCGTCGATGCTCGTCGCGATGTTCACGATCATCCTCTTCATGTCCGAGCGCTCCTCCACCGGCGGCGCGGACCTCTCCTACACGAAGCTCGTGTTCCGCTACGGCCCGAACAGCGAGCGCGCCGGCGAGCCCATGGGCTTCCCGGTCTTCGCCGGCAAGCAGTGGCAGTGCCCCGGCCTCCCGCGCGTCACGCTCTTCCGCCGGTAGCGCGCCGCACGACGCTTCCGCCGATCCCCGCCGCGCGGCGCACGCCGCGGGCGTCGCGGCCGCCGGAAACGGCGGCCGCTACTCCTTCATGAGCGCGAAGAAGCGCTCCTCGTAGGCCGAGAAGACGCCGTGCCTCTGCAGCAGCGCGCCGAGGCGCTTCACGAGCGAGCGGTCCTTCGCCGCCGCCGCGAACGCCTCCTCGATCTCCTGCCGCGCGTCCGGCGCGAGCGCCGCGGCCGCGCCCTGGTCGAAGAGGTGCTTCTCCGCCATCTCGCGGATGTTCTTCTTCGCCGAGCGGTTCACCACCTCCCAGAACAGGCGCACGAGCGAGACGTCCCACGGCTCGTCCACGCCGCGCACGAGCGCGAGGTAGGGGTCCTTGCGCGCGGCGACGTCCTTCGAGACGTCCGCGAGCACGGCGTCGATCGGGCGCGTCACCAGCTCCTCGCTGAACGACTCGCGCCTCAGGGTGTAGCCGTAGCGCAGGATGTGGACGTCGTCCTCGTGCTCCGCGAGCCAGCGCACGTATTTGCGCGCCTCCTCGCCGAAGCCCTCGAGCAGCATCTCCGAATACGCCGAGGGGGTGATGATCTGCGGCTTCAGCAGCTTCATCCGCCCCGAGCGCACGTGGCACTTGCCGACGCTGTCCATCAGCTCCGACACGACGATGTAGTTCACGAGCGTGTTGCCGAACGTCTCCAGCATCCCGGTGGGCGGGACGAGGATCTCCGTGTTCGCGACCGCGTAGCGGAAGTCGAGTGAATTGGGTTCGCTCATGTCCGTTCGGAAGGATCGATAGGCAATGCTGAATGCTGAATGCTGAACGCCGGGGCGGAGCCCGGCCGTCAGGACTTCGAGAGGCGCTGGCCGTCCTTGGTGTCCTTCACCGCCCAGCCGAGGGCGGCGATGGCGTCGCGCAGGCGGTCGGACTCGGCCCAGTTCTTCGCCTGGCGCGCGGCGGCGCGCCGGTCGAGGAGGGACTGGACCTCGGCGGGGATCGCGGCGGCGGGGCGCGCGAGGACGTTGAGGACCGTGTCCATCTTCGCGAGCGCGGCGAGCGCGGCCGCGGCGCCGGCGGCGTCGAGCGAACCGGCCTGCGCGAGGCGGTTGCCTTCGTTCACGAGCGCGAAGACCGCCGCGAAGGCGAGCGGGGAGTTGAGGTCGTCGGCGAGGGCGTCGGCGAAGGCGGAGAGGTGCTTGTCCGGCCAGGACGGAGCCTGGCCGTCAGGACTCGGGGCCGCGCCCCCCGAACCCCCTGCGGGGGCGGCCAGGCCCTCCATGCGCACCGTGAACTCGTCGATGCGGGCGAGGGCGGTGCGGGCGGCGGCGAGGGCGTCGAAGGCGAAGTTGAGCGGCTGGCGGTAGTGGCCGCCGAGGAGGACGTAGCGGATCTCGCGGCCGGTGTAGCCCTTGCCGAGGAGGTCGCGCAGCGTGAAGAAGTTGCCGGCGCTCTTGGACATCTTCTCGCCGTTCACGCGCAGGTGCGCGCAGTGCATCCAGAGCTTCACGAACGGCTTGCCGGTGGCGCATTCGGCCTGGGCGATCTCGTTCTCGTGGTGGGGGAAGAGGTTGTCGATGCCGCCGGTGTGGATGTCGAACGTCTCGCCGAGATACTTCGTGCTCATCGCGGAGCACTCGATGTGCCAGCCGGGGCGGCCGGGGCCCCAGGGGGAG
>CAMVRE010000035.1 GCA_947169825.1 uncultured Verrucomicrobiota bacterium | reverse complement strand
CGCGTGCGTGGAGCCCGGGCCGATCGACGGCGAGTCGGCGAGCTCGTCGAAGAGCGCGGCGGCCGAGGCGGGGAGGCGGACGACGGGCTCGGGCGAGACCGCGGGGGCGTCGGGGATCGCGCGGCCGTCGGCGAGGTGGAAGCGGAGGGAGGCGCCGGGGCGGGAGCCGGGCGGGAGGTCGAAGTTGGGGCGCAGGCCGGCCTCGGCGAGGAGCTTGGCCTCGTAGCGGGCGAAGAGGGCGGGGGAGGGCGGGCCGGGGAGGGCGGCGAGGACGTCGAGCGTCTCGTCGAGCAGGCGGTAGAGCCCGGGGAAGGGCGCGCCGGCGTCGGAGACGAGGTTCGCGAGCGCGGCGAACCACGAGGCGCAGTGCTCGGCGCGCCAGTTCGTGCGGAGTTCGTCGCGGCGGCGCAGCGGCTCGCATTCGCGGGCGACGTGGACGCCGTCGCGGGCGCGGGCGTAGTAGAGCAGGTCGCAGGCGTAGTAGAGGTCGTACTGGCCGAGGAAGGGCGAGTCGGGGCGCGCGGCGCCCTTGACGCTCGTCGCGAGGCGGAGCCCCTCGCGCGTGAGCCACACGACGAGGTGCGAGGTGCGCGAGAAGGGGTGGACGCGCAGGACGACGGCCTCGGTCCGGACGACCGACGGCCGCGCGACGGCGCGGCGCAGCGCTCTGGCGAGGTCGGGCGTCACGGCGCGGCGAGGGAGGGGGTTGCGGCTTCGCTGTCAATCATGGGAAGGCGGGGTTCCGGGTGGCGGGTCGCGGGCGGGAACCGCGATCCGAAGTGGCGTTCCGAAAAACGGACTCGATTCTACCAGAACGTCCCTTCGTATGGAACGGAAAAGTGGTATGCGCGGGAACGACTTTTGTCCTTGCATTTCCGTCGTGGTTGCCGTAGACTCTGCACCCGTTACAGAAATAACCATTTTCAAAACGATCATTTTGAAAACGAATGTTTTGAAATCAGTGGAAAATCGGGAGGCGACATGGACTTTTTCGGAAGAGCGGAGGAAATCGGGCTGCTGCGGAAGATCCGCGAGACCGCGCGGTCTCGCGCGCGGTTCACGGTGGTGACGGGGCGTCGCCGCATCGGGAAGACCGCCCTGCTCCGCCGCGCGCTGGACGATGGGAAGACGCCGTATCTGCACCTGCCGGTGACGCGCCAGCCGGAAAAGACGCTCTGCGCGGAGTTCCAGGAGGAGGCCGAGCGCGTCCTGCACCTGGGCATCCTCGGGACGGCGACGCGGTTCGCCGACCTGTTCTCGCACGTGATGGAGGCGTCGAAGAAGGCGACGTTCACCGTCGTGCTCGACGAGTTCCAGGAGTTCGACCGGATCGATCCGGCGGTCTACGGGCAGATGGCGGCCGTCTGGGACCGCGACCACGAGGAGTCGAGGATCAACCTCGTCGTCTGCGGGAGCGTCAATCGGATGATGTCGAAGATCTTCTTCGACGAGGGCGAGCCGCTCTACGGACGGACGACGGGGCACGTCGCCCTGGAGCCTTTTCGGACGTCGGAGCTCAAGACGATCCTTTCCTCCGCCCGTCCGCGCTGGAAGCCGGACGACCTGCTTTCCCTCTGGACGGTTTCCGGCGGAATCGCCCGCTACGTGGACATGATGGTGTCGGAAGGCGCCGTCACGCGCGACGGGATGCTGGACGCGATCTTCGCCCGCGGGTCGGCGTACCTGGCGGAGGGACGGGCCATCCTCGCCGAGGAGTTCGGTCCCGACTACGGGACGTATTTCGCGATCCTCGCGTCCATCGCCGCCGGCGCGACGCGCTCGTCCGAGCTCAAGGCCGCCGTCGGAACCGACGTGAACGGCTTCCTCACGAAGCTCGAGAAGCAGTATTCGCTCGTGTCGAAGAAGCAGCCGGTCTTCGGGAAGGAGACGTCCAAGGACTGCCACTACCGGATCGACGACTGCTTCTTCCGCTTCTGGTTCCGCTTCGTGTTCAAGAACCGCGGGCTGCTGGAACTGGAGCGGTTCGATCGGATGCGCGAACTCGCGGCGCGGGACTTCGACACGTTCTCCGGCTACGCCCTGGAGCGGTATTTCCTGTGGAAGTTCCGCGAGACGACGGACTACACGCGGATGGGCTCCTGGTGGGACCGCAAGGGGGAGAACGAGATCGATCTCGTCTGCGAGGACGAGTTCGCGAATCGGCTCGACTTCTTCGAAATCAAGCGCAATCCGGCCCGGTTCGACCGGCGTGCGCTGGAGACGAAGGCGGCGGCCTTCTTCGCGAAGAATCCGGACAAGCGGGGGCGCAAGGTCTCCTTCGGCGGCCTTTCCCTGCGGGATCTCTGACGCCCGCGCCCCTCGCGGCGTTCGGGCCGGACCTTCGGTCGATTCGGTCGATTCGGTCGTGTTGTCGACCGGCCGCTGTTCGGGAGGGCCGCGCTCCCGCGCGGACGAGTCCCGCACGACGGACTTTCGACTTGTCGCCAAGTCGCCATCAGTCGGGCGCGTGCGCCCGGCCATTCCAATCCGGCGTTGCCGCCGCGCGCGCGGCCGGGGTTCCGCGTTTGACGCGTGGGGCGGGTCCTGCTATCTTTCAATCCGTTGACGCGCGACGGGGCGATCCCCGATCGCCGAGACGCCACGCGCATCGTCCGATGAACGAACCGCCCCTCCGCCGTTTTCTCCGCGCCGCCCTCGCCGGCGCCCTCCTGTTCGGAGCCGATACCTCCCTTGCCGATCCGTTGGAGATCGTCACGGGCCCGACGCTTCCGGACGCGACGAACCAAGTCGCCTACCATGTCCAACTGGCGGCGGAAAACTCGGACGGCACGATCCAATGGTCCATCGATTCCCGTTCCTTCGACGTTCGACGGGAACCCAATTCGTACGCGGAGACGGGAACGGCCGTTCTGGGCGGCGAAGCCGTCGCCGATCGTTTCTGGAAGGAGTTTCTCGGCCTTGCGCAACGTTCGTCCGAGACCATCGAGCTTCCATTCCCGTTCCCGTATCGAGGCGGAACGACGGGCTATGTCACTGCATCCCTGGATGGCTCCCTTGAGATTTGCGTCGGCATCAAGCATTCCTATGGATCGGAGCACGAAACAACGGCGGTATTAGTGGGGTTCGATTCCTCGACGGGAACCGTTTCAATCCAGCCTGGTTTGAACGGACATGCGACAGCTTCGATTGATGAGTCTGTCGAGTATCAGACGACGACCATTTCCCCCTGCCCGTTCCAGGGGAATCCGGAACAAACGACGCTCTTCGTCGACCGCACGGTTCCGGGCCGCATCGTGTTCCGATGGAGCGGATCCGGCGTCGGAGAATACGATGGTCCGAACGCGACTCCCGTTCCGTTCAACTGTTCGGCGACGCTCTACGAAGACGGGACGATCCGATACGCCTACGGCGAAGGCAACTACGATGCCGCCGCGGTCGCCGGCTCGTCGTTCGCACACAAGGATCTACTATCGGATTCCGGCATGTCGTTCGCGGACGACATCGTGCTGGAGCCCGTCCCCGGAACATTTCCTCCCGGGCTTTCTCTTTCTTCGGACGGCGCGATATCGGGAACGCCCACCCTGCCCGGGCTCTATTCGTTCAACGCGATCGCCGCCGAATCCGCCGACTCCCTCCGGACGGCGAGCCGGACGTTCTCGATCCTCGTTCGGGAGAATCCCGACAGACCGCCCGTGATCGACTCCGTCTTCCCGACGGAAGAGACGAGCCGGGCGATGTCGGTCTACACGCCCACGAACACCCCGTGCCAGGTCTCCTTCGTAGGAGAAGCGATGTATCCCATCGGAAGCCCCCTGACGTTTTCCGTCGCGGCGCACGATCCGGAGGAATCCCCCCTTTCCTACGCCTGGTCCGTCGATCGCGTCCCCGTGGCGGAAGCGACGTCGCCGGTCTTTGTCCACACGCTGACCGACGCGGACGTTCCTTCGCCTCCGGACCCGAACGGCCATTCCCCGTTTTCCTTTCGCGTCCAAAGGATCTCCTGCCTCGTCACGGACGGCACGTGGACGACAAACGCGGAGTGGAACGTCACCGTTCTTTCCATTGGCGATCTTTCCGCCTTCACGAACGAGGCGCCGCGAACGACCTGGTATGTCGATGCGGCGGCATCGGGCGATGCTTCGGGAACGAACTGGCAGGACGCCTTCACCAACCTGCAGTCGGCCGCGGAGTCCGCAGAAAGCGGAGACCTGGTTCTCGTCGCCCCCGGGGTGTATTCGCCGATGGTCGACTGTTTCGAAAGCATCTCGACCACCATCTCGTGGAATGGTGCTTCGACAACGACCAATATCACCACGAACATCTGCTATACCTCGGTCTCGTTCGCCGACGTCGAACTTCGCAGCCGGGACGGCCCGGAGGCGACCGTCATCGACGGCGACGGGAAAATGCCGTGCCTGGCCGGCATCGGCTCCCTCGTCGGTTTTACGCTTCGGAACGGAGCGGGCGGGAGCGACCCCTTCTCCGGGGCGACCATCGAACGGTGCGTCATCTCGAATTGCGTTGTTTTCACGGGGCCGCTCTTTTCATCGGCCTCGATCCTAAATTGCCTTTTCGTCGACAATCTCTTCGGCGTCGAGAACGGGTATTCCTCCGCCCTGCTCGAAGACTGCTGGCTCGACAACTGCATCCTCTCCGCGAACACGGTGCGGCACGGCCTGCTGCTCCGGGGCGGCTGCGCGTTCCACTGCACCGTGGCCGAAAACCTGGCGACGGCCTCCGATGGCGCGGCGATCGGGGGCGCGGCTAGAGTCCTCAACTCCATCGTCTGGAACAATTTCGGTCCGGAGGGTTCGCTGCGGAACTACGCGACGGCGACGGAATACCGATACGGAGAAGAGAACGGCGGCTCCGGTCTCGTTCCGCAGTCCCCGACATTCGAAAACTGCTGCCTGAACGGGTTCCACGAGGCGAAGGAAGGCCTTGTCTTCGGGGATCCGCTGCTCGCGGGGGCCGCATACGGCGACGTCCGGCTCCGCGAGGGGTCCTCGTGCATCGACGCCGGCTCCATGGACTGGGGATGCGCGGAGACGGACTTCGCGGGAAATCCGCGCGTCCAGGGCTCCGCCCCGGACATCGGCGCGATGGAGGGCGTGACCGCCACGGGGCGCGTGGTCTCCGTCCGCGTCCGCGGGCTCGGCGGCGTCTCGCCGCGCTCGGCGTTGGTCGGGGACGGGGGAGCCGCGACGTTCTCCGCCCTCGAGGACGGACGGCCGTTCCTCGGATTCTACGACGAGGCGGGCGCGCTCCTTTCCTCCTCGTCCCCGTGGACGATCGAAAACGTCCGGGCGGACCGGACCCTCGTCGCGGTCTTCGGATCGACGCTCTACGCGGACTCGACGACGGGGGACGACGACGACGACGGACTCTCGCGCGAAACGCCGAAGCGGACGATCCAGTCCGCGATCGACTCGGCGATCGACGGGGACGACATCCTCGTCGCGCCCGGGATCTACGGGCCCTTTCGGACCAAGGGAAAGCGCATTCGGATCGTCGGCGAGGCCGGAGCCGCGGAGACGATCGTCGATGGCGGCGGGACGGATCGTTGCGCGTTGCTCTTCGCCCCGGATGACTATTGGTTAAATCGAAAGCATGCGGCGCTTTCCGGCCTGACCTTGCGGAACGGGGGGGCGGAACGGGGCGGAGGAGCCTACGGTGGCGAACTTTTCGACTGCGTCATTTCCGGAAACCGGGCGACCGTGTCGGGCGGCGGACTCTACGACTGCAACGCCGTCCGCTGCCGGATCGTCGGAAACAAGGTCGAGCCCGAAGCAACCGAAACGGGTTCGGACGGGGCGCGATGGCTCAAAGGCGGAGGGACGGATCGTTCCACGCTCGTGAACTGTCTCGTCGCCGGCAACGGAATCGTCACAACGACGAACCCGACCGACCGCGCCGTCGGCGGAGGGATCTCCGGGAGGTGCGCAGGCAATTCGACCATTGTGGACAACTGGATCGAGGGGCCGGGGCAATGGCGCGGGAGCGGGGTGGGGAACAGCGTTCTTTACGGCTGCATCCTCTCCGGAAACGACGCCGATGGCGTTTCGAGGGATTCCTACATCGGAGAGCCCGGCGATTATCTCGAGGTCCATTCGTCCTTCGACGGAACCGATCCGGGGTTCGTCGATCCTGGCTCAGGCGACTATCGTCTGCGCGACGATTCGCCGTGCATCGATGCCGGCGAAATCGGACTGCGGTGGGAAGACGAAGCCAATCCGCTCTTCGACGATCGCGACCTGGACGGCAATCCTCGCCTTCAGGGGGCCGCCGTGGACCAAGGGTGCTACGAGAGCTCCTACAAGAAGACGCAGACGTCCACGACGCCGGTTCCCGTTCCGTTCGCGTGGCTCGACTCGCACTACGCCGATCTCGCGGTCCGGGGCGGCTACGAGGAGCGCGCCAACTCGACGGCCGCCAACGGCGTCGACGAAATCTGGAAATGCTTCGTGACGGGCGTCGTTCCGACCGACGGAGACGACCGCTTCCTCGCGACGATCGAGATGAAGGACGGCGAACCGGGCATCGGGTGGACGCCCGACCTCAATGAAGGCGGGACGAAGAGCGAGCGCGTCTACACGGTCGAAGGCAAGGCGAACCTCGGCGACGAGTCCTGGGGCCCGACGAACGAGTCGACGCGGTTCTTCCGCGTGAAGGTCTCGATGCCGTAGTGCCGCCTCACGCCGCGGCGCCGGCGGCGGCGGGCAGCAGGCGCGAGAAGAGGAGCAGCGAGACGCCGTAGTAGATGAGCAGCGCGGAGATGTCGTCCATCACGGAGATGAACGGGCCGGAGGCGACGGCGGTGTCGATCTTGAGGCGGTCGAGGACGATCGGGACGACGGCGCCGAAGCCGGCGGCGAAGGTCATCGCGCAGAAGAGCGCCAGGCCGGCGGTGGCGGCGACGGCGAACGGCGCGCACGCGCCGAGGCCGGCGTTGGCGGCGACGGCGGCCGCGCCCTCGCGGCCGGAGGGCGTCGCGTAGAGGATCGCGAGGGCGCTGAGGAAGATGCCGACGCCGCAGATGATCCCCATCAGCGCGCCGGTGCGCAGCTCGTGGAGGAAGAGTCGGCCGAGCGAGTGGCGGCGGCCGGAGCCGGACGCGATCTCGCGGATCATGAGGACGGAGCTCTGCAGGCCCGTGTTGCCGCCCATGCCCATCACGTTCGGGATGAACGCGGCGAGGACGATGACGAGGCCGAAGACCTTGCCGAACGAGCTCATGATCGAGGCGGTGACGACGCCGCCCAGGAGCGTGATGAAGAGCCACGGCAGGCGGTACCAGCAGGAGCGCCAGGCGGAGACGTTGCCGAGCTCGTCGTCGGTCGTGCCGGCGAGGCTGAGGATGTCCTCCTCGGCCTCCTCCTTGATGATGTCGGTGGCGTCGTCGTGGGTGATGCGGCCGAGGAGGTATCCGCGGTCGTCGACGACGGGGATCACGGAGAGGTCGTACTTGGCCATCGTCTCCGCCACGTCGGCCTGGTCGGCGTCGGAGCGGACGGAGAGGACGTCCGTCGCCATGATGTCGCCGAGCTTCGCGGAGCGGACCTTCTGGCGCAGCAGGTCCCAGATCGTGATCGCGCCGAGGAGCTTGTCGTCCCGGTCGACGACGTAGACCTGGTAGACGTGCTCGTCGTCCTCGCTGCGGGCGATGGCGTCGAGCGCGTCGTCGACCGTCTGGTCCGGGTGGAGCGAGACGAGGTCCGTCGTCATGATGCCGCCGGCGGAGTCCTCCGGGTAGGTCATGAGGCGCGAGACGTCGTCCGCGTTCTCGTCGTCCATCCCCTCGATGATCTTGGAGGAGACCTCCTTGTCGTCGAGTTCGCCGAGGACGTCGGCGGCGTCGTCGGGCGCCATCTCGTTGACGATGTCGGCGGCGTCGGCGGCGGGCATCGCGGCGGCGAGTCCGGCGGCGAGGTCGGCGGGCAGCTCGGCGAGGACGTCGGGCTTGATCTCCGCGGGGAGGCATTCGAAGAGGCGGGCGAGCGAATCCTCGCCGTAGTGCGAGAGCAGCTCCGCGACGTCGGCGGCGGGCAGGTCCGCGAGCTCGGCGGAGATCTGGCCCCAGAGCCCTTGGTCGACGAGCTCGTCGAAGTGCTCCTTGCGCTCGGGGGAGAGGATGGGGGAATCGGGGGAGGCCATCGGGGTCGGAGGGTGCGATGTGGTCAGGACTGCGGGCTCTTCCGGCCGCGGCGGATGACGGCGAAGGCGGCGGCGGACCAGAGGACGGTCATGGCGACGCTCAGGAGCCAGACGGGGCGCCAGCCGACGGTGTAGACCAGCGTGAGCGCGAAGGCGGTCCAGAGGCCGCCGCCCATGAACGGCTCGTGCAGGAGCTGCTTGTAGCCGAAGGACGCCGCCGCGACGGTCTTGTTCTCGGGGTCGACGGTGCGCAGCAGCAGCAGGCCCGTCGCGGTGACGCCCGTGGACTGGCCGAACTCCGCGATCGCCCGCTCGAACCACGCCTCGCGGAAGAGGCGCGGCGCGAGGAACACGACGAGGGCGAGGCTCAGCAGCGTGCCCGCGAGGACGATCGCCAGGAGCGGCATCCAGTTGGCCGCGACGACCGCGATCTTGATCGTGGCGACGGCCGAGAGGACGAGGAAGTCCAGCGCGGCGCCGGAGATGCGCTGCATCTGGCCGTGGTCGACGAGGAGGCTGCCGCCGCAGCGGCGCACCGCGAGCTGGAGCAGGACGCCGCCGATCATGCAGAGCGGGAAGAGCGGGAAGCCCTTGAAGAGGCGCGTCGCCGCGTCCGGGAAGAGCGCGACCTCGGCGCGCTGCAGGCCGAGCAGGATCAGATAGCCCAGGCCGACGGCGAGGCCGACGATGGCGACGTGCCACGCGAGCGAGTCGATCGAGTCGCTGAAGACCGTCTGGCGGCCGGCCGCGGGGCGCGCGTCCGGCAGGTGGATGCCGCGGCGCTCGTGGGCGGGGCGCTCCTCGAAGGCGCGGACCTCGCGGACGTAGCCGCGGCGGTGCGCCCAGTTGACGAGCGCCATGCCGAGGACGACCCCGATGATCATGCCGGCCGTGGCGACGGTGAGCCCGAGGTCGATGCCGGCCTCCCAGCCGAACGAGCGGAAGCTCTCCGCCATGCCGCCGACGGTCCCGTGGCCGCCCTGGAAGCCGATCTCCAGGAGGTTGCCGAACGCGGGCGGGACGCCGAAGACCGGCGCGAGGATGAACCCGGCGAGCCCGAGCCCGAGCACGTATTGCCCCCACGCGAGGAGCTGCCCGAAGCACAGCTGCGGGAACGCGATGCGCACGATCTTGCCGAGGCGCGGCGTCTCCACGCCGAGGAAGAGCGTGGCGAAGATGACGTTGATGAGGAAGCCCGGCATCTTCTGCGCGCAGGCGATCCACTCCGCCGGGACGTGCGCCCGGAAGCACGAGAGGAGCGCGAGCCCGACGAAGCCGCCGATGACGGAGCTCGGGAGGTAGAGCCGCTGGAGGAACGGGACGTAGAGGCGCAGGAGCTTCCCGCAGACGAGGAGGGCCGAGAGGACGGCGAAGACGGAGACGGCGAGCATGGCAGGGTGTCGTTACGTTCTCGAAGTGGCCGCATTCTACCATCTTCGGGCGCGCTTGCCAACCGCGCTTGCGCGCGGGGCGCGGTTCCGGTAGACTCCGCGGCCATGGACACGAGACTCGACGACATCCTGCGCGGACGCGAGGGCAACTACCTCTTCCCGTTCTACTGGCAGCGGGGCGACCACCGCGACCGCATCCCGGCGCAGATCGCCCGCATCTTCGAGAGCGGCTGCCGCGCGCTCTGCGTCGAGTCTCGCCCGCATCCCGACTTCTGCGGCGAGGGCTGGTGGCGCGACATGGACGTCGTCCTCGACGAGTGCGCGCGCCGCGGGATGAAGGTCTGGATCCTCGACGACAAGCGCTTTCCGACCGGCTTCGCGAACGGGCTCATCGAGAGCAAGTATCCGGACCTGGCGCAGCGGACGCTCGTCGAGCGCCACGTCGACGTCATGGGCCCCGCGCCGGGAACCGCGATGGTCGCTCCGCGGACGCGCGAGGGCGACGTCCCGCTCGGCGTCCGCGCCTACCGTCGCGCGCCCGGCGGCGGCCAGCGCCTGTGCGGCGAACCGGTCGACCTCTCCGCCCGCGTGCAGGACGGCCTCCTGCGCTGGGACGTCCCCGAGGGCTGCTGGCGCGTCTTCTGGTTCTGGCGGTCGCGCCGCGGCATCTCGCCCGGGCGCATCGACCCGCTTTCGCGCGAATCCTGCGCCGTGCTGCTCGAGGCGGTCTACGAGCCGCACTTCGCGCACTACGGCGACCGCTTCGGCTCCGTGGTCGCGGGCTTCTTCTCCGACGAGCCGCAGTTCCACAATTGGCTCGTCGGCGAGCACCTCCACGACGGCGGCCTCTACACCTATTCCGTCGGCCAGGAGGGCCTCGCGCTGCCGTATTCGGACGCGCTCGCCGCGCGGATGTCGGAGTCGCTCGGCGAAGACGCCGCCGCGCGCTTCGGCGAGCTCTGGTACGAGAGCCCCGATTCGCCGCGCGTGCGCCTCGCCTACATGGACGCCGCCACGGCGCTCTACCGCGAGAACCTCTCGCTCCAGCTCGGCGACTGGTGCCGCGCGCACGGCGTCGAATACGTCGGGCACGTCATCGAGGACATGAACGCCCACGGCCGCCTCGGCTATGGCCCCGGCCACTACTTCCGCGCGATGGCGGGGCAGGACATGGGCGGCTGCGACATCGTCCTGCACCAGGTCCTGCCGGGCTTCGGCGACTACCCGCACACCGCCTCCGCGCTCGGCGGGTGCGTCTCGCCCGACTTCTTCCACTGCGTCCTGCCGCGCCTCGCCGCGTCCGCCGCGCACCAGAGCCCGCGGATGAGGGGCCGCGCGATGTGCGAGGTCTTCGGCGCCTACGGCTGGGCCGAGGGCGCGCCGACGATGCGCTGGCTCCTCGACTTCCTCCTCGTGCGCGGCATCAACCGCTTCGTCCCCCACGCCTTCTCGCCGTCGTTCCCCGACCCGGACTGCCCGCCGCACTTCGGCGCGGAGGGGCGCGACCCCCAGCTCGACGGCTTCGGCGCGCTGATGCGCTACGCGAACAAGGCCGCTCACCTGCTCGAAGGCGGCCGCCGCGTCGTCTCCGCCGCGATCCTCTACCACGCCGAGGCCGAATGGATGGCCGGCATCGGGCGCGCAATGCTCGACGAGGTCCCCGCCCGCGCGCTCTCCGATGCGAACCTGGACTTCTCCATCGTCTGCGCCGACGCGCTGCTAGACCCCGCCACGGCGCTGCGCGACGGCCGGCTCGCGGTCGGGGACGAGACGATTCCAGCGCTCGTCGTCCCCGCCGCGCCGTTCCTCCCGCCGCGTCTCGTCGCGCGCCTCCGCGAGCTCGCCGCCGCGGGCCTGCCGGTCCTCTTCGTCGATTCCGTCGCCGCGGACTGCGCGGACTTCGGCCGCGCAGTCCCGCTCGACAAGCTCGCCGACGCGGTCCGCGCCGCCGCGGGCGGCGCGGACGTGTCGGTCGAGGGCGCCTTCCCGCACCTGCGCGCGCTACATGTCGAGCGCGACGGCGCCGACGCCTACCTCTTCTTCAACGAGTCGCCGGACGTCCGCGCCGCGACGCGCGTCCGGCTTCGCGCGCGCGGCGACTTCGCGCGGCTGCGGCTCCTCGAGGACGTCGCCGAATCCGGCACGACGCCGGACGGCGCGATCGACCTCGACCTCCTGCCGGGCCAGTCCGAGATCGTCGTCTTCGGCGGCCGCGCCGGGCTGCCCGCCCCGCGGCCCGTCGTCGAGACGCGACCGCTGCGCCCTCGCTTCGCGGTCTCCGTCGCCGACTGCGAGGACCTCGCCGCGTTCCGGCCGCTGTGCGAGACGGACGAGCTCTTCGACCTCGCCGCTCCCGACCGCATCCCGGACTTCGCGGGCAAGGCGCGCTACGCGTTCTCCGTCGACTTCTCCGAGGCGGATCTCGCGCGCGACTGGACGCTCGACCTCGGACGCGTCGGGCAGACCGCGCGCCTCTTCGTCAACGGCGACGACGCCGGCATCCGCATCGCCGCGCCCTACCGCTTCGCCCTGCGCGGGCTCGTCGCGGGCCGCAACGAGCTCGTCGTCGAGACCGCCTCGACCCTCGCGCGCCGCATCAAGGACGACCTCTCCTTCTACCTGCCGATCCCGCCCGAGGGCCTCCTCGGGCCCCTTGCGCTTTACGGTTCGCCTGTCGCGGGCGGCGCGGGGCGGTAGAGCCCGCGGTCGCTTCGATCCGGAGCCGCGACCCGGACGGCGCACCCGCCGCCGTTTTTTCGTACTTGCGCTCGCGCCCGTGCGTGTGCTACACTTCGCGCCGTTGTGATGGGAGGGTCCTTCCTTCCTCCGCATCCCCGCCCGCGGGCGGCCGCAAGGCCGGTGCGGGAGACAGCTTTGCACACCTGCAAAACATCGTTCCGGCGAAATCTGGTAAATTTCATGGCGACGATTGATTGCAAGGTTGCGCCGTAGGGTGCGCCTTGCCGTTGATCTCGCCAAGGGCATTACCAGAGCCTCGCCGGAGAATCAACGGCGAGGCTTCTCTCATTCCGCCCCATCCTCCCGCGAAGCACCATGGGGCAAGAAAAACGGTCCGACGCAAAACGCCACAAACAATCAAACGGATGCAATCCCGTCCGGCGGGCCGGACGGAGGGCGTTCCGCCGCCGTCGTTCGCCGGACGGGGTTCGTCCTCGTTGCCGCGGCTTTGTTCGCGTTCGCGTTTGCACCGCTGATCCGCGCGCCGTTCCTGTTCGACGACCTTTCCGTCATCCAGAAAGACCCGTCGATTGCGAACGTCCGGATTGGCGCGGCGGACTCCGTCGATCTCTTTTCCGGCCTTTCAATCCTTCCCCGCCCCGTCCGGCAGTTCACCCACCGCCTCGACGCCGCTCTCGCCGGCCCCGACGATGCGTGGTTCCCCCATCTGGCGAATCTAACGTTCCATCTGGGCGTCGGGGTGCTCTTCTTCTTTCTTCTTCGCCGTGTGTCGGTCGCATCGTCCGTCGCCGCGGCCGCCTCTCTCCTATTTCTCCTCCATCCCGTCTGCGTCGAGTCCGTCGGAGTCGTGAGCCACCGCAAGGAGCTTCTTTCCGCGCTCTTCCTTCTGCTCGCCCTGCACGCGCTGCTTGCGCGCGGTCCGTTCGTTCCCTGGCTGTCCGTGCCCGCGTTGTTCTTGGCCGTGTTCGCCAAGGAGACGGCCGTCATCGCTCCGTTTCTGTTCCTCGTCGCCGTCTTCGAACGGTCGAGGGCGAACGGCGGAACCGCCCTCGTCCGGCGCGGCGAGCGGATTCGTGTCCTCGGCTTTGCGGTCGCGGCGGTTCTTTTCGCCGGTCTCGCCTACGCCCAGATCCGTCACGGGATGTCCGCCGTCGGCGCGGCGCCGGAACTCGATCCGGACCGCTCCGGGCACTTTCTGGCCGGAGCTCCGTGGTCGCTCGCGCTTTCCGCCTCGGTTCGTGCGTTTCCCCGTTACCTGCATGCGCTCCTTTGGCCGGCGCGGCTGACCATCGATCCCGTCTTCGGCCTGACCGTGCCTGCGCTTTCCCCGCGGACGCTGGCGGCCGCACTCGTCTGTCTCCTGTATCTCGGCGCGGTCGTCGTCCTGTATCGCCGCCGATCGGCGTTCCTTGCGCCGCTGATCTGGATCCCAACGGCTCTTTCGCCTTGTCTGCTGCCTCCTCTGCTTCGGGGCGGCCACATTGCCGCGGTCGCGGACCGTTACGCCTATCTCGCCTCTCTCGGTTTCGCATGGACGCTTGCCCTTGCGTTGGCCCGAATCGCCCGAACGCTCCGTCCCGCCGCGTTGCGCCTCCTTCCCCTTCTGGCCGTCCTCTGCCTGTTCGCGGCCTTTGACCGTGCGCAAGCGTCGGAATACCGTTCGCTCGAATCCTTCTGGGCCCGGGCCGTCCGGCTGAACCCCGCTTCCGCGCCGGCGCGCCTCAACCACGCGCTTGCGCTGTGGAGGGAGTGCGGAGACCGCACCGCCGCCCGTCGGGAATTCGAGCGGATGGCGGAAACTGCGCCGGACTTCCCGGCCGGCGTTTGCGGCCATGCGGACCTGCTTCTGGCGGAAGGCGAGGGAGCGCACGCCCTGGCCCTCGTGGACGCCGCCCTGGCCCGGGCGAACGGAACCGCCGCGCCCGCGGCCCTACTCCGCAAACGCGCGGCACTCCTGCTTGCCCTGGCACGCTTCTCGGACGCCCTTGCCGCCTTCCGGACCGCCGAGGCGGCCGGCGTCGACGCCCCCGCCTTCCAGCGCGGCTTCGCCGAGGCCTGCAAGCGCAACCTGCTCTGGCCGGAAGCCGTGTTGCGCTATCGTCGCGCCGCGGTCGACCCTCGCTTCCGCGAAGCGTTCGAGCGGCACCGGCTTCTCGTTGAAGATCCGCCGCTCGCGCGGAACGCGCCGCTGGACGTGCTCGTTCTCGGCGATAGCGTCCCGCACGGAACGGGAGCCGGTCCCGGAGGCGCCGACGGCGCGTCTCTGGCAAAGCGCCTGGCCGCCGGACGGCCCGGCCTGCGCACGGAGGATCGCACCGTCCCCGGACTCACGGCGTTCGACCTCAACCGGGATTTCCCTTCGCTGCTCCCGTCGACCAACGCCCCCGCCCGCTTCTGCCTCCTGATGGCCGGGCACAACGACGCCTTCGGCGGCCGTGACGAAAGAGGCATCCTCTTCGAGCTGTCCGGATGTATCTTCAAGGCGCGGCAATGCGGCATGCGTCCGGTTGTCATCGGCCCAATCCGAGTGACGAGCGTTCCCGAGCGGGACCGCACGACGCAGGAACAAACGCTCGACCGTCTCGACGCGCTCCTCTCCGCCTTTTGCGCCGACGCCCGCGTTCCCTTCCTCTCTCCCCGGCGGACCGTCCTCGCCGAGCCGCCTCCTCCCGGCGGCTGGCTCGACCCCGCCACGGGCAACCATCTGACCGACGCCGGCATGGACCGGCTCGCTTTCCTCTGCCTTTCCGCCCTCGCCCCATCCATTCCGAAAGGAACGAAAACGCCATGAGTCGCTCAATCCGCCTTCGATTCTTGTTCCTCGTCGTCGCAGTTGCAGGCGTCCGCGCAACCGCCTCGGCAGAGTATTACGACGAAACCGGCTACTACGACTCGTTCGGCACGGCCAGTGTCCAGACTCTAGGCGATTCGTCCGACATCCAAGAGTATACCGGTTCCGGATGGATCTATTACGAACAGACGGTCGATGGAACCAGATGGCGGTTCGACCTTGACGATTGCAACGCCATCGTCGGGTGTGTCGGCTATTACAAACCCAGGCCAGCTCTTGTCAGTTCATCTTCCAGCGATGTTGCCATCCCCTCGCACTTGGGCGGTTGTCCTGTCGTGCGACTGGCGGATTCCGCGCTTTCCGGTTGTTCCGGATTGACCTCGATCACGATTCCGGACAGTGTGACGAGCATCGGGAAGAATGCTTTTTCCGGCTGCGACTCCCTGTTCGACACGTCCACCATTCCGGGCGTCAGGGTGGTCGATGGTTGGGCGGTCGGACATGAGTCTACACTTGTCGGCGAACTTGACTTGACCGGAGTCCGCGGCATCGGGGACTATGCATTTTCCGATTGTTCCGGGCTGACTGCGATCACGATTTCGGACGGTGTGACGAGCATCGGGGGCTATGCATTTTCCGATTGTTCCGGGCTGACTGCGGTCACGATTCCGAACGGTGTGACGAGCATCGGGGACCATGCGTTTTCCGGGTGTTCCGGCCTCACGTCGATCACGATTTCAGACGGCGTAACGAGCATCGGGGACAGTGCGTTCTCCGGTTGTTCCGGGCTGACGTCGGTCACGATTCCCGACTCCGTGACGAGCATCGGGGACAGTGCGTTCTCCGGTTGTTCCGGGCTGACGTCGGTCACGATTTCAGACGGCGTAACGAGCATCGGGGACAGTGCGTTCTCCGGTTGTTCCGGGCTGAC
>CAMVRE010000034.1 GCA_947169825.1 uncultured Verrucomicrobiota bacterium | reverse complement strand
AGCCGGAGCGGTCGATGCGGAAGTCCCAGGTGCCGTTGAGGTTCAGCCACGAGGATTCGCGGCGGAACTGCATGCGGGGATACTCGGGGCGGGGGATGCGGGAGTCGTTCTTCATCGTGTTGGGGCGGGGTTGGGGTCCGTTGCCGCGAAAGGATACCACGCCGGACCGACCGCCGCAAGCGCCGGGCGTCAACGGATTTTCGCTTGACCTCCGCGGGAAAATGGGGGACAATCCGCGGAACTGCCATGACACGGCCCCGCACCGGAGCCGGAATCGTCCCCCGAAAAAGGAAACTACAAGATGAAACGCATTCTCCCCTTCTCCTTCGCCGCCCTTCTCGCGCTCGGCGCGCCCGCGCTCGCGGACGAGGCCCCCGCCGCCGCCGAGGCCAAGCCCGAGACCCCCGCCGCCGAGGCCGCCAAGCCCGCCGAGCCCGAAAAGCCCGAGGTCGAGGTCCTGGTCGACGGCGAGCCCGCCGTCCTCAAGTCCGAGGTCGACGAGATCGTCCAGGCCCAGCTCGCCCGCATGGGCGCGCAGTTCGGCGCCGACGCCGTCTCCGAGTACGCCGGCCAGATCCGCCGCGGCGCCGCCCGCCAGCTCGCCGACAAGTACCTCATCCTCCGCGACCTCCGCGCCAAGGGCGTGAAGCCCACCGACGAGGACCGCGCCGAGTTCTTCAAGCTGGCCACCGGCGGCGAGACCAACGTCGCCGCGATCGCGCAGCGCTTCGGGATGCCCGTCGAGCGCGTGCAGAAGGACATCGAGGAACAGCTCCTGCTGCAGGTCAAGTTCCGCGAGCTCGAGAAGGCCGCCCCCGCCGCGGACTCGATCACCGAGGAGCAGATCAAGGCCCGCTTCGAGGAGGGCCTCAAGATGCGCCCCTCCCTCACCAACGCCGTCCCGGAGCAGGTCCGCGCCTCGCACATCCTCGTGAAGGTCGACAAGCCGGAGGACGACGCCGCGGCGCTCGAGAAGATCACGAAGATCCGCGAGCGCGCCCTCGCCGGCGAGGACTTCGCCGCGCTCGCGAAGGAGAACTCCGACTGCCCCTCCAAGGCCCGCGGCGGCGACCTCGGCGCCTTCGGCCACGGCCAGATGGTCCCCGAGTTCGACAAGGCCGCCTTCGAGCAGCCCGTCGGCGAGATCGGCGGGATCGTGAAGACGCAGTTCGGCTACCACATCGTCAAGGTGACGGAGAAGATCCCCGCCCACGTCCCGACGCTCGAGGACTTCCGCGAGGACATCGTCGAGTCCATCCGCGCCGAGGCCGTGATGAAGGCGCAGCGCGAATACATCGAGGGCCTCCGCGACGCCGCGAAGCTCGAGTTCGTCCGCGAGACCGTCGTCTCCGAGCCGATCGCCGTCCCCGCCCCGCCCGCCGCGGAGGAGAAGCCCGCGGCCGAGGCCGCGGAGTAGGCGCCGGAGCTCGCCCGAGATGGCCCGCCTGATCGAAAGCAAGCCCGACGCCGGCGCCGAGGCCCGGACGTTCGACCTCCCCGGCGACGAGGCCGCCGTCATCGGCCGCAGCCGGACCAAGTGCAACGTGCCCGTGCCGGGCGCGGCCGTCTCCGGGATCCATGCGACGATGTCGCGCGGCCCGGACGCGTTCCTCCTCAAGGACCTCGGCTCCACGAACGGCACGACGCTCAACGGCGAGCCCGTCGAGGCGGACAGGGACGTCAAGGTCTACCGCGGCGACGAGATCCGGTTCGGCGACTTCGCCGTGACGCTCGAGGGCGACGACGTCCCCGCGCGCCCGGCCGATGCGCCGAAGCCCGTCCCCTCCCCCGCCCCGGCCCCCGCCGCGCCCGAGCCCGCGCCGAAGCCCGTCCCCGTGGCCGTCGCGGCCGCCGTTCCGCCGCCCGCCGGCGTCTCGGCGAAATACGCCGAGGAGACGCACGTCAACATCGCCCCCGCGCGCCACTCCGGCTCGCCGCTCGACTTCGCCCCGCGCACCGCCGGCGAACCCGCCGCCGCGCCGATCCCCGGCCAGTTCCGCCGCAAGGGTGCCGGCGCCAAGATCTGGGGCGGCGTCCTGATCGGCGTCCTCGTCGTCGTCGCCATCCTCGTCTATCTCGTCTTCGGCAACCTGAAATAGCGCGATGTTCCGCATCGGCACCGGCTTCGACATCCACCGCCTCGTCCCGGGGCGGCGGCTCGTCCTGTGCGGCGTCGAGTTCGAGTTCCCCTTCGGCCTCTTCGGCCACTCGGACGCCGACGCGCCGACGCACGCGCTGATGGACGCCCTCCTCGGCGCCGCCGCGCTCGGCGACATCGGGCACCTCTTCCCCGACACCGACCCGGAGTGGGAGGGCGCGGACAGCATCCGGCTCCTCGAGGCCGTCGTCGCGCTCCTGCGCCGCAAGGGCTGGCGCGTCGCCAACGCCGACCTCACGATCCTCGCCGAGGCGCCGAAGATCGCCCCCCGCGTCCAGGAGATGCGCGAGCGCCTCGCCGCGCCGCTCGGCGTCCCCGTCGACGCCGTCTCCGTGAAGGCCACTACGATGGAGAAGCTCGGCCCGATCGGCGCCCGCGAGGGCATCGCCGCCCAGGCCGTCGCCCTCCTCGAATCCGTCTCCTGATCCCTCCTCCTTTCAACCTCTTCAACCTTTTCAACCCTTTCAACCTTTCGACCATGCAGTACGACCGCAACCACGCCCTCCTCTCCTCCGAGATCCCGGGCCTGCCCGCGCCCAAGCGCGGCAAGGTCCGCGACGTCTACGACCTCGACGACTCGCTGCTCTTCGTCGCGACGGACCGCCTCTCGGCCTTCGACGTCATCATGCCGAACGGCGTGCCGGACAAGGGCCGCGTCCTCACGCAGCTCTCGCTCTTCTGGTTCCGCCACTTCGCCGACGTCCCGAACCACCTCGTCACGGCCGACGTGGCGGAGTATCCCGAGGTCCTGAAGCCCTATGCCGCCGACCTCGACGGCCGCTCGATGATCGTGAAGAAGCTCGAGATGGTGCCGGTCGAGTGCATCGCGCGCGGCTATCTCGTCGGCTCCGGCTGGGCCGAATACAAAAAGCAGGGCACGGTCTGCTCGCAGGCGCTGCGCCCCGGCTACGTCCAGGCCGACCGGCTCGACGAGGCGATCTTCACGCCGTCCATGAAGGCCGAGCTCGGCGAGCACGACGAGAACATCTCCGTCGCCGAGCTCGAGCGCCGCGTCGGGAAGGACCTCGCCGACCGCCTCGGCGCCCTCACGATGAAGCTCTACAACGGCGCCGCGGACTACGGCCGCTCCAAGGGCATCCTCATCGCCGACACCAAGTTCGAGTTCGGCCTCGACGCGGACGGCACGCTGACGCTCGCCGACGAGGTCCTCACACCCGACTCCTCGCGCTTCTGGCCCGCCGCGGACTACCGCACCGGCTCCAACCCGCCCTCGCTCGACAAGCAGTTCGTCCGCGACTGGCTCGACGACATCCACTTCAACCACGAGCCACCCGCGCCCGAGATCCCCGACGACATCGTCGAGAAGACCCGCCAGCGCTACCTCGACGCCCTCCGCATTCTCGCCAACTGAGGAACACAACCATGAAAGAAATCGCAGGAACCCTCTCCGCCGCCGGCATGAAGTTCGGCATCGCCGTGAGCCGCTTCAACAGCCTCTTCACCGAACAGCTCCTCAAGGGCGCGGAGGACTGCCTCCTGCGCCACGGCGCCAAGCCCGGCGACATCGCGTTCGTCCGCGTCCCCGGCGCGTCCGAGCTCCCGCTCGCCGTCCAGCGCCTGCTCAAGTCCGGCAGGTTCGACGCCGTGCTCGCGCTCGGGTGCGTCATCCAGGGCGCCACGCCCCACGCCGACCTCATCGAGCAGCAGGTCGCCCGCTCCCTCACCCAGCTCGGGCTCCAGTACGACAAGCCCGTCACCGGCGGCCTCGTCGCCGCCGCCAGCCTCGACCAGGCCATCGAGCGCGCCGGCACCAAGATGGGCAACAAGGGCTGGGACGCCGCCATGGCCGCCATCGAGATGGCCTCCGTCTTCAAGCAGCTCTAGCGGTCGCACGATCATCCAGTCCGCCGACCATTCAGCATTCAGCATTCAGCATTCAGCATTCAGCATTGTCATGTCCTCCCGCCGCCAGGCCCGCGAATGGGCGCTCCAGATGATCTTCGAGCTCGACGCGAACCCGGACGCGGAGCGTCCGCTGGAGCGCGTCTTCGACGAGTTCTGGAACGGCCAGCTCCGCCTCCGCGACCCGGGCGACCCCGGCGGCCCGCCGGACGCCCACTCGCGCGGCTTCGCCGAGGCGCTCGTTCGCGGCACGCTCGCGAACCGCGCGGCGATCGACGCGAAGCTCACGGAGCGCCTGCGCAACTGGACGCTGGACCGCCTCGGGTCGGTCGAGCGCGCGGTCCTGCGCCTCGGCGCCTACGAGCTGCTGTTCGCGCCGGACCCCGCCCCGGCCCCCGTCGTGATCAACGAGGCGGTGGACCTGGCGAAGTTCTTCGGCACGTCCGAGTCCGGCCGCTTCGTGAACGGCATCCTCGACGCCCTCGCGCGCCGCGACCGCGCCGACCGCTCCCGCGACCGCACAAAGTCCGAGGTCTGGACCCCCGGCGAGCCGCCCGCACCGGGCGCCCCGCCTCCGTCCCCCGCCGGCGGCTAGACCGGTTTCGACGTTTCCGTGGCCGCGCGGAGCGCCACCGCTATCCTTTTCCGGTAGCGGCCGCGTTCCCGGCGTTCTCCTTTTCGAGGATCCCCGCGGCCCGCGCGACGGCGCAGCGGCCCGCGCGCCCGCGGCGGCACGAGGCGCACGCGCCATGGCACGCGCCGCCGCACGAGCCGCCGCCTTCGCACGGGACGCCCTTGCGGCGGTTGCGCCGGATCACCGCCACGATCGCGGCGGCGAGGAGCAGGAGGACGATGATGTCGGAGGCGTTCATGGGCAGTCTGGGAGAGGTTCGGGGAGGGGCGCGGCCGCGCCCCTCCCCGTTGCGCCCGCGCTAGCGGGCGGCGCCTCCCCTCGCGGGCCTGAAGATCATCCACAGGCACCACGCGTCGAGGAGCAGCGCGAGCGCGGTCCAGATTCCGAAGCCGCCGCCGGCGACCAGCACGCCGATCCGGTAGACGGACATCGCGAGGACGTAGCCGACGAAGAGCTGGAAGGCGACGGCGAACCAGCCCCACTTGCGCGAGCCCATCTCGCGGAACGTGACGGTGATCGCCACCATGCACGGCGGCACGAACAGGTTGAAGAGCATGAACGAGAGCGCGATGAGCCTCGGGAAGTCGCCGAACGAGGCGAAGAGCGTCTGGATCCGCGCCGCGGTCGAGGCGCCGGGCATGTTCGCGGCCACGAGCCCCAGCGTCGCGGTGGCCTGCTCCTTGGCGAGCTCCGCCGAGACGGACGCCGCCACGCCCTGCCAGGTCCCCAATCCGAGCGGGGCGAGGAGCCACGCGAACCACCCGCCGACCTTGGCGAGGATGGAGTTGTCGATCCCCTCTTCGCCGACGAGCGAGAGGGAGAAGTCGAAGTTCATCACGAACCACAGGAACACGCACGCCGGGAAGATGATGCAGCCGGCCTTCCAGACGTAGGCCTTCACGCGCGTCCAGGTGTGCCGCCAGATGCCCGAGAGCGTCGGCAGGTGGTAGGCCGGCAGCTCCATCACGAACGGCGCCGCATCGCCCGCGAAGGCGCGCGTCTTCTTGAGCGCGATGCCGCCGAGGACGATGATCGCGATGCCGATCACGTCCATCATCGGCGCGACGTACCACATCTTGCGGAAGAAGAGCGCCGAGATCATCGCGATGATCACGGTCTTCGCGCCGCACGGGATGAAGGTCGCCAGGATGATCGTCATCCGGCGGTCGCGCTCGCTCTCGATCGTGCGCGCCGCCATCACGGCCGGCACGCCGCAGCCCTTGCCGACGAGCATCGGGATGAAGCTCTTGCCGCTGAGGCCGAACTTGCGGAAAAGGCGGTCCATGATGAACGCCACGCGCGCCATGTAGCCGCACTCCTCCAAGAACGCGAGGAACAGGAACACGATCGCGATGACCGGGACGAACCCGAGCACCGTTGCCACGCCGTTCCAGGCGCCGTCGAGGACGATGGACTTCACGGTCCCGCCGACGCCGATCCCGTCGAGCGCGCGGTCGAACAGGTCGGTGAGGCCCGGGACGAACACGCCGAAGTCCGACGAATCGAGCTCCGGCATCGCCTTCGAGGCCTTGTACATCGCGTAGTCGCAGTCCCACGTCATCTCGTGGTCGCAGCATCCGCAGTCGGAGGGCCGCTCGCCGGCCTTCGCTACGACGTCCGGCAGCAGCGATTCGTCAAGGACTTCGAATTCCGACTCCTCGAACAGCTCGGACGGGACGTAGGTCTTCCCCTCCCTGCGGGCCGCGGCGCGGGCTTCCGCGGACGCGGCGCGCCACGCCTTGGCGGCGTCGGCGTTGAACGCGGCGAGCGCCTTTTCGTAGGCGCCGGCGCCGTGCTTCGCGTCGTAGGCCGAGACGTAGGCGGCCTCCCAGGCCGCCTTCGCGGCGCAGTCCTCGCACGCCTCGAGCGGCTCGCCATCCTCGTCCGTGCAGTCCTCGCAGCGGTGCTTCGGGTCGAGGCGGCGGGCGAGGCTGCACGCGGCGGGCGCGTGCTCGCAGCGGGCGACTTCCAGCGCGCCGTTTTCGCCGACGGTCGCGACGCCCGTCACGGGCTCGCCGGTCTCCTCGTCATCGTCGAGCTTCACGCCCTCCGCGACGACGGTCGCGGCGAGCGCCTCGTCGATCTTCGCGTCCTCGCCGAGCTCCTTGAGGGGCACGTAGCCCTCCTCGCCCGCGTGCGCGGCGTTGAACGCCTCGACGTAGGCGCCCTCCCACGCCTCGACGTTCTTGGCGTGCGGGGCGTGGAAGTCCTGCGCCGCCTCGTAGGACATGCCCTTGTAGAAGCCCTCCTCCCGGCATTTGTGGGTCGTGAACGGCACGTGCCAGCCGTCCCCGCCGAGGAACTGGTCGTTAGCCCAGTCGGTGAGAATCGTCCCCGGGCCGCCGTCCGAGACCGCGAGCCACCACATGACGCAGAGCGAGACGATGAAGATCGGGAGCGCGAGGATGCGGTTCGTGACGATCTTGTCGACGCGGTCGGAGAGCGAGAGGTTTCCCTTGCGCGGCTTCTTCACGACCGCCAGGTCCGTCACGTGCTTCACGTAGGCGTAGCGCTGGTTGGTGATGATCGACTCGGCGTCGTCGTCCAGCTCCTTCTCGCAGTCCTTCACGTGCTCGTCCATGTGCGCGAGGACGTCCGGGTCGAGCGCCAGCCGGTCGAGGACCTTCTCGTCGCGCTCGAAGATCTTGATCGCGTACCAGCGCAGGTTCTTCTCCGGGACCTTGCCCTGGAGCGACTCCTCGATGTGCGCGATGGCGTGCTCGACGCTGCCGGTGAAGACGTGCGGCGCCTCGGACACGGCGCCCGCGCGCGCGGCCTCGACCGCGGCGTCGGCCGCCTCCTGGACGCCGTCGCCCTTGAGGGCGGAGATCGCGACGACCTTGCAACCGAGCTCCTGGGAGAGCTTGCGCAGGTCGATCCGGTCGCCGTTGCGCTTCACGACGTCCATCATGTTCACCGCGACGACGGTCGGGATGCCGAGCGAGACCAGCTGCGTCGTGAGGTAGAGGTTGCGCTCGATGTTCGTGCCGTCGACGATGTTGAGGATCGCGTCGGGCTTCTCCTCCACGAGGTAGTTGCGCGCGACGACCTCCTCCAGCGAGTAGGGCGAGAGAGAGTAGATGCCGGGCAGGTCCTGCAGGACGACGTCCTTGTGGCCCTTGAGCCGGCCGTCCTTCTTCTCGACCGTCACGCCGGGCCAGTTGCCGACGTACTGGTTGGAGCCGGTGAGCGCGTTGAACAGCGTCGTCTTGCCGCAGTTCGGATTCCCCGCGAGCGCAAGGCGCAGGGCGCCGCCGCGCCCGCCCGCGGCGGCGTTTGCCGCCGCGGACGGCGCGGCCGCTTCTGTTTTAAGGTCTTCGGACATGGATTGATCCCTTTTGGTTTGAAGTTAGTGGTTCGTGGTTGGAGGTTGGGAGAGAGTTTCGTCTCTCGTCTCGCGTCTCACGTCATCTTGTCGTCTTGTCGTCTCGTCGTCCTTCGATCGGGAGGGCGCGCGTCCTCGCGCGCCCGGGCGGCCGTCCGGCCGCCCTTCCTCGACCATCGACATCGTCGAAATCGCTAGGCGATTTCGACGATGTCGATGTCGTCCCTGCGCAGCGAGAGCTCGTAGCCGCGGACGGTGATCTCGATGGGGTCGCCGAGGGGCGCGACCTTGCGGATGTAGAGCTCGGTGCCCTTGGTGATTCCCATGTCCATGACGCGGCGCTTGAGCGCGCCCGTGCCGTGGATCTTGGCGACGGTTGCGGTGTCGCCGACCTTGCAGTCTCGGAGGGTTTTCATGTGGTCTTCAGGTGGGGTCCGGGGAGGGGCGTGCGCCCCTCCCCGTCCGTTGGTTCAGAACGCGAGCTCGACCGCGACGCCGCCGTAGAGCTGGGCGACGGAGTGCTTCGCCTCCTCGTCGGCGTAGTAGTGCGCGCTGTGGCGGAAGTGGCCGTTGAGGTGGTCGCTGTAGGCGATGTAGGGCGTGACCGAGAGGAAGTCCGCCGCGGCCCACTCGAGCTCGGCCAGGAGCGTCGTCTCGCGGAAGCCCCAGCTGTCGCACCCGAGGTCGTCGCTGTTGTACTTGTTGTTGGCGAGGCCCTCGATGAAGGAGAGCGTGAGCGCGAGGTCCGGCTCCTCCTCGTCGCCGACGAGGGCGAAGGTGTGCGAGAGCTCGAAGGTGTAGTACTGGCCGTGGATGCCGTCGAGCATCCACTCGCCGGTGACCGTCGGGGAGAGCGGGATGTCGTCGAGGCCGACCGAGGCGTGCAGGTAGCTCACGTGGTCGCTCTCGTCGTTGCCGCCTTGGTCGTATTCGTAGGTGTAGTCGCAGCCGAGCGTGACGCCGCCGACGGCCTCCGTGTCGAGCGTGTATTCGTAGCCGAGGATCGCGTCGATCTCCGTGTTCTCGCCGGCGTCGAAGCCGTCCTCCTCCGCGATGTCGGTCGCGTTGAAGATGCCGTCCACCTCGGCGGTGAAGCCCAGCCAGCTCGCCGCGGCGGAGAGCGTGTAGATCGACTCGGTGTTGTCGGGAAGGCCGCGGCTGATCTGGCGGGTGCACCAGTCGGCGCCAAGGGCGATTTCGGGAAGATCGGAATCCTCCTCGAGCTCCGCGGCCGGGGCGGCGGGATCCTCCGCGAACGCGGCGAGCGAGGCGGCGGCGAGAAGGGACGTGGCGATGCGTGTTTTCATGTTTGGTTGGGTTGGTTGGTTTTTGGTTGAAAAGGGAAGCGCCGCGAAGCGGGATTCATTCAGCATTCTGCATTCAGCATTCAGCATTCAGCATTGTGCATTAGACCATGATGCGGCCCGCGAGGTCGGCGCCGATGGCGACGCGAGAGTCGCCGACGCCGAGGATGACGTCCCCGCCGCCGGTCGAGACGACGGTGACGACGGCGCCGAGGACGAGGCCGAGCTCCTGGAGGTGCTGGCGGACCTTGTCGTTGCCCGTGATCTTCTTGATCTTCTGTTTTTCGCCGGCGGCGGCGAGCGCGAGGGGAAGCATGGGAAGGAGAGAGGTTAGAGGTAAGAGGTGAAAGGTTAGAGGTTGAAACGGTTGAAGGGGTTGAAAGGGTTGAAGAGGTTAAAGGGGCGAAGGGGAATGCGGTTCGGGGGCGGGTTCTAGCGGCCGCTAGAAAAGTTAGTGGTGGCTAACGAGGCGGGAGTCTACGCCCCGCGCCCCGCGAAGTCAAGCAAAAAATTTAGACGTGTCTAAAATTTTGCTTGACAATGTTAGTGGTGTCTAATATCCTCCCGGCCTGTCGCGAGAAACAAGCGCGATGGTCCGACCATGAAAGCTCCCGGAAAGCACCTTCTCTCGAAACTCTTCCGCAACTGCGCCGAGCCCCGGGGCGCGCTGGGGCGGCTGATGCTGCGGATGATGAACCGCGGCCACCGGCGCGTCTACGCCTGGACGTTCGACCACTGCCCGCTCGCGGACGGGATGCGGACGCTCGACGTCGGGTGCGGCGGCGGCGGGGCGATCCTGGAGCTGGCCCGGCGCTTCCCCGCGATCCGCGCGGACGCCGTGGACGTCTCGGAGGAGAGCGTGGCGATGTGCCGCCGGCGCGTGGCGGCGGCGGACATCGCGAACCCCGGCGAGATCGTCCGGGGCGAGGCGGGCGCGCTCCCGATGGCGGACGCGACCTACGACCTGGCCTACGCCATCGAGACGGTCTACTTCTGGCCCGACCTGGTCGCCGGCCTCCGGGAGATGCTCCGCGTCCTCAAGCCCGGCGGGGCCGCGGCGGTCGCCGTCGAGTGTGCCGATCCCGTCGCCTCCCAGGGGTGGGTGGACCTCGTCGGCCGCAAGCCGGCGGGAGAGGCGGCATGAACGGCCTGGCGCATCCCGCTACCGCCGGCGTCACGGGCGGCGGCGGCCTCGTCCTGCTGTGTTTCGGAGTCGTCCTGGCCTACGCGGTCTGGGCGGCGACCGGGCACTTCCGCGGGCGGGGCGGCTGCTGCGGGGGCGGCGGCTCGGCGCCGCCGCCCGTCCCGGACAAGGAGATCGGCCCCGTCGTCGCGCGATGCGAACTCGCGCTCGACGGCCTGCACTGCGTAAACTGCGTCAATCGCGCAAAGAAGGCGCTGAACGCCATTCCGGGCGTCGCGGCCGACGTCGACCTCGACCCGCCGCGCGCTTTCGTCCGGACGAATCGCGACGTTCCCGCCGCCGCGATCCGCGCGGCCGTCGAGGCGGAGGGCTACCGCGTCGTCTCGATTCGTTGGCGCGAACGCGGCGCATGAGGGACTACGGGCTCGCGCGCGCCCACTTCGACCGCCCCGACGACTACGAACGAGGCGTTTAGGAAGAAGGCCGCGGAGATGTCCTCCGTATTGAAGATCCCGTCGACCTCGGCCGTGAAGCCGAGCCATTCGAGGGCGGCGGAGAGCGTGACGTCGGGGGAGTCTGCGCCCCGCGCCCGCAAAGTCAAGCAAAATTAGATTCGACGAATTCGCATCCTTCGATCTTGTGTTAGACTTGCCTAACTTAGGCCGAAAGGGTATCATACCCCGCCACGCGTCCCGCACGGACCGGAAAAGGGTCCGGAGGGCGCGGCGGGCGGGTCCGCTCACATGGTCCCGGCCGCGCAAGAACCCTACGCAACCAACGAAGGAAAACCTCCCGTGAGCGAAACCAACACCCCCGCCCCCGAAGGGAACGGCGCCGCCTGCTGCGGCTGCAAGAAGTTCTCCTCGGCCGCGGAAGCGAAGTTCGCCGAGCTCGATGCGTTCATCGATTCGCTCGGCCTGGATCCCAACGACGAGCGCCGGCGCGGCCGCCTGATCCAGATCCTCCACCGCGCACAGCACATCTTCGGCTATCTTCCGCGCGAGGTGCAGCAGCACGTCGCCGAGAAGATGCGCATCCCCGAGAGCGCGGTCTCCGGCGTCGTCTCGTTCTACAACTACTTCACCACGAAGCCCAAGGGCAAGCACGTGATCAACGTCTGCCTCGGCACCGCGTGCTACGTGAAGGGCTCCGAGGGGGTCCTCCGCGAGCTCGAGCGCGTCCTCGGCATCGAGGCGGACACCAATCCGACGGCCGACGGCCTCTTCTCGCTCGGCTCGCTGCGCTGCGTCGGCGCGTGCGGCCTGGCGCCCGTGATGCTCGTGGACGACAAGGTCTACGGCAAGATCACCCCCGCGGCCGCCGTCAAGGTCGTCGAAGAAATCAAGGCCAAGGAGGCCCAGGCATGAATCCCATCAAGACCAAGGCCGATCTGATGGCCGCCTACGAGGCCGCCAAGGGCAAGCTCGCCCTCCGCCTCGCCGCCGGCTCGATCGATTCGAAGAAGAAGGACATCATCTGCTGCGGCGGCACCGGCTGCCACGCGTCCAATTCGCAGGAGCTCATGGCGAACCTGCGCGAGGAGATCAAGAAGGCCGGGCTCGAGAACGACGTGCGCGTGATCCAGTCCGGCTGCTTCGGCTTCTGCGCCCAGGGCCCGATCGTGAAGGTCATGCCCGACAACGTCTTCTACGTCCAGGTCAAGCCCGAGGACGCCGCGGAGATCGTCGCGAAGCACGTCGTCGGCCACGAGGTCGTCGAGCGCCTGCTCTACGTGGAGCCGACGCTCAAGGAGAAGATCCACGACTACGCCAAGATGCCGTTCTACGCCAAGCAGGAGCGCATCGCGCTGCGCAACTGCGGCCTCCTCGAGGCGGAGAACCTCGAGGAGTACATCGCCAACGAGGGCTACCAGGGCCTCGCCAAGGCGCTCACGGAGATGAAGCCGATGGACGTCGTGCAGGAGGTGCTCGACTCGGGCATCTGCGGGCGCGGCGGCGCGGGCTTCCCGACGGGCCTCAAGTGGAAGATCGCCGCGGGCGTGAAGGCCGACGAGAAGTACATCGTCTGCAACGCCGACGAGGGCGACCCGGGCGCGTTCATGGACCGCTCGATCATGGAGGGCGACCCCAGCAGCGTCGTCGAGGCGATGGCGATCGGCGCCTACGCGATCGGCGCCCAGAAGGGCCTCGTCTACATCCGCGCGGAGTATCCGCTCGCGGTCTCCCGCCTCCAGATGGCGATCGACCAGGCGCGCGCGTGCGGGCTGCTCGGAAAGAACATCCTCGGCACGGACTTCTGCTTCGACATCGAGATCAAGCTCGGCGCCGGCGCGTTCGTCTGCGGCGAGGAGACCGCGCTCATCCACTCGATGGAGGGCCAGCGCGGCGAGCCCACGACCAAGCCGCCGTTCCCCGCCAACATCGGCGGCGGCTACTGGGGCTGCTCCACCAACGTGAACAACGTCGAGACCTACGCCTCGATCCCCGTCATCCTGCGCAAGGGCGCCGCCTGGTACAGCAAGATCGGCAACTGGGTGACCGAGCGCGACGAGAACGGCCACTGGGTCAAGACCGTCTCCGGCAACGCCGGCACGAAGGTCTTCGCGCTCGCGGGCCAGGTGAACAACGTCGGCCTCGTCGAGGTCCCGATGGGCACCACGCTCCGGGAGATCATCTACGACATCGGCGGCGGCATCTCCGGCGGCCACGAGTTCAAGGCCGTCCAGACCGGCGGCCCCTCCGGCGGCTGCATCACCAAGGAGAACCTCGACACGCCGATCGACTACGGCTCGCTCATGAAGATCGGGTCGATGATGGGCTCGGGCGGCATGATCGTCCTCTCCGACAAGGACTGCATGCCCGCGATGGCGAAGTTCTACCTCGGCTTCACCAAGGACGAGTCCTGCGGCAAGTGCACGCCCTGCCGCATCGGCACCCGCCGCATGCTCGAGATGCTCGAGAAGATCTGCGACGGCAAGGGCACCGAGGAGATGCTCGTGGAGCTGGAGGACCTCGCCAACACGATCCGCGACACCGCGCTCTGCGGCCTCGGCCAGACGGCCCCGAACCCGATCCTCTCGACGCTGCGCTACTTCAAGGACGAGTACATCGCCCACGTGCGCGACAAGAAGTGTCCGGCCGGGACCTGCACCAAGCTCTTCAAGCTCCGCATCACCGACAAGTGCAAGGGCTGCACCAAGTGCGCCCGCAACTGCCCCGTCGGCGCGATCACGGGCGAGATCAAGAAGCAGCACGTCATCGACCAGGCCAAGTGCATCAAGTGCGGCGCCTGCATCGACAACTGCCCGTTCAAGGCCATCGTCAAGGAGTAGGAGGATTTCACCATGGCCAACATCACCATCACGATCAACGGCAAGCAGGTCGAGGTGCCCCAGGGCTCCACGATCCTCGACGCCGCCAAGAAGCTCGACATCCACATCCCGACGCTGTGCTACTGCCCGGACGTCGGCTGCGGCGTCGCGAACAAGCCCGCGTCGTGCCGCCTCTGCCTCGTCGAGGCGACCGGCATCCGCGGCCCGCGCAAGATCCTCGCGCCCGCGTGCGCCACGCCCGTCGCCCCCAACATGGAGGTGTGGACGAACAGCGCCCGCGCAATGAAGGCGCGCCGGACGGTCCTGGAGCTGCTGCTCTCGGACCACCCGCAGAACTGCCTCACCTGCGCCAAGAACCAGGAGTGCGAGCTGCAGAAGCTCGCCGCCGAGTTCGGCATCCGCGAGATCTCCTACCAGGGCGAGAAGAACTACTACCCGGTGGACACGAGCGCCGCGATCATGCGCGACCTGAGCAAGTGCGTCATGTGCCGCCGCTGCGAGACGGTGTGCAACAAGGTGCAGACCGTCGGCGCGCTCACGGGCAACGGCCGCGGCTTCCCCGCCAAGGTCGGCACCGCCTCGATGATCCCGCTCGCGGACTCCTCCTGCACCTTCTGCGGCCAGTGCGTCAACGTGTGCCCCGTCGGGGCCATCGTCGGCGTCAGCTACACCAAGAAGGTCATGGCCGCGATCCACGACCCGAAGAAGACCGTCGTCGTCCAGACCGCCCCGGCGGTCCGCGTCGCGATCGGGCAGGAGTTCGGCTTCAAGCCGGGCGAGCCCGTCACGGGCAAGCTCGTCGCCGCGCTGCGCATGCTCGGCTTCGACAAGGTGTTCGACACGGACTTCTCCGCCGACCTCACCATCATGGAGGAGGGCAACGAGCTGGTGGGCCGCGTGAAGAAGTGCCTCGAGCTCTCGAAGGCGGGCAAGTCCGCCGCCGAGGCGCAGAAGGAGGCGCACCTGCCGATCCTCACGAGCTGCTGCCCGGGCTGGATCAACTTCCTCGAGCACCACTTCCCGGACCTGCTGGACATCCCGAGCTCCTGCAAGAGCCCGCAGCAGATGTTCGGCGCCGTGGCCAAGAGCTACTACGCCGAGAAGATCGGCGTGAAGCCCGAGGACCTCGTGGTCGTCTCCGTCATGCCCTGCCAGGCCAAGAAGTACGAGGCCGCGCGCCCCGAGTTCGCCCCGGGCGGCGTGAAGGACGTGGACTACGTCGTCACCACGCGCGAGCTGGTGCGCCTCCTGCGCGAGGCGGGCATCAACCTGGCGAACCTCGACGACGAGGACTACGACAGCCCGCTGGGCGAGTCGACCGGCGCGGGCGTCATCTTCGGCGTCACGGGCGGCGTGCTCGAGGCGGCGCTGCGCAGCGTCCACACGATCCTCACCGGCGAGAACCTCTCCGGCGACGCGGTGAACTTCCGCGCGGTCCGCGGGCTCGACGGCGTCAAGGAGGCGAAGGTCGAGGTCGCGCCCGGCCTCTCGGTCAACGTGGCGGTGTGCTCCGGCCTCGGCAGCGCCCGCAAGGTGCTCGAGATGGTCCGCGCCGACCGCACGCGCTTCCAGGCCATCGAGATCATGGCCTGCCCGGGCGGGTGCATCAACGGCGGCGGCCAGCCCTACATCAACGCCGACCGCGCCGAGGCGCTCAAGCGCCGGATGGAGGGGCTCTACGCGGAGGACGCCGGCAAGCCGATCCGCCTCTCGCACGAGAACCCGGACATCAAGAAGCTCTACGCCGAATACCTCGGCGAGCCCGGCTCGGAGAAGGCCCACCACCTGCTCCACACCGTCTACCACGAGAACAAGCGCGACTAGCGGTCGCCCTTCCCTCTCGCACGGGCGCCGGCGCGGTCTCCGCGCCGGCGCTTCGTTTCCTGGCACGACGTCCCTCCGCGACGCCGCCGCCCTCGACGCCAAGCCGCAGAGGAACGGCCGCCCGGCGGCGGGAGCGGGTCAGGCGAGCACGGCGCGGATCTCGCGCGCCATGCCCTCGAGGAACTGCGCCGGGCCGAACCTCTCGGCGTGGGCGCGGATCGCGGCCGGGTCCCAGGACGTGCGCGCGGCGCGCTCCACGGCGTCCGCGAGCGCGTCCTCGGTCTGCTCGGCGAAGAAGACGCCCGAGACGCCGTCCGCGACGGTCTCGAGCGCGCCGCCGCGGCCGAACGCGACGACGGGCCGCCCGCACGCCTGCGCCTCGAGCGGGACGATGCCGTAGTCCTCCTCGCCCGGGAAGACGAGCAGGCGGCAGCGGCGGTAGAGCCCGACGACCTCCTCGTCCGAGA
>CAMVRE010000033.1 GCA_947169825.1 uncultured Verrucomicrobiota bacterium | reverse complement strand
TCGTCGCGGAGAAGCTCGACGCGCTCGCCGGAACGGAGGCGACGGTCCTCCTCGAATCCCCGCCCGCGCGCCGCGGCGAACCGTGGACCGGCCGCACCGAGCGCCAGGCGCCCGACGACATCGACGGCGTCACCTTCGTCCGCGGCCTTCCGGCCACCGCCCGCGTCGGCGACTTCGTCCGCGTGCGCTACGCCGGCCACACCGACTACGACCTCGTCGCGGACGCGTGAAGGCAGCGCCCGCGCGAGCGGGCGCACGGCGGACGGCTCGCTACTTCGAGAGGGAATACAGCGAATTGTCCGGGGAGAGGAATCCGCAGCCGTCGGAGACGAAGCCCTCGCCTCCGCGGCGATAGGGCGTATCGAGGGATTCGACGTGGCCGTCGCAGAAGGCGACGTTGGTGCGGCCGCCGTGACGGAAGCCCTGCGTGCCGGCCTCACGGATGCCGCTCCCGGAACCGTCGTGGGCCTTGTCGCGGACCGGCGCGCGCATGAACTTGTTCGCGCCGTCGGCATACTGTCCGTCGCCGAAGAGAGCGGTTCGGGCGGGCTCCTCGACCTGCGAGAGGAGCGCCGGCGCGGTGCGCGCGCCGGGGTCGCCCTCGACCTTGCCGACGTAGCTGCAGTTGTAGTTGTAGCCCGTGAACGGATCGCCGCGCCAGTTCGCCTCGCCGCCGAGGAAGGAGGGGCATTGCAGGACGCGCTTGGCGTCCTCGCCGGGGACGTGGTCCCAGATCAGGCCGGGGCGCGCCCGGCCGTCGGCGCCGACGACGAAGTCCCAGCACGCCATCTCGCCGCCTTCGACGCGCATGCCCCACGGAAACTGCCCGCGGTGCTCGCCCGCGTAGCTGAGGGCCGCCGCCGCGAGCTGGCGCAGGTTCGAGGCGCAGGCCGCGGCGCGCGCGGACTGGCGCCCCCGCTCCAGCGCGGGGAAGGCCAGCGCCGCGAGCACGCAGAGGGCGGCGATCGCGACCAGGAGTTCGACGAGGGTGAAGGCGTTCCGCATTCCATTCCGTATCCGGCGCTCTATTCTCGCGGAATCCCCCCGGGGAATGCAAGGAGAAAATGGACGGGGCCCGCCTTTCGGACGGCAGCTCCGCCGGTTGCGGAACCGGTCGCGGAACCGGGCTCCTTCGTTGCGGCGGGCGGGCGAATCTGGTAGACTTCGCGCCATGACGACACGCATTCGGAATCTGCTTGACTTCACGTTCGAACGTCGGCAGGACGCGCTCCGCCGCGACGCCGACTGGGCGCCGCTCCTGGCACGGTTCGTCAAGGAGGGGACGCCCGACGAGTCGCGAGCCCGAATCGGACTGCAGGAGATGCTCCGCGCCGAGGGCGAATCGCCCGCGTTCCTCGACGGCGAGCGCATCGCCTTCACGCGCACCGTGCGCCAGATCCCCGACCTGCACACGGACGCCGAGATGGACGCGCGCCGCGCCGCCGGCACGGCGTTCGGCGAGAAGGGCGTCGTCTTCAACCTCACCGCCGACTTCGGCCCCGCGATCCGCGACGGCCTCGGCGCGCGCCTCGCGCAGATGCGCGAACGCCTCGACCGCGCCCGCGCCGAGGGCGACGCGAAGGGCATCGACTTCCTCGAGAACGCGATCCTCTCCGTCGAGGCGGTGCTGGAGCTTGCGGAGCGCTACCGCGCCGCCGCGGAGGCGCGCGGGCTCGGCGACGTCGCGGAGACGCTCGCCCGCGTGCCGCGCCTCGGCGCGCGCACCTTCCGCGAGGCGCTCCAGTCGCTGCGCGTCCTGCACTACGCGATGTGGTGCGAGGGCGAATACCACTGCGGACTCGGGCGGATCGACCAGTATCTGCTGCCCTACTTCGAGGCCGACCTCGCGGCGGGCCGGCTCGACCGCGACGGCGCGCTGGAGCTGCTGGAGGAGTTCTTCGTCGCCTGCAACCGCGACAGCGACCTCTACATCGGCGTGCAGCAGGGCGACAACGGCCAGTCCGTGATGCTCGGCGGCGTGACTCGCACCGGCAGGCCCGCGTTCAATGACCTCTCGCGCCTGTGCCTGGAGGCCTGCGGCGAGCTCAGGCTCGTCGATCCGAAGATCAACCTGCGCGTGGACAAGTCGACGCCGATCGAGATCTTCCGCCTCGGCACGCAGCTCACCGCCAAGGGGCTCGGCTTCCCGCAATACGCGAACGACGACGTCGTGATCCCCGCGCTGGAAAGGTGGGGCTACGCGCCGGAGGACGCGCGCGACTACACCGTCGCCGCGTGCTGGGAGTTCATCATCCCCGGCTGCGGCCTCGACATCGACAACATCGACGCCGTCTCCTTCCCCGGCGCGCTGGACGCCGCGCTGCGCTCGGCGTCCAGCGCGAATGACGGCGGCGGCTATGCCGCCGTCGAAGCGTCCTTTCTCGCCGAGGTGCAGCGCCGCGCGGACGCGCTCGTGGAGAAATACCGCCACGTGGAGATCCTGCCGGGGCCGTTCGTCTCGGCGATCTCGACGGGTTGCGTCGAGCGCGCGCGGGACATCTGCCAGGGGGCGAAATACAACAACTTCGGCATCCACGGCACGGGCATCTCCGTCGCGGTGGACTCGCTCGCGTCGGTGCGGGAGCTCGTCTTCGAGAAGAGGATCGTGACGCTTCCCGAGCTGGTGAAGCTCCTCGACACGGACTTCGCGGGGCGGCCGGACGTCCTCGCCGCCGCGAAGGCGGCGCCGAAGATGGGCAACGCGGACCCGCGCGCGGACGAGATCGCCAAGCGCGTGATCGCGTTCTGGGGGCATGCCTTCGACGGAAAGAGGAACGACCGCGGCGGGGTGTTCCGTCCCGGCACCGGATCGGCGATGTACTACGTATGGCACGCCCGCGAGATCCCCGCCTCGGCGGACGGCCGGCTCTCGGGCCATCCCTTCCCGGCGAACTGGGCGCCTTCGCTCGACGTGCCCGTGAAGGGGCCGGTGTCCGTCGTGCGCAGCTTCACCGAGCCGGACCTGGGGCCGGTCTGCAACGGCGGACCGCTCACGATCGAGATCCACGACAGCGCCTTCGCGATGCCGGACGGCGTCGACAAGGTCGCGGAGCTCGTGCGCTTCTTCGTCCTGCGCGGCGGCCACCAGCTGCAGATCAACGCCATCGACCGCGAGACGCTCCTCGACGCGCAGGCGCATCCGGAGAACCACCGCCACCTCATCGTGCGCGTGTGGGGCTGGAGCGGCTACTTCGTCGAGCTCGACCGCGAGTTCCAGGACCAGATCATCCGGCGCGTGGAGCTTGCCGCCCAATGACCGTTCCGCTCGCCAGGCAGGCGTAGCGGGGGCGACGGTGGCCGGACGCTACCAGGCCGAGGGACGGCGCGGCGGGAGCGGCTCGGGCGGCATCTCGTGCAGGACCGGATCGCGCCGCGGCGGCGCGGCCGCTCCAGACGCGGCCTGGGCGGGGAGCGCGCCCGGCGCGCCGGACCCCGCCACGCCGTTCTCCGCGCGGAAGGGCTCGCCGCCCTCGTCCACGAGCTGGTCGAGCTCGGCCCCGACCTTCTCCGGGTCGGCGCCGCGCTCGAGTCGCGCGACCATGTCCTTCACGTCGGGCGAGAGGGAGATTCCGCTCGCCTCCGAGAACTCGCGCACCGCCTTCGCCGCCGCGCGCGGGTCGGAGTCGTTCGCGATCGCGTCGAGCCGGCCGCCGAGTGCCTCGACGGCGCGCTGCGCGCGGTCGTCGTCGACGCGCGAGCCGCCGAGCGCCTCCGCCTCGTCCCTCCCGCCGGAGGGGCCGGTCGAGAACGACGACACCTCGCGCGAGAGCGCGCCGCCGCAGTGCGGGCACGACGGCACCTGCGATGTCGCCCGCCGCGCGAAGAACTCGAGCAGCAGGTTGCAGTGCGGGCAGTGGAATTCGTAGACGGGCATCGGAAAGGGTTGAAAGGGTTGAAGGGGTTGAAAGAGTTGAAAAGGTTGAAGGGGTTGAAAGGATCGTTCCACTCGTCACTCGTCACTCGTCACTCGTCACTCGTCACTCGTCACTCGTCACTCGCGCGCAGCGCGCTGCGCTCGACCTCGTCGGCGACGCGGGCGGCGGCGTCGGGGCGGGCGGCGGCGAGGAGGGATTCGCGCATCGCGGCGCGGCGGGGGGCGTCCGCGGAGAGGGACGCGAGGAGATCGGCGAGGGACTCGGGCGAGAGGGAGCCCTGGGGCGCGACGACGCCCGCGCCGAGGGCGGCCATCGACTCGGCGTTGCGCGACTGGTGGTCGCGGGCGAGGCCGGGGAGCGGGACGAACACCGCGGGAAGGCCGGTCAGCGCGAGCTCGAAGCAGCTCGACGCCCCCGCGCGCGACACGCACAGGTCGGCCTCGGCGTAGCGGCGCGACATGTCGTGCTCGAAGCCGAGCACCTCGAAGGCGGCTCCGGAGAGACCCTTCTCCGCGTAGAGCGCGCGGACCTCGTCCTCGTTGCGCGTGCCGGCGAGGTGGACGACGCGGATGCGCGCGGCGAGCTCCGGGTGGCGCGCCGGCAGGAGCGCGAGCGCCTCGGCGACGGCGCGGTTCACGGCCTTCGCGCCCTGGCTGCCGCCCATGACGAGGAGCGAGAACTTCGCCGGATCGGCCTTCGAGCCGCCGATGCCCTTCCCGAACTCGGCGCGGAGCGGGAGGCCGGTGTCGGCCAGGCGCGCGCCCTCCGGGAAGTAGCGTTCCATGCCCGGGAAGCAGACGCAGATCGTCCTCGCGAAGCGAGCGAGGTGCGCGACGGCGGATCCGGGGATGGCGTTGGCCTCGTGGAGGACGACCGGGACGCCGAGCGATCGCGAGGCGAGGACGGGGGCGATCGAGGTGTAGGAGCCCATCGCGAGGAGGGCGTCCGGGCGGAACGCGCGCAGCTGCCGCTTCGCGGAGCGGTAGGCGCGCCAGAGCTTGAGGAGCGACCTCGGGCGGCGGGGCGAGACGGGGTCGACGGGGACGAGCATCGCCTCCGCGCCCTCCGGCAGGTCCGCCTTCGCGCGCTCGGCCTCGACGGCGCGGCCGGAGAGGATGACGGCGACGCGGTGGCCGCGGCGGCGCAGCTCGGCGGCGACGGCCAGGCCGGGGAACATGTGTCCGCCGGTGCCGCCGCAGGAGACGGCGACGCGCCGGGCTTCGTGGGATTGCGTAGTGTCGGGCATGACGGGGATGATAGCAGAACGCGCGGCAAAAGGAAAACGCGCGATGGTTCCGTTCGCCGCCATCGGTTCGCGCGTCCGCAGGGGCGTCGCGGGGGAATGGATTTTCCGAGGCCGGTCTGGTATACTCGCGGACATAGCCCTCCCCACCATCCATCTTCCGAAATGAAACCGTTCATTCTTCCCCTTTTCGCCTGTTCCGTCCTGTTCGCCGTGTCCGTGCGCGGGGAGGCGTGGGTCACGGGCTCGCCCGACCGCGCCGACCCCGTGTCCTACGCCGTCGGCGACGAGGTCTCCTGGACCTTCCGCGCGGAGAAGATTCCGCCGTCCGCCGCGGGCCGGGCGCTCGGCTGGCGCTGGACGGTCGCCGGCGACGGTCCGGCCGCGACGGGGACGGCGCCGTTCGTTCCGGGCCAGCCGCTCGTCGTCACCCACTCGTTCGCCGCGCCCGGATTCCTGCGCGCCTCCGCGTCGCTCGTCGACGCGGAGAGCGGCAAGGCGATCCGTTCCCACGGCGCCGTCGTCGCCGGCGCGTCCGGCGCGGGCGCCGCGATCGCGGCGCTGCCGCCGCCGGAGGAGCCGGAGGACTTCGACGCGTTCTGGCGCGACGCGAAGGCGGAGGCGCTCGATCCGACGCTGCCCGCGGGATCCCTCGCGCCGGCTCCGGACCGGGCCGCCGCCTCCGTTCCCGGCTTCCGTCTGACGACCTTCGTCGCGTCGCTCGGGCCCGGGCGCGCTCCGGCGACGGGCTGGGTCTCGTGGCCCGTCCGCGCCTCCCAGGGCTCGCTCCCGCTCGTGGTGCGCTTCGACGACTACGGCATGGGGCCGCAGACCTTCCCCGGCGACTTCGACCGCGACGCCGTGTTCGTCCTCGTCCATCCCCACGGATTCCTCCCGGGCAAGGACCAGCGGACCTACATCGACGCGTTCAACGCGATCTCCGACGGTGGACATGGCGGCGCCTACGGCTTCCGCGACGCGGAGAACACGCGCCCGGAGACCTGCTACTTCCGCGGCATGGTCCAGCGCGCCCTCGCGTCGGTCCGTTTCGCGAAGACGCTCCCGATGTGGGACGGCGAGCGCATCACGCTGGCCGGACGCGGGCAGGGGGCGTTCCTCGCCGTCGCGTGCGCGGCGCTGATGGACGGCGGCCCGACCTTCCTCCGGCTCTCCGTCCCGTGGCTCTGCGGCCTCGGGCTCGACACGTCGTGGCAGCCGAAGTTCCAGCCGGCGCTGCGCTACTTCGACACGGTGAACTTCGCCCGGCGCGTTCGCGTCCCGTCGCAGATCGAGGCGGACCTGCTCGACACCGCTCACTCGCCCGCCGGCGCGGCGCGCCTCTACAACGCGCTCGGCGGCCCGAAGCGCCTCGTCTTCCGCCAGGGCGAGGGAACCAAGCCGGTCGCCACCCTCGAGGCGGGCTCCTCGCCCGAGCCAGAGCGGTAGCGGACGCCGTCCCGGCGGCCATGGTGCCCGCGGGGGCCGCGGGCGCGACCATGTGTTTCCGAGCGGCGAAGCCGCGAGCTTCCGGCCGCCGCCGGCGTGGCGGGGTGCGCACCCCGCCGCGCCGTGCAAGGCCGCGGACTAGAAGAACGCCTTCGCGAGGGCGAGGATGCCCTGCTTCCAGGGGACGCGGTGCGAGACGCCGCTCTTGCCCTTGAAGTCCGCGAGGTGCTCCACGTACCAGTCGTAGTTGCGGACGAGCGCCTGCTTGTTCGAGAACTTCGGCGCGAAGCCGATCTTCTCGCGGGCCTTGTCGATGGAGACGAACGAGTCGGTGCAGGCCGTCTCGTAGACCCACATGTAGAGCGGCGAGAGGTGTAGCCTCTCGAGGAAGCGCAGCGTCCAGATGACAGGCTTTGCGGGCAGTCCGACGATCTTCTTGCCGAAGCCCGCGCGGTCGAGGACCGCCTGGTAGTCCTCGCGCATGGTCGTGTATTCGGCGGCGCCGACGTTGAAGACGTCATCGACCGTCGCCGCGTCGAGCGTGAGGCAGCTCCAGATGGCGCCGCAGAGGTCCTCGACGTCCATGAGCTGATAGCGGTTGGAGCCGTCGCCGATCATCGGGAAGTCGTGGCCGTCGTGCGCCCAGTCGTAGAAGAGGGCGAAGACGCCGAGGCGCTCCGGGCCGATGAAGGACTTGGGGCGGATCACGGGGATGCACAGGCCCTTCCCGCGGAACTCCGGGACGAGGTCCGTCTCGACCTCGACCTTGCACTTGCCGTAGGGGCCGACGCCGTCGAGTTTGTCCGTCTCGAAGAGCGGGTGGTGGTCCGGGACGCCGTAGACGGCGGTCGAGGAGATGTAGACGCAGCGCCTCACGCCGAGGTCGACGCACGCCTGGAAGACGTTGCGCGTGCCGTCCACGTCCGTGCTGCGGATTTCCTCCTCGGTGTAGAGCGGCAGCGCCGCGGCGCAGTGCACGACCATGTCGTAGCCCTTCATCGCATCGGCGAGCGCCGGCATGTCGCGGATGTCGTTCCGGATGGGCTTCACCCGCGGGTCGTCCTTCTCGGGGTAGTCGAACTCCGCGATGTCGTAGCTGGCGACCTGCTCCGCGCCGTTGGCGAGGAGGTGCCGCACGAGGTTGATGCCGAGGAATCCGGCGCCGCCGGTGACGAAGACTTTCATGGCAGGAGGAGGGCGGGGCGGGGGAGACGGAGCTAGCCGCGCAGCGAGGCGCAGAAGGAGGCGAAGCGGGACATGCCCTCCTCGATGGTGTCCATCGAGCAGGCGTAGGAGAAGCGGACGTGGTCGGCCGAGCCGAAGGGCGTGCCCGGGACGGCCGCGACGTGCCTCTCCTCGAGGAGGCGCCGGCAGAACGTCACGGCGTCGAGGCCGAACGCCTTGACGTTCGGGAAGATGTAGAAGGCGCCCTCGGGCCGGAGCACGCGGACGCCGGGGATCTTCCGCAGGAGCGAGTAGATCCGGTCGGCGCGCTCGCGGAACGCGGCGATCATCGGCTTCACGGCCTCCTCGGAGGCGGGGTCGACGAAGGCCGCCAGCGCGGCGTACTGCGCGGGCGTGCAGGGGTTGGAGGCGCAGTGGCTCTGCGCGGCGGCCATGAGCGAGAGGACCTCCTTCGGGGCGCCGGCGTAGCCGATGCGCCAGCCGGTCATCGAGAAGGCCTTCGAGCAGCCGTTCACGGTGACGGTCCGCGCGCGCAGCTCCGGCGCGAGCGAGGCGAGGGAGGCGAACGGCTCGTCCGTGTAGACCATGCGCTCGTACATCTCGTCGGCGACGATCCACAGGCCGCGCGCGACGGCGGCCTCGCCGAGCGCGCGCAGCTCGGAGGCGGAGTAGACCGCGCCGGTGGGGTTGCTCGGGTAGTTGAGGACGAGGACCTTCGTGCGCGGGCGGATCGCCTTCTCGAGCTGCGCCGGCGTGAGCTTGTAGCCGGTGCGCGCGGTGGTCTTCACGAAGCGCGGACGGCCGCCGGCGACGCGGACGAGCTCGGGGTAGGAGAGCCAGGCGGGGGAGGGGATCAGGACCTCGTCGCCGCGCTCGAGGAGCGCGAGGAACGCGTAGAAGAGCGACTGCTTGCCGCCGGAGGAGACGAGGATCTCCGTGGCGGGGTCGTAGGAAATGCCGTTCACGCGCGCGAACTTCTCCGCGACGGCGCGGCAGAGCTCGGGCATCCCCTTGGCCGCCGTGTACTTCGTCTTGCCCGCCTCGATGGCGGCGATGGCGGCGCGCTTGATGACGTCCGGCGTGTCGAAGTCCGGCTCGCCGGCGGCGAAGTTGCAGACGCTCGCGCCCTGCGCCGCGAGCTCCTTCGCCCGCGCGGAGATGGCGAGGGTGGCGGAGGGCTGGATGGCCTGGAGGACGCTATTCATTGCAGTACTTGCGGAGGATCGGGGACATGTTGTCGCCGGCGATGTCGATGATGTCCATCTCGCGCTTGGCGTTCTCCGGCGAGTCGGAGGCGTGGGCGGCGTTCACCATGATGTTGGTGCCGAACTCGCGGCGGACCGAGCCGGGGCGCGCCTTGTTCGGGTCGGTGGCGCCGAGGATGTCGCGGATCTTCGCGACGGCGTTCGCGCCCTCGTAGATGAGGGCCAGGCACTCGGCGCCGGCGCGCGTCGCCTTCTCCTCCTCCGGGACGGCGGAGGGGCGGAAGCCCGTCATGAACTCGACGATGTCCTCGAACTGGTTCTTCGCGAACTCGGGCGCGATCGCCTCGCAGAGCGGGCGGACGGCGTCCGGCGAGACGTCGAATCCGAGCTCGCGCGAGACGGCGCCCGCGACGCGCCCCGCGCCGAAGCCCGGGAACTTCTCCGTGAGCGACTGCACGACCGGGCCGTAGAACTTCTCGGCCTGCGCGACCGTCATGGCGAACTTCTTCACGCAGACGATGTGCAGGCCGGAGGAGGAGAGCAGGTCGATGATGTTGCCCGCGCGGAGCGAGGGGCGCTGGAAGTTGTCGGGCTTGAGCATCACGAGCGTGCGCTCCACGCCGGGCTCGCCGAAGTGGGAGTTCACGATGCCGCTGTCCTCGATGTGGTCGAGGAGGATCTTGAGCGTCTTCACCGCGAACGAGCGGGTGGGCGCCACGAGGACCGCGGGCTCGAAGTAGGAGACGGAGCCGTCGTCCTCCGCGATGTAGTCGCCGAACGTCTCGCGGACGGTCTGGCCGCCGCCCCAGCGCAGGGTGACGGAGCCGGTGCACTCCCAGATCTTGCGGATGGCGTCCTCGCCCTCGAAGAGCAGGCAGAGCGCGCGGTGGGGGCGGCCGGTCTCCTTCTTGGGGGCGTACTCCTTGCGGATGTAGGCGTCGAGGAGCGTGTCGATGTGGGGCGTGGAGTCGGTGCGCTCCACGACGGCGCGGGCGTAGTCCTCCACCAGTCCCTGCGAGGCGCCGAACATGCGGGCGGCGACGAGCTTGAGGTCCGTCCGGCTCAGGTAGCGGGCGAGGACGCCGCCGAGGCGGGACTTGCGGATGGTGTAGGGATTGACGAGGACGTAGGCGATCTCTTTCATGGGAGGCGTGCCGGGTTGCGCGGAACGGCGGCGGAGTCTACCACACGCCCCCGCGCGTGTCCAGACGCGCGCGCCGCCGAATTCGTGAGCTTGGCATAGGAATCGCCTCCCGCTCGACGGGGGCGGTCACCGTGGCGGGCCATTGGCTAGAAAAGGGTTTCCACTTTTCGGCGGGTTGTGCTAGAATGCGTGGCCTTACGCCATCCGAGACCCGAACCGCAATCCATGAGACCCTCCACCCCCTCCCACTTCCGCGTCGTCCACTGGAATCCCGCCCGCCGCTCCACGACGGTCGAGGAGTTCATGATGCGGCCGACGTTCGATCCGGAGGCGGAGCGGATCGCGGCGGACCTGCTGGCCGACATCCGCGCCCGCGGGGAGGCCGCCATCCTCGCGGCGATGGCCCGCATCGACGGCGTCACCGTCCACCCCACGGAGCTGCGGATCTCCGCGAAGGAGTTCGACGCGGCCGAGGACCGGCTCGCGCCCGCCGTCAAGGGGAGCATCCTCGAGGCGCACAACCGCGTGGCGGATTTCGCCCGCCGCTCGATGCGCCCCGACTGGGAGGTCGAGACGCCCCACGGCGGCCGCCTCGGCGAGCGCTTCGCCCCGCTTTCGCGCGTCGGCGTCTACGTCCCGGGCGGGACGGCGCCGCTCGCCTCCACCGTCGTGATGACGGCGACGCTCGCCCAGGTCGCGGGCGTGCCGGAGATCGTCGCGTGCACGCCGTGCGCGAAGGACGGCTCCGTCCGCCCCGAGATCCTCTTCGCGATGAAGGTCTGCGGCGTCACCGAGGCCTACCGCGTGGGCGGCATCCAGGCGATCGGCATGATGGCCTACGGCACGCGCCGCGTCCCGGCGGTCGAGAAGATCGTCGGCCCCGGCAACGCGTTCGTCACCGCCGCCAAGCGCCAGGTCTACGGGACGGTGGCGCTGGACCTCGTCGCCGGCCCGAGCGAGTGCGCGATCCTCGCCGACGCCACCGCGAAGCCCGACTGGGTCGCGGCGGACCTCCTGGCCCAGGCCGAGCACGGAAGCGGCCACGAGCGCGCGATGCTCGTCACCGACAGCCCCGAGCTCGCGGACGCCGTCGCCGACATCCTCCCGGAGCGCATCCGGAGGATGTCGCGCCGCGCGACGGTCGAGCGCGTCGTGAACCGCGGCGGCATCCTGATCGCGACGGCGCCCTCGCTCGCCGACGGCATGGACCTCGTGAACCGCTTCGCGCCGGAGCACTTCGAGCTCGCGGTCGAGAACCCCGAGGAATGGATCCCGCGGGCGAAGACCGCGGGCGCCATCTTCGCCGGGCACTGGACGCCGGAGAGCGCGGGCGACTTCGCCGCGGGCCCGAGCCACGTTCTGCCGACCGGCGGCGCGGCGCGGATGTTCGACGGCCTCACCGTCGAGGCCTTCCGCCACCGCACGAGCGTCGTGCGCTACGCCGAGGGCGACCTGCGCGACGCGCTCCCCGTCGTCCGCACCTTCGCCGACATCGAGGGGCTCGACGGCCACCGCGCCTCCGCCGACATCCGCTTCCCCGGTGCCTGACCCCTGCGACCTTTCCGAGACCGCCACACCCTTCCAACCCTTCATCCCCGGATCGCCCATGGCCGAAGAGAAGAAGTTCTACTCCAATTTCAACTCCGTGCTCGTCGCGCGCGGCGTGCTCACCGCCGAGCAGCTCGAGGAGGCGGTGCAGGAGGCGGGGCGGACGCCGCTGGACCGCTACCTGATGGAGAGCGGCAAGGTCGACTCCGGCAAGCTGCTGCTCGCCGAGGCGGAATACGTCGGGCACGAGCCGCTGCAGCTGCCGAAGAACTTCGCCACGCCGCTCGCGCTCATCGACCTGGCGACGCCCGACTTCTGGAAGCGCAACAAGGCGCTTCCGCTCCAGAAGTGCGGCGACGCGCTCGTCGTCGCGTTCGGCGACCCGTTCGACATGATGGCGCCGGAGAACGTCGCCCGCACCGTCAAGCTCGAGGTCCTCCCGCTCGTCGCGATCGAGAAGGAGGTGAACGACGCCCTCACGCGCGCCGAGCAGCAGCGCAACAGCCAGAACCCGGCGCTGGCGATGGAGAACGTCATGCACTCGCCGGAGACGGAGCTCGAGCTCTCGAAGGGCTCCGACGCCGAGGAGAGCCTGGACCAGTCGATCCAGTCGGCCGACGAGGCGCCCGTCATCCGCATGGTGAACATGATGCTCGTCGAGGCGCTGCGCACCGGCGCCTCCGACATCCACTTCGAGGCGATGGAGAAGACCTCGCGCCTGCGCTACCGCATCGACGGCGCGCTCATCGAGCGCCCGGCGCCGCCCAAGGCGCTGCACAACGCGATCGTATCCCGCATCAAGATCATGTCCGACCTCGACATCGCCGAGCGCCGCGTCCCGCAGGACGGCCGCTTCAAGGTGAAGGCGATGGGCAAGGAGGTCGACATCCGCGTCTCCATCCTCCCGACGATCCACGGCGAGAAGGTCGTCATGCGTACGCTCGACAAGACGAACCTCGCGCCGAGCCTCGCCGCGCTGGGCCTCGACGACTTCGCCTACCGCGCGATGAAGCACGCGATCGACCAGCCGCACGGCATCATCCTCGTGACGGGGCCGACCGGCTCGGGCAAGACGACGACGCTCTACTCCTGCCTCCAGGACCTCAACCAGCCGGACGTGAACATCGTCACCGCCGAGGACCCGGTCGAGTACCAGCTGCCCGGCGTCAACCAGGTCGCCGTGAACCAGCAGGTCGGCCTCACGTTCGCCTCGGTGCTGCGCTCGGTGCTGCGCCAGGACCCGGACATCTGCCTCGTCGGCGAGATCCGCGACGGCGAGACGGCCGACATCGCCGTGAAGGCCGCGCTCACGGGCCACCTGGTGCTCTCGACGCTGCACACCAACGACGCCCCCGGCGTCATCGCCCGTCTCATCGACATGGGCATCCCGCCGTTCCTGCTCGCCTCGTCGCTCATCCTCGCGCAGGCGCAGCGCCTCTACCGCCGCCTCTGCCCCTACTGCAAGGCGCCGATGGAGGGGACGTTCGACGCGCAGATGCTCGAGGCCAACGAGATCGACCCCCACGCCTTCGACGGCGCCACCATCTACGACGCGGTGGGCTGCCCGAAGTGCAACGGCAGCGGCTACAAGGGGCGCGGCGCCATCATGGAGGTGCTGCCCGTCTCCGACGACGTCCGCACCGCCATCGTGAAGGGCCTTCCCTCCGACGCGATCCGCAAGATCGCCGTCAAGGAGGGCATGATGACGCTGAAGGACGTCGGCCTGCTCAAGGTCCGCGACGGCCTCACGAGCCTCAAGGCCGCGCTCGCGGTGACGGGCTCCGAGTAGCCCGCCCGATCCCCTCCTCCCACACCAAAACCCCCTTCCATCCAGAACAGGAGACGACGAACATGGCAAACCCGGTCAGGGTCCGCGGCGCGGGCCAGATCAAGAAGAAGGACCTCATCCCCTTCACGCGCCAGATGTCGGGCATGCTCAACGCGGGCATGTCCATCATCTCCGCGGTCTCCACGCTCGAGGAGCAGAACACGAGCAAGCTCTTCAAGCCGATCCTCAAGGGCCTGCGCGACAGCATCGAGAGCGGCTCGCCCTTCTCCGACGGCCTCGCGATCTACCCGCAGGTCTTCGACTCGATGTACGTCAACATGGTGGCGGCGGGCGAGGCCTCCGGCCAGTTCGCGCCCGTCCTCAAGCGGCTCGCCGTGATGCTCGACTCCTCCGCGCGCCTCGTGCGCAAGGTGAAGAGCGCGCTCACGTACCCGACCGTGATCATGTCGCTCGCGATGATCATCGCCCTCGGCCTCATCACGTTCGTCGTCCCGGTCTTCGCGGAGATGTTCTCCGGCTTCGGCAAGGAGCTGCCCGGACCGACGCAGTTCCTCGTGAACGTCGGCGAGTGGATCAAGAAGTACTGGTACATGCTCGGCATCGTGATCGGCGGCGGCGTCTACGCCTTCAAGCGCTGGCGCGGAACGACCGCCGGGCGCTACGCGTCCGACGCCGCGTTCCTCAAGATCCCGGTCTTCGGCGAGCTCGTCCTGAAGGTGTCGATCGGCCGCTTCTGCCGCCTCTTCGCCGACATGCTCTCCTCGGGCGTGCCGATCCTCAACGCGCTCGACATCGTCGCGCGCTCGATCGGCAACGCGGCGCTGGAGAAGTCGTTCCTCGACGCCCGCGCCGGCGTCGAGCAGGGCGGCACGCTCTCGGCCTCGCTCGAGGGCAAGCCCTTCCTGCCGATCCTGATGGTGCGCATGATCGCGGCCGGCGAGAAGGCGGGCCGCGTCGACGAGATGCTCACGAGCATCGCCGACTCCTACGACGAGGAGGTCGAGACGATGCTCGCCACGCTCACCTCGCTCATGGAGCCGTTCCTCATGGTCTTCCTCGGCGTCGTGATCGGCGGCATCGTCGTCGCGATGTTCATGCCGATCTTCCAGCTCGGCTCCGTCGTCAGCGGCTAGCGCGCAAGGCCGGCCGGCCGCGCGGGCGCATTGTGCGCCGCGCGCCGGGCCGGCGCCGTGCCCGACATGGCTGCGACTCCCGCCGACACGGTCCTGCCGTCCGTCTCGTTCGCCGAGCCTGGGCGGGCGTTCCTCGCCGGTGGGCCGGTGCCGATGGCGCGGGCCGGGGACACGCCGGCCGCGCGGACGATCGTCGTCGATCCGGACGACCGCGACCAGCCGCTGCTCGGTCTCGGGAGCATCCTCACGGGGACGGACCTCGCGGCGCTGCGGCGCCTGCCGCCGGACGCCCTCGACGCCGCCCTGCGCGCGCTCTTCGACCCGGCGGAGGGCGCCGGGTGGAGCTGCATGCGCGTGGCGCTCGGCTCGACCGACTGGGAGGCGACGCCCGACTTCTTCACCTACGACGACGCGCCGGAGGGCGCGCGCGACTGGGACCTCGAGCGCTTCTCCGTCGCGCGCGACCGCGACCGCGGCCTCTTCGCGCTCCTGCGCCGCGCCCGCGAGATCAATCCGGCGCTGCGCTTCCACGCCGCGGTGTGGGGCATCCCCCCGTGGATGAAGACGAACCGCCGGCGCTGCTACGGGCGCCTCGACCCGGCCTGCACGGAGGTCTACGCGCGCTACCTCGCGCGGTGCGTCCTCGCGCTGCGCGAGGAGGGCGTGCCGCTCGTCGCGGTCTCGCCGCAGAACGAGAGCCTCACGGCCTGCGACCGTCCCACGCCCGCCACGTGCATGCCGTGGTGGGAGCAGCGCGACGTCCTCGTCGCGATGCGGCGCGCGTTCGACCGCGCCGGGCTCGACGCCGTCGCGGCGTGGGCCTTCGACCACAACTACGACCTCTCCGACTTCTTCGTGCGGCCGCTGCTCGCCGACCCCGCCGCGCGCGCGGCGATCGGGGGCGTGGCGTTCCACGACTACGGCGGGGAGCCCGAGCCCGCGATGGGCGCGCTGCACCGCGAGATGCCGGACCTGCCGCTCTACTGCACGGAGCGGACTGTCCTCGGGCCGGAGGGCATGGCGCGGATCGTGCGCGAGCTCCGCGCGGGCGCGCGATGCTACAACCAGTGGACGACCGCGAGCGACGAATGGGGCGGCCCGCACCTGTTCCAGGCGCGGCCGTTCCGCCGCCGCGCCGAGCCGCCGGCCCCGGAGCGCCGCACCTTCCTCGTCGTCCCGCTCGGCGACCCCTCCGCGTTCGAGCTCTCGCCCGCGTGGGGCCTCTACGGGCAGCTCACGCGCCACCTGCGACCCGGGATGGTGCGCGTCGGCTGCACCGGCGGCTCCGCCGGCGGGCTGCAGGCCGTCTCGTTCCAGGACCCCGCCACGGGCGAGATCGCGCTCGTCACCGTGAACGCGACCGGTCGCGCGCAGGACTTCTCCCTGCGCTGCGGCGGCGCCGCGGCGCGCCTCTCCCAGCCGCCGCGCAGCGTTGCGAGCTGGCGGTTCGTCCCCGGGGCGCT
>CAMVRE010000032.1 GCA_947169825.1 uncultured Verrucomicrobiota bacterium | reverse complement strand
CGCGCGGCGCGGGAGAAGCGGCAGCCGCAGTAGTCCTGGCGGTAGAGGCCGTAGGCCTTCGCGAGCCGGACGGAGTCGAGGAAGCCGTCTCGCTTCTTGAAGTCGCGCGCCTCGAAGGCGGGGCCGCCGGGGCGCGCGGCGGCGGCCTCGCGGCCCGCCGCGAAGACGCGCGGGCTCGACTTGTGCGGGCTCACGGTGAGCGTCGTCGAGAACGCCTCGAACCCGAGCTCGGCGGCCTTCGCCGCGGCGCGGGCGAGGTTGTGGCGGAAGCAGCGGTCGCAGCGCGCGCCGCCCTCGGGCTCCGCCTCGAGCCCCGCCACGGCGCGCTCCCACGAGGCCGGGTCGTAGGCGTCGGCGACGACCTCGACGCCCTCCGCGGCCGCGAAGGCGCGCAGCGCGGCGAGGCGCTTCCCGAACTCCTCCTCCGTGTCGATGTTGGAGTTGGAGTAGAAAAGCACGGGCTCGACGCCGGACGCGCGCAGCTCGCGCACGCAGTGCGTCGAGCACGGGCCGCAGCAGGCGTGCAACAGGATGCGGCGGCGCGGCGGGGCGTGGGAGGGCGGGGGGGCGTCCATCACGCGAAGGCGCGCCACTGCGTGCGGGCGAGGATGTGGTCGGGGCCGCCGCCGGCCGGGCGGACGCGGTGCGCGAAGGCGCCGCCGCCGAGCGACGCGGTGCAGGACTCGACGCGCTCGCCGTAGAGCGTCTCGGAGCGGAAGGCGATCTCGCATTCGGAGACGAGGAGGCCGCGGACCTCCTCCGCCGGGACGCTCTCGAGCATCCAGTTGGCGTAGTGGACGTTGTTCACGTGGCCGTTGAGGTCGATCTGCGAGCGCATCACGCGGTAGGCCTGCGGGGGCGTCTCCGCGGCGGGCGGGTCCGGCCAGCGCAGGCGCGAGAAGGCGTCGGGCACGCCGAAGACGGGCTCGCGGCCGGCGTCGACCGCGCCGACCGACGGCGGGAGCCGCACGGGCTTGCGCGTGGCGGGGTCGATGAGCATCCAGCGCGTCGTCGCGACGGCGCACGGGGTGCCGTCCTCGAGCGAGACGGCGAAGTCGCGGTTGGCGGTGAGGGCGCGGGCGCCCCACGGGAAGGTGTCGACGAGGACCGTGTCGCGCCAGCGCGGGTAGCGGTCGACGCGGAGGCGCATCTGCGCGAGGACCCACGCGCCGCGCGCGCCGGTCGCCTCGTCGATCACGGGGAAGTCGAAGCCGAGCACGCGCGCGTTCTCCGAGGCGGTCTCCTGGAGGTAGTTGAGCAGCTCCGGCGCGCGCAGCACGCCCTCGGGCGTGCATTCGTAGGAGCGGACGCGGTAGCGGTCGATGTGGGGTTGCATCATTCGAGTTGAAAAGGTTGAAAAGGTTGAAAGGTTGAGCCACTCGTCACTCGTCACTCGTCACTCGTCACTCGTCACTCGTCACTGTTTCTCCGCCCACTGGGCGGCGTAGTCGGCGAGGGCGGAGAGCAGCAGGTCGATGCGGGGGCCGGCGCGGAGGGCCCAGGCGTCGGAGAGGACGTGGACGTCGCCCGTTCGGACGGCGGGGATGTCGGCGCGCGCGGCCCAGTCGGTGAGGGCGGCGATGACGGCGGCGTCGCCGCCGGTCCGGATCTCGACGAGGACGTCGGGGCGGAGCGCCGCGGCCTCGTCGGGCGAGAGCTCGGAATACTGCACTTCGCCCGGGCAGGCGTTGGGGAGCGCGAGGGCGTCGAGCAGACCCTGGTGGAACGACTGGCGCCCGGCGGCGAGGAGTCGGTCCGGCGACGAGGCGGGGCGGCCGAGGACGAGCAGGACGGACGGCGCCCGCCCGCCGGCGCGCGTGACGGCGGCCGCGACTCGGCGCGAGGCCTCGCCGGTGATCTCGTCCATCGTCTCGAGCCAGAGGCGCGCCGTCTCCTCCGCGCCGAACCGGACGGCGAGCTCGTAGGCGCACTGGTAGAAGTCGGAGAGCGTGGCGTTGCGGACGGAGAAGTGGCTGAGGCGCCGCTCCTCGAGGATCCTGTGCAGGTCCGCGGAGAGCATCGGCTCGGGGAGGATCGTGAAGTCGGGCCTCGCGGCGGCGAGGGCGTCGAGGTCGAGCCCCTTCGCGTCGGCGACGACGGGGAGGTTCGTGACCGATGCGGGGAAGTCGGTGAACGCGGTGCGCGCGACGAGGCGGCCGCCGAGCCCGAGCATGCAGAGCGTCTCGGCGAGGCCGGGGTCGAGCGCGACGATCCTCGGCCCCTCCGCGGCGTCCGGAGCGCCCGCGGCGGGCCGTTCGCTTTCCGCCGCCGCGGCCCTTGCGGCGCGCTGGCGGCCCTGCACGAGCGCCACGGCGGCGAACAGCGCCGCCACGAGCGCGGCCAGCAGAATCGTGCGTTTCCTCATGCGCCCGATTCTAGCAGAACGCTCCGTCCCCCGCAAACGGGCGGTGACTCGCCAAAGTAAACGCCGCTTTGTCAGTGCAAACGCCACCAAGGGCGTTTGCTCTGACAAAGGCGTTTACTTGGCGGGGTCTTTTTGGGGCCGCCGATGCGTTCATGGGCACGAAAGGCGCTGCTGTCGGGCGTCGGCGGCCCCCGGAAGCGCGTTCAAATGGCAAGGTGCGACCCGGGGCAGGCGTTTCGCGGAAGCGATTTGCCAGAGTAAACGCCCCCTCCCCCGGGGGAGGGGAGGGAGGGCACGCGTCCAACTCCTCGTCGACCCGGTCCGCCGTTTGCCAGAGTAAGCGCGCCCCCTCTTACTGACAAAGTAAACGCGCCCCCGGCCGAGCCGGGGGCGCGTTTACTTTGTCAAGTTACTATAAAATCATTGAATCCTACACGAAAATCAAAGTTGATTTCTGTCAATCCTACACGAAAATGAAACATCTGCACACCGTCCGTGGCGGGGTGGAGACCCCGCGACGGATGGTGCCGGCCGACCGCGCAAGCGCGGCGTCACCGCGTCGCCGCCGCGACGCGCTTCACGATCTCCTCCACGGCCTTCCACTTCTTCCGGATGGCGGGCTTCCTCGCGAACCTCGCGGGAATCTTCCCCTTGTGCTTCACGAAGAGCATAAAGGTCTCGGCGAAGTCCTCCTCGGTCGATTTCGTCGCGTACTCGGAGACGTAGCGCTCCTCCCATCCAGGCACGCCGCGGCGTTCGGCGGGCTTCGCTCCGCAGGCGCCGCCGAACGCCGCGCGGAACGTCCCGCCGCGAGAGACCGCTCCGGGGTAGAAGTCGACGATCGCGTGCGCGAATTCGTGGCGGAACACGTCCGGGGCGTTCGCCTTCGCGCCGAGATCCTTCCACAGCGCCTCAATCGGGAGATACACCGACGGAAACTCGATCCATTGCCGCCCCTTCTTCGGATCGTACCATCCCATCGTTCCGCCGAGCGCCGCCAGCGGAGCAAACGGATTGTAGACGCACGGCACCCGTTCCAGCTTCGACCCGTCCCACAGGACGCCGAGATTCCAGAGTTCCGTTCGAACCTTGTTGAAGGCCCGGGACACGGTTTCGAACGATGTGTAGACTTTGCCCATGGTCGTTTCCTTTCTTGAACCAAATCACGCCGCATCGGAAGCCGGTGGCGGGGCCGAAGGTTTTTGTCTGCAACCGATTCGGGCGATCCACCAGACCTTCGTCTGGAGAAGGCCGATCATGGCGAGCAATCCCGAGACGATCGCCATCGGGAGGCGGCCGATGGCCGCGACGATCTGTCGGGCGACTTCCTGGGTCAATTCCTGCAGATGCCCGAGACGGGCGGACTTCGCGGCTCTTGCGCCATACTTCGTGTAGGCCAGAATCTTCTTCAGCCCCTTCGGCCCCTTGCGGGCGGCCTTCACGAGCGCTTCCGCTCCGTCCTCCGCCTTCGACAGCTCGCGAATGGCGTCCACGCCCGCCGCGCCGTGCTTCCGGACGAGGATCGCCGCCGGCTCGGCGGCCTGCTTCGCCATCTTGGACACGGCCGTCAGGGAATCGACGTCGTTCACGTGCTTCATGATGGCCGCCGCGCGCGCGGCGCCGGCGCCGTCGAAGAGCCCTTTCATCCCGACGACGATCTCCTTCATTCCCTTCGTGAGCGACTTCGTCTTGACCGACTTCTTGCAACCGTCGACGAGGACGCCGCAGAACCTCTTCGAAAGATGCCCCGTCTTTCGAAGCGTCTTGAGAAGCGAGAACGAGGCGTCGGCGGAGACCTCGGCGCCCTCCGCCGGATCCGGAACGTAGGACGCGACCGAGGTGATCACGCCGACCGCGGCAAGGCCGGCGACGACGGGATCCGTTTCCTTGCCTGTCGCCTTGTTCCATCCCTGTTTCGCCAGATCGCGGATGTCGCCCCAGAGCAGAAAGTCGGAGACGACGGCTCCGCCGAGCTCCTCGATGGACGTTCCCTCCCCGACGACGAATCCCTTCCCCGCGCGGTAGGCGCGGTTCCAGAACGCCGTCCGCCTTTCGTGGATCTCGTCGCGCACGGCAACGACCTCGGACCGGTTCGTGATGTCGCTCCCGTCCAGGACCCAGTCCGCGAGCTGCTCCGCCTCGCCGAGCCGTCCCTCCGTTTCCAGTTCTCGGATCTCCTCCAGATAGTCGTAGTCCGGCAATTCCTCTCGTTCCTCCACGAGCGGCTCCTGGGCGCAGTACCACAGCCCGCCGCCTCCGAGAAGAAGGCAGACGAGGCCGGAAAGGAATTGTTTGAGTTGCTTCAACATCGACAGTCGTCCGCACGATTTCAACTCATCGGAACTTCAAGACTTTTGTTCCAATCTTTTGCAAACTCTTCGAGCGAGAGCCAGCCGGTTTCGCCTTCGATCTGGGCAAGCGGAATCGAATCGAACTCAACCGGTTTCCCCACGGGGGAGAGCAGCGTTTGGATGAATCCCTCTGCCATTCGGCGAATGTAGAGGTTGACGTTACGGAAGTCTTCGCCGATGCCATTGTTCAGACGTTTCCTAAGCTCTCTCTCCTGTTCCGTGCAGAAAGTCGCCGTCGCATTGAGATCCAAGCTTCCATTGAAAGGTTCGGTCCGGTCGATTTCGTAGAACTTCTCTCCGTTCTTGAATCCCGTCGCGGGATCGAGGACCGGCATCGGCCCGCCTTCCGTTTCGTCCGTTGTCGTGAGCCGGTATGTCTGTTTCTGACGCACGAGCCATTTTGTTTCGTCATCCTTGAACCCGAGACTTTCAGGCTCGATTCCAGCTACGCGGATGCGGTTGTCCTCTTCGCGAATTCGAAGTTTCATCAGATCGACGCCGTAGGATGCCTTGAACGAACGTTCCAGTACGCCGACGTATTGGCTTCGAGTGGCGCGGTAGAGCGACTCGATCAACCCCTCCGAATCGAAGTCGTTCATCCACGCGATCTTCACGTCCTTGACCGACATGTCCGCTTCCACGAGCCCGAGCTTGAGGATTGGACGGACGGCGTTGATGTCGATGCGTTGTTTTTCAAGACGGTCCCGGTCCGCCTTGAGATCCGCGACTACGTTCTCGAGACGGCCGACTTCGTCCGCCTTTTTCTTCAATTCTGCCCGGAGCGCTTCGGCCGTTTCACGATTTTTGGCGCCGAACCGGTCGAATTTGGAAAGAGACGTGGCAAACATCCACCCTGCGGCGAAACAACCAAGCGCCGCCAGAAGAACGCCGAGAAGTTTTGTCGGCACGAAGAAACTCCCGACGCCGGAGGCGATGGCCAATGCGACCGCCGCAAAAAGACTTAACAGGGAAGTTATGCGTTTGGCGTCAAGAACAAGCGAGTCAAACCTGTCGCGAATCGCCGTAAGAAAAGCCATATTTCCACTCCTTCGTCTATTCCGGTTCGATTTCGGTCAAGTCAACCGACTCTCCGCACCCCGGACAATCGACCAGATATTCGTCCGATTCTTCGGGTACGGAAAAACGGGTACCGCAATGCGGACACGAGAAACATAGCCCGGCGTCTTCCGTGATTTTGGTTCTGCGGTTGCCGGATGAACCGGATTTGCTGGATCGCTTGTTCGAAGATTTTCGGGATGGCTCCCGTTTTGTTTTCGCCGTCGCAGGCGTTCCGGACGATTCCGATTCGCTGCGGGCCGATTTGATCGTTTCGTACGCCTGGTTGATCTCCGCACTTTTCTGGTTCGCCAGCTCCACCCATTCAGGGTCGAGATCCTTGCCCTGGATTTTGTCCGGATGGAACGCGGCCAGCTTCCTTTTCCAGGCTTTCTTGACTTCGGCGTCGGTCGCATCCGGAGAGACTCCGAGCGTCGCGAAGGCGGCCGCGAGGGCGGCACCGTCTTCGTCGCTGGACCCTTCGGAGAGTTCGGCAACAACAAGATCGAACACTTCCGGCTTGAAGCCGAGCGGATCGGGGAGCGCGCGGAGCAGCGCGACTTCCGCATCGTCGAGTTCGCCGTCCGCGAGTGCCATCAGAAACAGATGACGGTAGACCTGCAACCGGATGTCGATACCGCAATCCTCGTCGTCGGGATTCATCTCGATGACGGCCTGCACGACGCCCTGCGCCCACTCCGCGACATCGGAGACATCCTTCTTCTGTTCGTTGAAGAAACCTTGGAGGGCCTTGCGCGCCTCGCCGTCCAGCTCCAGATCGTCGAACACGGCGTTGACGAAGTCGATTTCCGATTTGTCGACGCGACCATCCGATTTCGCCATCTTGGCGAGAAGGGCGGTCTCGCACAGAAGAAGTTTCGCTCCCGGCTCGAGTTCCTCTTCGCCGAGCCCCACGAGGTTCAACGCGCCATTTACCGTTCGTCCGGCTACGTCGATGGGCGCTCCCAACACATCGCCGAGACCGTCGAGGATGTTCCCGTCGGTCATCTTGTCGATGCCGCGCCCGACTTTCTTGAAGAAGTCTCCGATGATGGTTCCCATTGCTGTCTCCGTTTTGTCGTTCTTTCGTTGGCTACGTGCGCGCCGCCTTGCGAGCGCGGCGGCGTTCCCGCCAGCGGGCAATGGCCCCCCGCTTATAGCTCCTAATTCCAATCCAGATTCCCCAGGCGACAAATAGCGCCATCCAGACGATTTCAACGATGATCGCGATGGTCTGAAGCGAATCCTTCGGCTCGAACCACCATTGCCATTCAGGAGGCGTAAAGAAAAATTCGTTTTCGGGAATTTCTTTCGGAGGGGCTTTGAAGAACCACAGGATGGCGGCATAGGGCGCAATAGCGATGCAGCCGAGCGCGGCCAGCAATACGGCTAGGATCAGGAGAAGGATGAGGAACTTGGCGAACTTGGCGCTAAGGAACCATTGCAGGACTGTGCCAACACGTCGAATGATGCCGAGAATGGCGTGGGCGACATTGCCGATCAACCGTTCCAGGAGACGGTTCGCTTCGTCCAGTGTCCCTTCGTTTTCCGAGGGATTGTCCGGCAGCGGCGGAGGAGCGGAGGGGTTCGCTTCCGTGACCCCTGGCACGTCAAACGTTTTTCCGCATCCGGGGCATTCCACGGATGTTCCGGCGAGCGAGTCGTCGCCTTCGAGGTGCTGGCCGCAATGGGGGCAGGATGTTTTCATTTGGCTATCCTTCAGGTTTCGGGTTCAAGTTCGGTCAAATCAATGGTCGCACCGCATTCCGGGCAATTCGCCAGATAGGTGTCCGAATCTTCGCGGACGGAGATTGCCCTGCCGCATTCGGGACAACGAAACGAAAGCGACTCGCCGCCCTGGGCACCCCCAGTCTCGTCCTCTGGCGTTCCCGGCAGATGACCCTGCTCGTCAGGCGCACCATTCGCGAAAGCCGGCGGATGGCCGACCAGCGCCTCGAACGATTCGCGAAAGGTCTTCTCCAAAGCCGCGTTCGATGTTTCGGCGGCAACTAGGGCGCGCTCCTGTTGGCTCAACGATTCGGTGTCGCGCCCGAGCATTGCGCGCAATTCGGGAAGCCTCGTTTCGAGTTCGGCGATTTCGGCGGCGGTTTTGGCGTTCTTGGACCGAAGCTCGACAATGCGGCTCTCGAGATCGTTTCGAAGCAATCTTCCCCCGACGATTTCGGCTTCGAACTGCGCCCGGAAATGCCGGACGAGGCAGAATTCGCGGTACTTTCGAAAGAAGCATTCTTCGGCATCGACGAGGCGTGCGATTGTGTCTTCAAGCGAAAACCGCCGGTGCTTCGCGGCCTCCTCGTCATTCGCCGCCATCGCTTCACGGGTTTCTGAGATTCGCTGCCCGGCCTGTCGGACCTGCCGCTCCAACCATTCGTGGCCCAGGCTTGTCGCCGCGTTCTTCAAGACGCCGATAACCCCCACGTTCTTCAAGCGCGACTCGCGGGATTCGGCAAGTTTCCTTTCCGCCTCGGAAAGCGTCCGGGTGCGCTCCAGGAGTTCTGCGGCCAGTTCGTGCGCCCGGCTTGCGAAGAAATCTTCGGAGCGATTTCGGAACCAATCCAGTTCCGAGAGGATCGGAACCAAGGCGGCATGTTCCGCGACCAGTTTTGCGAAGCGGGACTTTTCCTCGTCGAGAATCGGATTGTCCAATTCACCGGCATCCTCTTCAATAATCAACCCTACCGCCTTGCGTCCGTCATCAAGCATACAGAGTGTCCGGAGTTCCACGGAACCGATCCTTGGCGGTGTGAGCATATCGATCCGAATGCCACGCTCGTACTCCGCCGAAACCGCTGTAAAGCGGTTTGCGCGCCTCCTGAAAACGAGAAGGCCGTTCTCCATCGGAAGTGCGCGATCATCCTCTCCGAATCCGAAGAACGCCGTAACAGGTCCTGCCGGGCGCCCGAGCGCGGCGACCGGCTCGCTCGTTGTGACGAACGCAGGCTTGAAGAGGTCAGGAACGCTCCATTGCGCCGAATCTGTCGCGTCATTGTCCATTCTTCATCGGTCCGTCTCGTTTGTTTCCGTCGCTCAGATCAGCGCTGGGCGAGGATCGCTTCTGTTTTCGCCGTCCGGAGAACGGCATCGGCTTCGTCGAGCGTCACGGTCTCTTCCTTGATGACCCTCACCGCCGGCGTCGCGGCTTCTTGGGCGAAGACTTTCATTCGGAAGTATTTCACGCCGTCGTTCTGCGCCCGCTTGATCGCGGCCGCGATGCTGACGGCGCTTAGGTAGACCTTGCGGACGCTCTCGTGTTCGGCGAGAAACTTCGACGCCCAGTTCTTCAGGCGCGTCCAGAGCGACTTGATGAAATCGACGGCGTGCTCGTGAATGTGCTTGCCCGTCTTTTCCTTGACCTTCTTGTCGGCATACCACGCGGCGGCGGCCGCACCGGCGGCGATGGCTCCTTTGACGATGACGTCAATCATGTCCCACCTCCATCGGCACCTCCTCGTCCACGACGACGGTGGGACCGCGACCGACGTCGCGCTTGGCCTTGGCCGTTGCCTCGGCGTGAAGGACGAACGCGGAGGTGATCGTGGGGGCGTCCATCGTCTGCCACGGCTGTGCGGCAAGGTCGGAAACGGCGTTCACGGCGACATTCTTGAGATCGCCGCCGGAAAGACCTTGCGTCTTCGCGGCCAGCAACGCGAAGTCTATCCGACGTTTGAATGGAACGGCGTCCGGCAGGATCGTCTCGAGAATGCGACGGCGGCCGTCTTCGTCGGGCAGCGGAATCTCGATGTGGATCGGGATGCGCCGGACGAACGCGCCGTCGAAGTTCCGGGCGAGGTTCGTCGCAAAGGCGACGATTCCATCGAAGGCATCGAGCTGTTTGAGCATCACGGCGCGGGCGACGTTGACCGCCTGGTCGGCTGCCTGCGTCACGGAGGTCATCCTCTGGCCGAGTATGCTGTCCGCCTCGTCGAAGAAGAGAAGCGCATTCTGTTCCTTGGCGGCCTTGAACGCGGCAACGATGTTCTTCCCGGTTTCGCCGACGTATTTGGACTCGATCTCGGCGTAGCTTACGTCGATGAGCCTTTTGCCCCACTCGCGGGCAAGAGCCTCGACGCACATCGTCTTGCCCGTTCCCGGCGGCCCGTAGAGGTTGAAGGCGATGTGGCGTCCGCTCGGATCGGTCTGGCCGAGGCCCCAGTCTTCATAGACAAGGCGATGCGTCTTGAACCGGTTCTTGAGCGATTCGAGTCGTTTCGCCGTGGCGAGGTCTAGGACAAGGTTTGAGAGCGAATAGAGAGGCTCGCGCGCAACGAATGCGATGGTCGGCTCCTTCTCCTTGTTTTCATCCGTCTTTTCCGCTTGATTCGGTTCGCCGGCGGGACGAACGGGTTTCGTCGCGTCGAGAGACGTTTCCGGATCGATGAAGTCCCATCTTCCGTTCATTTCTTCTCCGCCTTTTCCGCGTCAAAGATGCGCCGCGCGACCTTGTCGCCGCGCGTCCGGATGAATTCGCCTCGCACGGCATCGGGAACGTATTCCCAGCCGATTTCGCTTTCGACCTTCGCGAGGGAGCCCGACGTTCCGTCCTTGCGGCGCAGGATGGAGACGCGCCGCAGATACTTCAGTCCGGGGCGTTTTTCGAAAGATTCGTCGATGCGGAGTATGGCGGAAAGGCGCGGGTCGGACGGCGCCGCACCTCCGGCAATCATAGTCAGGAGCGCGGCCCGGAGAACGGCTCGATCCGGTGCGTCGGGCGCAACGGCCGCAAGAACGTCGTCCGCAATCATGCCGGCCTCGGCACTCGGGATGTTCAACCCCGATTCAGAGGAGCTGGACATTTCGCCCGATCGTGGTTCTGTTGGAGGTGCACCGTCCGGGCGCTGGGAAGGCATAGGCGCTTTCTCCGATTCTGCTGCGGAAGTCCCCGTAACTGACTTTTTCCGGGTGACGGCGAAGAACGCAATGACGGCCGCGACGACGAGGACGGGAATCGTCAACGAAAAGCCACCCTCGTTCGGTTGTTGATCTGGCGGCGTGTCCGGGGATGTGCCGACGGATGAGACCGGCTCATTGGTGATGTTCGTCGAGCCTTTCTCGAGAAGGTTCGAGACGACTTCTTTCGCGGCCGCGACCGGATTCGAGACGGTGGTGGATATGGCATCGGCCGCATCCGTGATGCCGGCAGGTACGATGCCGACCGCATTCATGGCGGCTGTTGAGGCTTCGACCGCATTCGTGGCAGGTATGGCGGCAGACGACTGGACTGCGTTGGTCATTGCGGGGTTCCTTTCGGCTAGGCGGAGAGGGAGATGCCTTCTTCCTCGGCCCGTTGGCGGATCTTTTCGGCAGCGACCTCGCGGTCGTCCAGAACGGCTTCGTTCGTCCGCTGTCGCATCATCTCGGCGCGGACTTCGTCAGGGAGATATTCCCAGCCGACCGTCTCCTCCGTCACGACGCGCCGACAGGTTTTCGCCTCCGACTTCTCGCGCACAAGGGATTCGGTCCGCTTGGTGTAGGTACCGTCCTCGTTCTTCACGTACTTCGACTGAACCTTGAGAATCGTGTCCCTGAACTTGCGCCAATACATCTTGATGAAGCGATTGACCGCCGTCGCCTGACGGTCCGCCCACTGGAGGAACTTCACGTACCACCCGCAGCGCTCGGCACCGAAGATGCGCTCGAGAAGGTCGCGGACGGGTCCGTTGAGGAACGCCAGAATGTATTTCCAGAGCTTGGCGACGAGAACGGTGGCAATCCCGGCAATGGCGAGAATCGTGAGAATCATTTGTCTTCCTCCTTTAGGCAACGGGTTTGTAGACGGTGAATTTGATTTCGTCCGAGCGCTCTTCGATGAACTTTCCGCGGATCTCGTCCGGGGCGAAGTCGCGGTCCGGCGAATACTCGACCGGGAGAATGGCTTTCCTGGCCGACTCGCCGCCGTCGGCGAAGAAGAGGGAAAGCGAGTAGGCGAAGTCACCGTCCTTCTTCCAACGGACCGTCGCCTCCGCGTAGACGAGGCGCTCAAGCGTTGTTCCGCGGAAGGATCCGCCATGCAGGAACGCTTTTCGCAGCAGCGGAAGCGATTTCTTGCGGGAAACAGATCCGTCTTTTTCGAGATAGTCCGCCGCCGTTTCGACGAAAGCGAGGTTGAGTTCGTTGCGCAGGTAGTCGGTACCGACGTCCCTGGCGATGCGGAGCCGATCGTCCGGCGAAGCGTCCGCGAGTTCATCGAAGCACCCGAGGTCGCACCATTCGTCGAGCGCCGCGAAGCGTTCTATGACGCGCGGGTGCGAGGCGCCGAGCGCAAAATTGACTTCGCGCCACAGTCGGCGAAGTATCGAGAAATTCCCAGTTTGCTTCGTGTAGTCGACATGCTGCTCCATCAATGCCAGGCTTGGCTTTTTCGGGATTCCCTTGAGATAGGGGAATCCTCCCAGTTTCAAGAATACGCCGCAGGCCGCTTCGAAATCCTTGCCCGCGAGGAGGCCGGCTCTGTCGGCGCTGATTTCGGAATAGCGCGACCACGACATAAGAACCGGACCAATGGCGGCAGCCGCAATCCAAGCGGGCGTGAACGCAGCACCGGCCTGAAGATACCGCGCCAGCGCATGGCAGCGGACGTGTCCGCAGATGTAGTGACCCAGCTCGTGGCCGAGAACAACCTTGAGTTCTTCCCTTGAACAGGCATTCACGAGTCCGCTCGTCGCAACCACCGTCGGAATGTCGCTTCCGGTCGTGAAGGCGTTGACGGATGGATCCGACATCACGAACAGCCGGAAGTTGGAACGATCAAGGTCAAGTGCCTCGCATGCCTCTCGGAACGCCGAATCAGCTTCCGGGCAAGACACTTCGGTCACGAGAACACCATCCCCGGAAAACAGCGCTTCGAGCTCCTCGCGCTGGGCATCAACGACCCAACCCATGATCTTGGGCATGAGGGGTATTCCTTCGATCTTCTTGAGGTACATCCGGTCGAGCGGATGCTGGATGGCGGGGGCCCAGGCGAGGCCTTTGCCGATCAGGTCTTCTTGTTCTTGCTTTTTCATGGCGGTGTTTCGGGTGGGGTTCAACCTTCCCTATACGAAACTCCGCCGGGGGGCCTTACAAGAAAGGCGCGTCCCTTGTCCGTCTTCTTTCCCGAGGCCCTAGGAAAGCCTTTGAACGAAACACGGAAGGGGCGCGCTTTGGTACGCGCAACCCTGCATCGCGTCGCCGTTCGAAGAAGTTCCTAGGTTCCGGGAAAAACGACTTTTGCAGAAGCTGCAAAGGGTTCGGTTGTCCGCCGGGGCCCCGGAGGGGTCCCGACGGGGGCGAAGTATACAGGAACGCGGGGCGCGAGGCAAGCGGGAAATCCGGCCGTCGCAGCGCCGGCGCGTGGCGGGGTGGGCACCCCGCCACGCGCCCGGACGCCGCGAGGGGCGCGGCGCGGGCGGCTAGTAGAGGAAGCCGAAGAGCCAGAGGGGAATCTTGGCGCCCCAGCCCGTTTCGATGCCGTCCGCGGCGACGAAGCTGCGCGGGACGTCCTTGATCTGCCCGAAGCCCTTGCCGCGTCCGCCGACTTCGACGAGAACGTCGCCGTCGACGAGGAAGTCGCCCGCCGCCGGGACGAGCAGCGAGTGCCCCTGCCGCAGCTGCGACGCGAAGAACGTCTCGCGGACCGTGCCGGCCGCCGTCCGCGGCGCGATCGCGTGCATCAGGTTCGTGTCGCCGCAGTAGATCTTCTCCGGGGCGGAAAGGTCCTTGAGCTTCGGCTCCCGCGCGGCGAAGAGCGAAAGCAGCCGCGCCCGCTCGAGCGCGCGGAGCATCTTGAGCCCCTGGTTGCGCTCGGTTTCCAGTTCGCGCCAGAGCGCGGACATGTTCGGCTGCTGCGGGACGCTCGATGCCAGGACGGACAGCATCCGCTTGGCGCGCAGGATCGTTTCGCGCGAGACCGGCTCGGTCTTGGGCCAGTCGACGTCGAGGACCTTGTTCACCGTGGCGAGGAGACGTCCGCGGTAGTCCGCGAAGGCGCCGAACCGGAACGGATAGAACCCCTCCCTGAGATAGCGCTCGAACAGCGGGAGCGGCTTCGCGCGGGCGACGATGTCCGCCGCGATCGAGCGGTGGTCCGCGAGAAGCGCTTCGAGCGGGACGGCCTCGTGCTCGAGCACGCCCTCGAACGCGAGGAATTCGCGGAACGAGAGCCCCTCCAGCGGATAGGTCGCCTGCCGGCGCGAAAGGTCGCCAGCGGCCTTTTCGATCTGGAGCAGGGACGACCCGCTGTAGACGACGTTCAGGGCGGGGAACTGGTCGCAGACGTTCTTGATCTGCAGCGACCAGTCCGGCAGGTGGTGGACCTCGTCGAGGAACAGGTGCGTAAAGCCGTGCGAATCGAGCCAGGCCGCCAGATCCTTCAGCCGGCGGTTCGCGAACCAGAGGTCGTCGAGGCTCGCGTAGAGCGCCTTGGACGATCCCGCGCCGAACGCCTCGCGGATGCGTTGCAGCAGAATCGTCGTCTTGCCCGTTCCCCGCGCGCCCTTCACGCAGACGAGACGGTCCCGCCAGTCGATGGCCGGATAGAGATAGCGGTGGCGTTCCGTCGAGACCGCAGCGACCAGCCGGTCCGACGTCTCCACGAGTTCCCGGAACGATTCCTCCGTGACGGGTTCGCGCTCCGATCCGGAAACGGAAATATTCATTTCGTTCTCCTTTTCGTCATTCAATTTACGAAATCATCAAGAATTTTCATCATTTGATTTACGAACAAGGCGGAGTCTAGCACAACGCGCCCCACCTGGCAAGCGCTTGTCCATCCATGCGGGGCCCCCGTCAATCCTGAGATTCTGTCGAAAAGGGAGGGAGCCGTTCGTCGGAGGGCGCGGGGAGGGTGCCGTCGCCGTCGGAGGCGTCGGGGAAGGGGTCCAGGGCGGCGGTTTCCGCGTCGGGCTGCGCGGCGGCGCGGGCCTCCTCGATGTCGGAAAGGATGCCTTCGAGGGAGGAACGCAGGCTCTGGTTGGCGGAATCGATCGCTTCGGTGGCCTCGCGAGCCATCTTTTCTGCGGCGCGGCGGTTCTCCTCGATCTGCTTCGGGGTGTAGGCGGGGACGAAGGTGAAGTCGCCGTTTTCGCCGACGACGCGGTAGACGGGCTGCTCGAAGGGCGATCCCTTGCCGGGGAGGAGCAGTTCGCCGGGGGCGGAGGCCGGGGCCGGGGCGAAGGTGCGGGCGAGGAGGAATCCGAGCGCGACGAGGGCGGCGGCGAGGAGCGCAAGGCGCAGGACCGGCCAGACGCGCGTGCGGAGGCGGACGCGGAGGGCGAGCGCGGCGAGGGCCTTGCGGAGGGCCTTGGCGGAGCGGTAGCGGCGTTCGGGCGCGAGGGCGCAGGCGCGCGCGAGGATCTGCATCCACCGCCAGAAGCCGGGGGCGTCGGAGTCGGCCTCCGGGCACGGGACGAAGCCGCCCTCCTCCGGCTCGCGGCCGAGGCTCGCGCGCGCGAGCGTGCGGCCGAGGCTGTAGACGTCGCCCTGCGGGGTGCCGTGGTGCTCGGGGGGCTCGTAGCCGGGGGTGCCGACGAGGGACTTGGCCTCGCGCAGGTCGGCGACGAGCCCGACGTCGGCCAGCACGGGGCGGCCGCGGACGAAGAGGACGTTGGAGGGCTTGACGTCGCGGTGCGCGAGGTGGCGGGACTGGAGGAACTCGAGCGCCCCGGCGAGGCGGAGGCCGAGGTCGAGGCAGTCGCGGAGCGGGAGCGCGATCTCGGCCTGGAGGACGGAGGCGAGGGTGCGGGGGCGGTAGGCCTCAATGCCGAATGCTGAATGCTGAATGCCGAATGCTGAATGCTGAATGCCGAATGACCGGCCGGTGGAGGACGCCGGGGCGTCTTCGGGGTCGGCAAGCTCCATCGCGACGCGGAAGGAGCGGCCGTCGGGCGATTCGTCGAAGGCGAGGATGCGGACGAGGCCCGGGTGCGGCGGGAGGGCGGCATAGAGGGCGGTGCCGCGGCGTTCGCGCTCCCAGGCGGCGAGGGCGGCGGGCGTGGCGGCGTCGCCCTCGGGGCGGTCGCAGACCTTGAGCGCGGCGAAGGCGCCGGTGGCGGGGTTCCGCGCGAGGTGGACGACGCCGTGGGCGCCGCGGCCGATCTCGCGGAGGGGGACGAAGTCCGCGGGGCTCACGCGAGGCCTCCGTCCATGTCGCGCGCGGCGGCGGCGAGCTGTTCGCGGAAGAGGGCGCCGACGCGGCGGCGGATCTGCCAGAGGTTCTCGGGCGAGATCCGGTGGACGCGCCGCACGGTCTCCGAGTCGAGCTCCTCGATCGCGGAGGCGACGAAGACGGCGAAATGCTCCGGGCGGACGAGCGGGCGGAGCCGGCGGAGCGCCTCGTCGCGCACGGCCTCGGCCCAGGCGGCGTCGAGCGCGGCGTCGGCGGGCGCGGGCGCGCCGGGGAGCGGGCGCTCGGGCG
>CAMVRE010000031.1 GCA_947169825.1 uncultured Verrucomicrobiota bacterium | reverse complement strand
GCAACCTCGTTCGCGTGCGCGGCGGCGGCCTCGTCCGCCGCGGCCTTGAGCGCCTCGATCTCCTTCGCGTGCGCGGCGGCGGCCTCCCGCGAGGCGCGCTCGGCCTCGGCCCGGAGAGAAGCAACCTCGTTCGCGTGCGCGGCGGCGGCCTCGTCCGCCGCGGCCTTGAGCGCCTCGATCTCCTTCGCGTGCGCGGCGGCGGCCTCCCGCGAGGCGCGGTCGGCCGCGGCCCGGAGCGCGGCGATCTCCTTCTCGTGCGCGGACGCCTCGTCCGCGGCGGAATCGTTGAGCCGGGAAACCTCCTTCGCGTAGGCGGCGGCGGCCTTGCTCGCGGCCTCTTCGTCCGCGGCCTTGAGCGCGGCGAGATTCTTTTCGTGCTCTTCCGCGGATTTCTTGGCCTCGGCCCGGAGCGCGGCAACCTCCTTCGCGTGCGCGGCCGCGGCCTTCTTGGCGGCATTCGCGGCAGCGGCCCCGAGCGCGGCGATCTCCTTCTCGTGCGCGGAAGCGGCCTCCTTGGCGGCGCGGTCGGCCTCGGTCCGAAGCGCGACGATCCTCTTCTCGAGCGCGGCGATCTCCTTCGCGTGCGCGGACGCGGCCTCCTTGGCGGCGCGTTCGGCCTCGGCCCGGAGCGCGGAGATCTCCTTCTCGTGCGCGGCGGCGGCCTTCTTGGCGGCGCGTTCGGCCTTGGAGCGGGCGGCCTCGCTCGCGCGGAGGGCCTCGCCCGCCTCGACGACGCGCTGGACGAGGGACACGCCCGACTCGCCGACCGAATCGGGCGCGTCGGCGGCCTCGCCGACCGTTCCGCTGCGGACGAAGAACGCCGCCTCGCGGGGGAGGCCCCCCATGATGGACGGATTGTCGAGATATTCGCGGGAGAAGGGCCCGAGGACCTCGATCGTCCCCTTCGTGCGAAGGACGAGGCAGTCGAATCCGAGCTCGGGAATTGCGGCGGCAGGCGTCCAGGACGCGGTGTCGGGCGAGACGAGGGTCTCGGCCTGCACCTTTCCCGAGAGAATGCGGCTGCGCATCTCCCCGGTGTCGAACGGCCCGGAGACGTGGCCGTCCCCGGACCTGGAATACCACTGCCGTTCGTCTTTCTTCTTCCGGGCGGGCATGCCTAGGCCTTTTCTTGGAGCAGGATGTCGCCGGCGGGGTCGACGGCGGAGAGGTCGCGCTCGGCGAGCGAGGCCGCGTCGAACGCGAAGGCGGGGTCGATCTCGATCTTGTGCAGCGGATAGCCGCGTTCGTTGAGCGGGACGGCGACGCCGGCGGCGCGGAGCCAGCGCGCCCACTTGCGCGAGAGGTCGGCGCGGCACGTCGCGGGCGAGTCGCTGCCCTCGGCGTTCTTCACGGGCGAGAACTCCGCCTCGCGGTCGAACGCGACGCACGGGCAGACCTTCGCGTCGGCGAGCGCGTCGAAGATGAACTTCTCGAACTTGTAGGCGTTCGGCGCGGAGGGCTTCACGACCGCGCCCGCCTCGTCGACGTGCGGCACCTTCTTGTGCGCGACGTGGACCGGCAGCCCGGCGCTGGCCTCGCGCCGCAGGAACGGCACCGAGAAGACGTGGATCGCGACCGAGCCGTATTTGTAGCGCAGCTCGCCGTCGGGCAGGCGCTCGTTCTTCTGCTCGTCCGTGAACTCGGTGTATTCGACGATCTCCGTCCGCCCGCCGCGGCGCACGGCGACGCCGAGGCCCTCCTGCGGGTCGCGCTTGGCGCAGACCTTCACGGAGAGGTCGGCGCCCTGCGCGGCGTGGTAGCCGACGAACGCCGGGTCGGCGACGTCGACCATCGGGTTGTCGACCTGGAAGTAGAAGACCGAGGCGAGCCCGCGCGCCTCCATGTCGGCGAGCGCGCCGGAGCGCTCGAGCGCGGCGAGCGTGCCGCCGTGGCCGTCGGGCGAGAGGAAGACGTGGTCCGGGCGGTCGAGGATCACCTTGCCCTCCGGGTCGAGCGCGGGCCACATCCCCTGCACGAAGAAGAACACGTCCTCCTTCGCGAGGCCGAAGTACGCGTGCTCCTCGAAGAACGCGCGCGTCGCCGCGTCGTTCGTCTCGCTCGTCATCACGTAGAACGGGACCGGGCGGCCGTAGCGGCGCTTGAGCGCGAGGAGCTTGCGGGCGTGGAAGAAGAAGAGGGGCGCGTCCGTGATCGGCCCGACCGGGTAGCAGCCCTTGGGCCCCTCGAAGCCGAGGCGCGAGCCCTGGCCGCCGGCGACGACGAGCGCGCCGACGCGCCCGGCGCGCAGCTCCTCCTCGCCGCGGGCGCGCGCGGCGGCAAGCTCGCCGCCGGCGAGCTCCACGACGGGCGCCGGCTCCATCGGCGCGGCGGCCGCCGGAGCGGCCTTGGCTCCCGCGTCCGCGAGGACGCCGCGCAGCTTCGCGACGGCGGCGAAGTCGATGCGGCCGATCTGCGCGAGCAGGCTTTCGCGCGCGGGGGCGTCGAGCCGGTCCCAGAACGCGAGGACGTGGGACTGGCCAGCGTCGGCGAGAATCTTGCGGGCTTCTTCGAGGGATGGCATGGCTATGGGTTCCGAATGCGGGAAGGAGGATTGGTCGGAGAGGGGGGATTCGAACCCCCGACCTTCTGGTCCCAAACCAGACGCGCTACCACTGCGCAACTCTCCGGCGTGGGGGCTTGCGTGGCATGCGATTCTAGCACAACACCGCGCGCGCGTGAAGCGAAAACCGAACGCGGGTGACGCGGGTGAGCCGGACCGCTAGGCGCGGAGGCGCGCGGGGAGGGCGGCGGCGAGGGCGCGGTAGGTCGAGCCGGGGAGGGGCGCGCCGGAGGCGGCGACGGCGACCTCGCACGGGCGGCCGTGCGTGCCGCGGATGCGGCCCCAGTCCTGGCACGTGCGCGGATGCAGCCACGGGCCGCGGTCGAAGAACAGCTCGCACGGGTCGTAGCCCGGCTTGTTGTGGATGTCGATGTGCGTCGCGTAGTCCGGCGCCTCGCGGCGGTCCGCCCACCACGGGTAGGCGCACCACGAGCCCGCCTTCGCCAGCAGCAGCAGGTCTCCCGCGGCGGGGTGCGCCCACGCGCCGCCGTCCTCGCGCGTGTCGATGCGCTCGTAGGCGCCGGTCGCGGCGAGGGCGTCGCGCACGAACGGGATGTCGTCCGGGTCGCGGACGTAGACGTGGGCCACCTCGTGGTCGCACATCGCGAACGCCTTGGACCGCGCGAAGTCCGGGTAGGCGCGCCCGCCGAGCTCGCGCACGGCGAAGAGCCCGGCGCGGCGCAGCGCGGCGTTCGGGAGAGCGGGCGGGAGTGCCGCGGGCGCGATGCCGTATTCGCCGAGCACCGCGAGGTCCGCGCCGGCCTTCTCCGCGAAGGCGGCGAGGCGCTCGAGCTGGCGGCGGAAGAAATCGAAGGCGCGCCCGCAGCGCGGGTCGTCCGGCCCGAAGCGCTGCGCGTCGTAGTCGAGCGTCGGGAGGTAGAGGAACGCGACGTCCGGATCGTAGCGGCCGGCCGCGGCGAGGAAGTCCGCGAGGCAGGCGTCGCCCGCCTTCGGGTGCGCGAGCGGGCCCCAGTAGCGCCAGAGCGGGAAGGCGCCGTTCGCCTTGCGCAGGGCCTCGTCCGCCTCGGGCGGGACGGTGTAGCGGTAGAGGATCGAGCCGCCCCCGTGCTTGTGGATGTGGGCGGGGGAGACGAGGAAGTCGACGTCCTCGCCGATGCTCTGCTGGAAGAAGAACATCCCGACCGTCGCGCCCGCGGCGCGGGCCGCGTCCCAGACGCGCGGGCCCAGGACGAGCTCCGAGGACTGCTCCCAGAACGACGGCCGCCGCGTCGCGTGGCACCACCAGCCGTTGCTCGTCATGCCGTGCGCGGCGGGGTCGAGCCCTGTGCGGAGCGTGGCCTGCGCGACGCAGGTGACGGCCGGGTAGACCGACTCCGCGGCGTGGAACTCCAGGCCCGCCAGGCGCGTCGCGCCGCGGCGCTCGAGTTCCCGCCAGCCGAGGCCGGCCACGCTGAGGACGAGGTGCTTCATGGCGGCGCGGGGGGCTACCCGACGAAGGAGCGGGCGTTGCGGAACATCCGCATCCAGGGGCCGGACTCGCCGTCGCAGAAGCCCGCGGGGCGCCACGAGAGCTGCACGGAGCGGAAGCCACGCTCCGGGTGCGGCATCATGATCGTCGCGCGGCCGTCGAGCGTCGTGAAGCCCGTGAGGCCGTCCTCGCTCCCGTTCGGGTTGAACGGGTAGCGCTCGGTCGGGGCGCCGGCGCCGTCGACGTAGCGCAGCGAGGCGCGCTCGGTCGCGAGGACGCGGGCGCGGGACTCGCCCGTGCCGAACCGCGCGAAGCCCTCGCCGTGCGCCACGGCGATCGGCAGGCGCGAGCCCTCCATCCCCTGCAGCAGGATCGACGGCGACTTCATCACCTCGACGGTCGCGTAGCGCGCCTCGAACTGCATCGAGCGGTTGTGGATGAAGCGCGGCCAATCGCTCGCGCCCGGGATGATGTCCCGCAGCTGCGAGACCATCTGGCAGCCGTTGCACACGCCGAGCGTGAAGGTCTGCGGGCGCGCGAAGTAGGCCTCGAACATCTCGCGCAGCCGGTCGTTGAAGAGGATGGTGTTCGCCCAGCCGCTGCCGGCGCCGAGGACGTCGCCGTAGCTGAAGCCGCCGCACGCGACGAGGCCGTGGAAGTCCTTGAGGTCGGCGCGGCCCTCCAGCAGGTCGGTCGTGTGGACGTCGACCGCCTCGAAGCCGGCGAAGGTGAAGGCGGCGGCCATCTCGACGTGGCCGTTCACGCCCTCCTCGCGGAGGATGGCGACGCGCGGGCGCGCGTCGGGGTTCGCGAGGTTGGGGACGGCCTCCGGCTCGAACGTGAGCGCGAAGGACATCGGCGCGAGATTCTCGTCGGCCGCGTTCTCGCGCTCGGCGCGGGCGCAGTCCGGGTTGTCGCGCAGCTCGCGCATGCGGCAGGAGTTCTCGCTCCACACGGCGCGCACGCGCGCCATCGGGACGTCGAGCCGGATCGTCTCGCCGAAGGTCGCGGTGAGGAAGCGGCCGCGCGGGTCGACGGGCCCGAGGCGCTGCGCGGGGAGGCCGGCGCCCTCGAACGCGGCGGCGACGGCGTCGAGGTCCGCGTCGGCGACCTGCACGACCATGCCGGGCTCCTCGTTGAAGAGGACGGCGAGCACGTCCTGCTGCGTGCCGGCGGAGGGCAGGCGCAGCGAGACGCCGCAGCCGCCGGCCATCGCCATCTCGGCGACCGCGGCGGCGAGGCCGCCGTCGGACCGGTCGTGCGCGGCGAGGAGCTTCCGCTCGCGCAGGAGCCGCTGGAAGACGCCGTAGAAGGCGACGAGGCGCGCGGGGTCGTCGAAGTCCGGCACGTCGCCGCCGACGAGGTTCCAGCACTGCGCGAGGATCGAGCCGGCGAGGCGGCGCTTGCCCTGCGCGAGGTCGACCAGGAGCAGCGAGGACCCCGCCACGGGCTTGAGGTCGGGCGTGACGCCGACGCGCACGTCCGGCACCGGGCCGAAGGCGGAGACGACGAGGGAGACGGGGGAGAGCTGGCGGTGCTCCGCGCCGCCGTCCGACCAGACCGTCGACATCGAGCAGGAGTCCTTGCCGACGGGGATGGAGAGGCCGGCGGCGGGACAGAACTCCATCGCGACGGCGCGGACGGTGTCGAAGAGCGCGGCGTCCTGGCCGGGCTCGCCGCAGGCGGCCATCCAGTTGGCGGAGAGCTTGATCTGCCCGATCTCGGGGACGCCGGCGGAGGCGAGGTTGAGGACGGCCTCGGCGACGGCGAGGCGGCCGGAGGCGGGCGCGTCGACGATCGCGACGGGCGCGCGCTCGCCGCACGCCATCGCGGCGCCGTCGTAGCCCTTGTAGCCGGTCGTGACGACGGCGTTGTCGGCGACGGGCAGCTGGAACGGGCCGCACATCTGGTCGCGGTGGACCATTCCGGTCACGGTGCGGTCGGCGATCGTGATGAGGAACGTCTTGTCGGCGACGGTCGGGTGCGAGAGCACGCGCCAGAGCGCCTCGGCGGCCTCGGGGGCGACCGGCGGCGGCTCCGGCGCCGCCGGGGCGGCTTCGCCGCCGTTCGAAGGCTCGCTGCGCTCGCCGTCGGAAGACGCGCCCGGCGCGTCGTTCGAAGGTTCGAGACCGGCTTCGCCGGCGTTCGGGGATACGGGCGTTTCCGGTTCGGCGGGCGCGGGAGCCTCGGGCGCGGCGCCGCTGCGCTTGGCGGCGAGCGCCTCGAACTCGGCGAGGAGCGGATCGGCGGGCTCCTTCGGGAGAGAATGCTGAATGCTGAATGCTGAATGCTGAATGGGCTCGGCGGCGGGGATCTCGTCTGGCGTCTGGCGTCTCGCGTCCTGCTCCTTGGGCTCTTCCGCCGGCGTTTCGACCGTGTGACCGTCAGACCGTGCGACCGTGTGACCCTCGGCGGCAGGGCCGCCGAGCGGCGCGGAGCGCACGGCGGGCGAGGCGAAGGCGACGGGCGGGAGCTCGACGGGGCGGCGGGTCGCGTCGCGGTGCATGCGGGGGGGCTTGCCGAGGAGCATCCCCACGTCCATGTCGATCGGCCTGTCGCCGAAGTGCGAGTCCTCGAGGACGAGGCGGTGGTCGCCGGTGGCGACGCCGATGAAGGCGACGGGGCAGCGCTCGCGCTCGCAGAGCCGCTCGAAGAACTCGCGCGCGGCCGGGTCGATGGCGAGCACGTAGCGCTCCTGCGCCTCGCAGCACCAGATCTCCATCGGCGTCATCGCGGGCTCCTCGTTGTGCACCGCGCGCAGGTCGAAGCGGCCGCCGGTCTTCTCGACGAGCTCCGGGCAGCCGTTCGAGAGGCCGCCGGCGCCGAGGTCGTGGATCGAGAGGATCGGGTTCTTCTCCGCGCCGAGGGCGACGCACTCGTCGATCACCTCCTGGCAGCGGCGCTGCATCTCGGCGTTGCCGCGCTGGACGGAGTTGAAGTCCAGCTCCGCGTCGTTGGAGCCGAGCACGAGCGAGCTGGCGGCGCCGCCGCCGAGGCCGATGCGCATCGCGGGGCCGCCGATCTGGACGATGAGCGAGCCCTCGGGGATGTCCTTCTTGAGCGCCATCGAGCGGCGGATGTTGCCCATGCCGCCGGCGAGCATGATCGGCTTGTCGTAGCCCCACGAGCGACCGTCGGCCTCCGCCTCGAACGTGCGGAAGAAGCCGCAGAGCTGCGGGCGGCCGAACTCGTTGCCGAACGCGGCGCCGCCGATCGGACCCTCGAGCATGATCGCGAGCGGCGAGGCGAGGCGCGCGGGGGCGCTCGTCTCGCGCTCCCACGGCAGCGCGTGGCCGGGGATGCGCAGGTTCGAGACCATGAAGCCGCAGATGCCGCACTTGGAGCGCGAGCCGACGCCGGTCGCGGACTCGTCGCGGATCTCGCCGCCGACGCCGGTCGCGGCGCCGGGGAAGGGCGAGATGGCGGTCGGGTGGTTGTGCGTCTCGACCTTCATCAGGATGTCGACCTGGTCCTCCTCGAAGCGGTATGCTCGCGTGGCGGGGTCTCGCACGAACGCCTCCGAGCGGAAGCCCTCGATGACGCCGGAGTTGTCCGAGTAGGCCACGAGCGTGCCCTGCGGGTGCGACTCGTGCGTGTGGCGGATCATCTTGAAGAGCGAGAGCTCCTCGGCGGTGCCGTCGAGCGTCCAGGACGCGTTGAAGATCTTGTGGCGGCAGTGCTCGGAGTTGACCTGCCCGAACATCACGATCTCGGTGTCCGTCGGGTTCTTGCCGGCCTTGGCGCAGCAGTCGGCGAGGTAGTCGATCTCGTCCGGGTAGAGCGCGAGGCCGAGCTCGACGTTCGCCTTCTCGATCGCGGCGCGGCCCTCGGCGAGCACGTCGAAGACGCGGCCCGGCTGCGGCTTGCCGGCCGCGAAGAGGTCGGAGAGGTCGTCGTAGACGCCCTCCGTCATGCGGTCGTGCAGCGCGGGGAACGCGGGCGCGAGCGCGGCGGGCGGGACGGGCCTGCCGTCGCGGGTTGCCCGGAGGACGATCGCGCGCTCGACGCGGCGGACGAGCTTGCCGAGGCCGCAGGAGCGGAAGATGTCGCTCGCCTTCGAGCTCCACGGGGAGATCGTGCCTTTGCGCGGGGCGACGTAGACCGCGCCCTTCTCGCGGGGCGAGGCGCGGCCGACGGCCTCGAGCAGGTCCGAGGCGCGGACGACGTCCGCGTCGCCGAGGCCGGCGGGAGCGTCGAGGAGGTAGATCCAGGACGCCTGGAGCGAGACGGGGAAGCCGAGCGCGCGCGAGGCGGCCTCTTCGAGCTGGCGGAGACGGAAGGCGGGGTAGGCGTCGGTGCCGAGGAGCGTGAACATGGGAGGAGGGGGTTGAAACGGTTGAAGGGGTTGAAGAGGTTGAAAGGGAAAAGTGTAAAGGGGAAAGGGGAGAGGAAAGGTAGGACGAGGGGTGCGTCCGGGAATGCGCGGGAGTATACCGCAACGACCGCGCGCGGACAAGCGCGCGAGAATGCAATGCATTTGACCGGAACGGGGAATGTGCTATCCTCACGCCCGTCGCATCCACTGCCAACCAGGAGCCCCGGCGCGGCCGGTCGCCGCGGCGCGGGCTCCGCCACGAAACCCAACCATGAAGACCCCCGACTGCGGCCATTTCTCCAAGGACGGCCTCGAATACATCGTCACCCGCCCCGACACGCCCCGCCCGTTCGACAACATGCTCTGGAACAAACAGCTCCTGGGCAACGTCCAGCAGACCGGCGCCGGCTACACCGACTACCAGATCGGCTCCTTCGAGATGACCAAGCTCTCGCAGGGCATCGGCCGCATCTGCGACTTCGACGTCTACGGCCGCGACACGTTCCTCAACCGCCTCGTTTACGTCCGCGACAACAGGACCGGGAAGTTCTGGAACGTCGGCTGGGAGCCCGTGAAGGCCAAGCCCGCGCGCTTCCGCGCCCGCCACGGCCTCGGCTACACGGTCATCGAGAACACCACCGACGGCGTCGAGGCCTCCTTCCGAGTCTTCGTCCCCGCCGGCGACGAGCCCGCCGAATACTGGACGCTGCGCCTCCGCCCGGAGGCCGCGCGCGACCTCACGGTCTTCGTCTACGAGCAGATCTCGTTCAAGTACATGTGGGGCTTCAACTCCTACGGCGACATGTTCTACCGCAACTCGCGGCTCGACGCGAAGCGCAACATGGCGATCTTCACGAAGCACCCATTCGTGACGCCCCACCCGTGGCAGACGGGCTTCCTCGCCGCCGACCGGAAGATCGACGGCTTCGACGGCTCGAAGGACTTCTTCGTCGGCACCTACAACCAGCTCAACGAGCCCGAGGCCGTCGTGAAGGGCCGCTGCACGGGGTCCGTCGGCTCGTCCGACGCCACCATCGCCGCGCTGCAGTTCAACCTCGGCAAGGTCAAGGCCGGCGAGGAGGTCGTCATCAACCTCGTCCTCGGCGTGAGCGACTCCGAGGCGCACGCGGCCGCCGCCGCGAAGAAGGGCCTCGCGTCGGTCGAGAAGAAGTTCGCGGCGCTCGTCGCCGCGAAGAAGGCGCTCGCCGCCCGCAACGCCGCGCACACGCCCGACCCGCAGTTCGACGCCACGTTCAACGCGTGGCACAAGCAGCAGGCGCTCTTCGGCGCCGAGTGGTGCCGCTGGGGCTGGATGGGCTACCGCGACATCGTCCAGCACGCGATGGGCTGCTCGTCGTTCTATCCGGAGCGCACGCGCGAGATCCTCCTCACCGCCTTCCGCCACCAGTATTCCTCCGGCCTCGCGCTGCGCGGCTGGAACCCGATCGACACGAAGGAGTACTCCGACTCCGCGCTGTGGCTCGTCTTCACGCTCTGCGCCTACCTGCGCGAGACGGGCGAGAAGGACTTCCTCAAGGTCAAGGTCCCCTTCTACGACAAGGGCGAGGCGACCGTCCTCGGGCACATCCAACGCGCGCTCGACTTCCTCGAGCGCAACAAGGGCGCGCACAGGCTGCTGCTCATCAAGTTCGGCGACTGGAACGACTCCCTCACCGGCATCGGCAAGGGCGGCAAGGGCGAGAGTGTCTGGCTCTCGATGGCCTACAGCGAGGCCCTCCAGCAGATGGCCGGGCTCTACGGCTGGCTCGACGACGCCCCCGCCGCGATGGACGCCCTCTCCCGCGCCTCGGCGATCAACGACGCGCTCAACAAGGAGGCGTGGGACGGCGACTGGTACGTCCGCGGCTTCGACGACGACGGCAACGCCATCGGCTCGCGCAAGAACCGCGAGGGCCAGATCTACCTCAACACGCAGAGCTGGGCGATCATCTGCGGCGCCGCCTCGCCCGAGCGCACGAAGAAGATCCTCGCCGCGATCGACAGGCGCCTCAAGACGCCGCTCGGCTACCAGATGATGGCGCCGGCCTACAAGCACTTCGACCCCGTCATCGGCCGCGTCACCTCGATGGAGCCGGGCATCTGCGAGAACGGCACGATCTACACGCACTGCAACTCGTGGATGGTCCTCGCGCTCCTGCGCGCCGGGATGACCGAGCGCGCGTGGGCGCTCTACCGCGACGCGACGCCCGCCTACGGCGACTCGCCGCTCAAGAAGGCCAACCCGCGCTACGTCTACGGCAACTGCTTCTTCGGCCCCGAGCACCGCAACGCGCCGTTCCGGATGGAGTTCAACTGGATCACCGGCTCGATCGCGTGGTTCTTCAACGAGGAGCTCGACGACTTCCTGGGCATCCGCCGCGACTACGCGGGCCTGAAGATCGCGCCGCACCTCCCGAAGGACTGGAAGGGCTTCACGCAGGATCGCACCTGGCGCGGCCGCACCTTCCACGTCACGGTGAAGGGCGGCGGCGACAAGGTGAAGGCCGTCTCGATCGACGGCAAGGCCCTCCCCTCCCCCTTCGTTCCCGAGGCGTTCGTCAAGGACGGCTCGAAAATCGTCGTCGAGATGGCGAAGTAAAACGACCGGGACTTCCGAATACAATCGGCCTCGCGCCTTCGCGCGCGAGGCCGATTGCGTTTTCTTCGGTCGAAAAAAATGACGAAAAAATGACGTTTTGCCGGTTTTCTCCTCGGCCGTTTTCGCCTATCCTTTCAATATCGCGCGCGATTGCGTGGCGCAACCGGAAAAACCTCCATGAACGATGTTTCCGCCCAGATCTTCGCCATTGCCTTGACCGTCACGTGGTGCGGCTTCGGGCTCTACGGCTTCGCGCGCCTGGCGGCGCGTTCGCCGCAAGGCAGGGATCTGCTCGGACGTCTGCGACACGGCGGTCCGCTCGTCCAGGCGGCCGCGCTTGCATTGCTCGTCGCGGTCGTCGCGATCGGCGGCACGAAGCCCGGCGGAAACGAACCCCGGAACGCGCCGAACACACGGACCGGTTCCGCGTGTTCCGTGGTCGAACCTTTGGTCGCGCCCATCGAGGTCCGCACCAACGGTGTCGCGCTTCGCGCCGAGTCCGCAACGGCGGTCGAGGTCGAGGACTGGCGCAAGCACGGCTCCGCCACGGGCGGCGTCTGGCTCGACTTCGACGAGCCCTTCTTCCGCATCGGGACGAATCCCGTCTCCCGCGCCTACATTGCCGCGAACGGTGCCATCTCATTCGACACGACGCGCCGCCCGCCCGTCGGCGCGCCTCTCCCCGACGGCACCGGCCTTCCCGCTCTCGCGCCGCTCCTCGCGCCGCTCGGAATGGTCCCCGAGGCGAACTGGACGAACGCCGGCGCGTGTTCGCGCTTCTGGCACGACGCAGCGCCCGGCCGCGGTCGCGTGTTCACGTGGGAGAACGCCCTGCTCGACCGCCTTCCCGGCCGCCGCGTGTCCGTCCAGGCCGAGCTTCTCCCGTCCGGCGACTTCACCTGCCGCTACGACTTCTCGGACGCGCTCGACCCGCCCGCGACGAACCTCGTCCTCGGCGCGCAGGTCGGCACGAACGGCGTGAACGCGCTCGCAATCCTCGGAACGAACCTCCTGGCGGAGACGGTCTGGCGCGTGGACGGCGCGCGCGTCACGAACGGCGTCTCGGTCGCCGACCTGCTCTGCACGAACGGCGTCCTTCGCGCGCCCGCGCGTTTCGCCATTGAATGGAAGAACACGTCCGGCCTCGACTTGAACGCCGACACCGACGGCGACGGCATCCCCGACCGGGACGAGGTCTTCCGCCACGGCACCGACCCGAACCGCTCCGACACCGACGGCGACGGACTCTCCGACTCCGCGGAGGTGCTCGCGGGCGCCGATCCGCTCGATGCCGACGAGAACGGCGACGGCGTCCCGGACGGCGCCGACCCCGCCGCGTGGGCGACGAATCCTCTCTGGGCCGCGAACGGCGGGTCCACCGACTGCACCATCGTGCTGGACGCCGACCTGCCCGCCGGCACGAAGGCGTCTCTTTCGCTGAACGATCTAACGATTCCCCTCTCCCGCGCGGGGAGCTGGAACATCGATCTGCCAGCCGGCAAGTTCGTCGCGGTCCATCTCTTCTCGACCGGCGAGGACGCCATCCCGCTTTCCCTTCTCCCGACGAGTGGCGGCGGCTCGTCGCCGCCGCTTCGTGGCGGCGCGCGGAGCGGGTACGGCCCGCCGCGCGCCCGCGAAGACCCCGACGGCGTCTTCGACGGAGCCGCCCGGAATGCGGACGCCGGACTCGCCGAACCGACGATGCGGATCGTGTGCGGGGACGGCTCGATCCCTCCGCCGGACCGATGCTACCACGATTACGATCCCGCGACCGCATACCGGCTCGACATCCAGCCCGCCGAAATCGGGCTCTCCACGGAGGACGCCACCCTGTCCGGCTTCCAGAGCGAGGGAGCCGACCGCCTCGTCCTTCCGGTCGGGGGCCTGGCGCCCGGCGACAACGTCACGGGATCGGCCGAGATTGCCGCGCCGCCGCTCGACTACGGAACGCTCTACGATTCCGTTTCGGTCCACCATTGCGAGGAGGAGGGCTCGTGGTGGTGTCCCTACTGCCTGATGTATCACTCGCACGACCACGGCTGCGAGCACGAACCGGACTGTCCCGTGCCGACGGGCTCCGGCGACTGCACCTGCCCGCCGCGCGTCGTCCGTGTTTCCGAAGGAACCAACGTCTATGCCCTCGCGACCTGTTTCGTCGGGACGTCGGACTGCTGCTGTCCGTCCCCCGGTTCGGCGCGCTTCGCCGTCCTGGATTTCGTCGACGGCAATCTCGTCATAAGCAATGCAACGGGCGTTCTCGTCCCAGGAGACCGTTTCGAAGGGCCGGCCGTCGTCTTCGCCACGGCGCCGAGCGGAAACGCGCCGTCCGAGATTCGCTACCGTCTCGTGGGCGAGGACGCGACCGGCGCGACGACCAACCTGGCCCAGCGCACGGCCAAGATCTGGGCCGTCCGCATCCGGCACGAGCCCGCCACGCGGGATCGGATCGGCGACCGGTTCTACAACCCCTGCGGAATCGTCACGAACGAAACCGCGAACTTCCGGTTCTCGCTCGAGCCGGAGGCGTTTCCCGCGACGAACATCGTCTGGTCGGTCGACCGGCCCGACCGCGTCGCGTTCGTCGGCGGCGCGAACGGGCGGGAGGTCGTCGTCCGCGGAATCGCGACGGGGCTCGTCAAGCTGTCGGTCGGCATCCGGGGCTACAAGGGGCCGCCGCCGGTCTTCTACGCCGGCGTCGTCGAGCCCCACGTCGTCCACGCCCGGGCGTATACCGTCCTGACGGGTTCCGGTGAGCCCATCGTGCCCGACGGCGACATCGAATCCTTCTTTCCCGAGGTCAACCGAATCTTCTCGCAGGTCGGGCTCCAGTTCGTTCTCGACCTTCCGGTCGGACGTGTCGCCGACACCAACTATCTCTTCATCCAGAAGAAGAACGGCAACTACCCGCTGGGACAGGCACTGGTCAACGAGAACCACGCGACCGGAGGCGTGGAGCTGTATTACGTCGAATCCATCGAGGGCGCCGACGGCCTGCACCATTCCGGCGGCATCATTCTGGGCGCATCGTCCGAGGCCCACGCGCTCGCGCACGAGCTGGGGCACGCCTGCGGGCTCGAGGACGTCCTCGATTACGTCGAATGGAAGGATCCGGCGAACGTCAAGCACAAGTACTACTACGAGGGCGACGTCGCAAGATGGAGACTGCCTCACGACTGGGGCACCGACTTCGACGAAGGATACTATTCCGTCCAGTGGCACGGTGACGTCCTGACCCGGCTTCTGATGTGCGGAAGGCGGCTGTCGCCGCGGACCAACGAGGACATCGCCTACGGCAACGCGCACGGACTCGTCTTCCTCTCGGACGCGCAGCCGACCAACTACGCCACCTGCGGCATCGGATACTTCACCGTCCCGACCCACATCCCATCCCACGACTAGAAAGGAAACCACATGAACGAACGATTCTCCCGGCCGCTCGCCGCGGTCCTCCTTCTCGCCGCCGGCGCGGCCTTCGCCGGCGAGGCCGGCGCCGACACCGACGCAAGAAGGCCCGATGCCGAGGAGCGCCTCGGCCAGCTCTGCGAAATGGTGGAGTTCTACGCGGACAGCGGATTCCGGAACATGGAGTGCCAATACGGCTCGTTCAAGGGCTACGTAGACCGGGGGGAGGGAGACATCCTCGCCGACGCCCTTCTCCGCGTGGCCCGCGAGAACGCCTCTGCCACGAACGAGACGCAGCTGTGGAGGTCCGAGTTCGCCCTGACCTGGCTCGACGAGTTCGGCGAGACGAACGCGCTGCCCTTCCTCCTGGAGGCGATGAAGTGGGATCTCTCCCGGGGCGTGCCTCCGTGGGATGATCTGAGCATTCCTTCGCCGATCCGGGGACTGCACAAGTCCTGCCGGCACATGACCATCGCGTCCTTCTTCCGCATCGCCAACCGGAAGAACGCGACGAACGCCCTCCACGAGGCGGCCGCAATGCTCGCCGACGAAAAGTGGGATTGGATGCGGCAACGGCTTTACTTCGAGTCGACGCAGACCGTCCAGCTGCACGAATCCTCCGACCGTCTGGAGGTCGCGAAGGCGGGCGGAGGCGTCGTGAACCTCCGCCCCGTCCGCGAACCGATCTGCGTGTTCCTGGCGGACTGCTACGAGAACGAAACGGATCCCGGCCGCTTCGCCTACCTCGACGGCTTCATCCGCTCCAAGCTGCCGGAATGGAAGACGAGCGACCGGCGTCTCCGGGGCGCGCAGCGGATGCTCCGGATCCACCCGGAGTCGAAGGAGGCGTCCGGCATCGTCCGCTCGGTGCAGGACGCGCGCGCCGCGCAGCCGCCGGACGGCCCCGCCCCCGTCCAGCCCGGCGACGTCTCGGACACCGAGACCGTCGACCCCTACGTCCCGCCGCCGCCGGGCGAGAAATTCCAGATCTGAACCGGACGCCGACACCCTCCTTTCGTGCCGGCTTCTGCTCCTCCCCTTGTCCGATTCTGACGATTTTCTGACGATATCGAGGTCTTTCACCGCTTGTTCGGCCGCTTGGATCGGGATATAATCCGAATCGTTGCGAGACGCTTCGCGGCGGCCCGCGACCAGCGCCCGTCCCACGGCCTCTGCGAGACGAATCCCATGAAACATCCATCCGCTCCGCTCTGCTGCCTTCTGGCCGCCCTGTGCCTCTCCGCCTCCGCCGGCGAGGTCGCCCTCCCGCCCGCGCCGCCGCCCGCGCACTTCGACACGGAGAGCGTGACGAACGCGCCGCTCCTCCGTCCGATGATGGACCGCGCGCGGCTCCTCCGCGCGAACGTGTCGCTCTGGGCGACGCCCTCCAACAACGTCGAAGTCGCCTTCGGCGCGTCCCGCGGCGGCGACGGCGTCCTCCTTCCCGGCGATGAGTCCCTCGCCTTCGGCTGGGAGAACGGCGCGTGGTTCCTCGCCTCGCCCACGAACCGCCTCCGTTCGGCGGTAACGAACGATGCCGCGCAGCGCACGCTCTCCTTCAAACTCCGCGTCCGCGAGGACGGTTCGCCGTTTTCGCTGTCCGTGGCGGACTCCGCTTCCGGCGAACTCTTTCCGGACGTCACGAACGCCCCGCCCGCCTGGCTCTTTTCCCGCGACTGGGACGTCGTCCGCCTCACCGTGCGCGGCACGGACGAACGCGACGAATCCCTCTCGGTCCGGCTCGACACCGACTCCGGCGTTCTCATTCTCCGATGACGGATGAACGACGCTTCCGCCCAGATTTTCGCCATTGCCCTGGCCGCCACGTGGTGCGGTTTCGGGCTCTACGGCGTTCTGCGGAAGATCGAACGTTCGCCGCAGGCTCGCGAACTGCTGGAACGCTTCCGGCGCGCGCGGCTTTCGACGAAGGCCGCCTTCGTCGCCGGTCTGATCGCCGTCGTCGCCGTCGGCGGCACGAAGCCCGGCGACGGAAATGGCGGCGGTCTCCGCGGCGGCCCCTCCGCGCCGGAAGGCCCTCCGCCGGATCCGGCGTTCGGAATCGTCGAGGTCCGCACGAACAACGTCACGCTGCGCGCGGAATCCGCGTCGGCGGTGGAAGTCACGGACTGGCGCAAGCACGGTTCCGCTACGGGCGGCGTGTGGCTCGACTTCGACGAACCCTTCTTCCGCGTCGGGACGAATCCCGTCTCGCGCGCCTACGTCGCCGCGGGCGGTTCGATTTCGTTCGACACGACGCGCCGCCCGCCCATCGGCGCGCCGCTTCCCGACGGCACCGGGCTCCCCGCGCTCGCGCCGCTCCTTGCGCCGCTCGGGATGGTCCCCGAGGCGAACTGGACGAACGCCGGCGCGGCATCCCGATTCTGGTACGACTCGGCCCCCGGCCGCGGCCGCGTCTTCACGTGGGAGAACGCATTGCTCGACCGTCTTCCCGGCCGCCGCCTCTCCGTCCAGGCCGAGCTTCTCCCGTCCGGCGACTTCACCTACCGCTACGACTTCGCGGACGCGCTCGACCCGCCCGCGACGAACCTCGTCCTCGGCGCGCAGGTCGGCACGAACGGCGTGAACGCGCTCGCGATCCTCGGGACGAACCTCCTGGCGGAGACCGTCTGGCGCGTGGACGGCGCGCGCGTCACGAACGGCGTCTCGGTCGCCGATCTGCTCTGCACGAACGGCATCCTTCGCGCGCCCGCGCGCTTCGCCCTTGAATGGAAGAACACGACCGGCCTCGATCCGAACGCGGACTCGGACGGCGACGGCCTCTCCGACTGGGA
>CAMVRE010000030.1 GCA_947169825.1 uncultured Verrucomicrobiota bacterium | reverse complement strand
CAAGATCATCAAGTAGCCCGCCGCAAGGCCCGCTGTCTCGGAGGCGCGCCCGATCTCGGGCGCGCCTCCTTTTTTCGGCCTCGACCGAGGGCCGGCCTCCTTTCGCCGGTTTCCTCGCGCCGCGCTTGCCCGCACGAGGCGGAATGTGCTAGACTTCGCGACACTTTCGCCGAACCTCTTCCGTCCGCCGAGAAGCGGGCCGCGCCACCTTCCCGTGAAAGAAGCCCCGACCACCTCGACCCGCCTGCTCCGCGACATCGCCGCGGACCGCGACAGTCTCCGCTGGAACGACTTCGTCCGGCGCTACCGGCCGATGATGCATTCCTATCTCGCCCAGCGCTTCCCGACGCTCTCCGCGGAGGCGGACGACATCGTCCAGGAGACGCTGCTCGGCCTGATGGAGGCCCTCCCGGACTACCGCTACGACCCGGAGGAGCTCGGCTCCTTCCACAACTACCTCACCGGCATCCTCCGCAACCAGGCGTGCAAGGCGCTCCGCCGCCGCGCCCGCGAGGGCCGCTCGCAGGAGGTCGCCGCGGATCTGGCGCTCGCCGAGGCGGCGTCGGAGCCGGACAACGGCGGAGAGAACGCCTGGCGCGACGCCGTCTGCGACATCGCGCTGCGGCAGGTGCTCTCCGATTCGTCCCTGCAGGAGCGGACCCGGGAGGTCTTCCGCCGCGTCGCCGTCGCCGGAGAGAGCCCGGCCGCCGTCGCCGAGGCCTTCGGCATCGAGCGCAACGCGGTGGACCAGATCAAGAACCGCCTGCTCCGCCGGATCCGGCAGACCGTCGCGGCGCTCGCCGCCGCGGACGGATCGGACGCCGGCTAGCGAGGCTTCGGCCGCCACGGCAGCCGGTTCCGGGCCGGCGCGCCGACGAACGCCTCGAACCCGATCTCCACGCTCGTTCCGGGCACGGCGACGACGTTCGTGAGCGCCGTGCAGCCCGCGAAGGCGTGCCGTCCGATCGCGCGGACCGACGCCGGAACGGACACCTCGCCGAGAGACCTGCAGTCGACGAACAGGTGCGCGGGGATCTCCTCCACGCCGGCCGGGATCTCGCAGCGCCTGCCGCACGCCGGCGGCCAGGCGAGCAGATGGCGCCCGTCCGCCGAAACCAGGGCGCCGCCCTCGACGCGCAGCGCCTCGTTGCCCTCCGCGACCTCGATCGACTCCAGCGCATCGCAGTTCATGAACGTCCGGTCGTCGGAGAAGACCTCGACGCCGGCCGGAAGCTTGATGCGCCGGAGGCCGCGGCAGCCCGAAAACGACCAGGGTCCAACGATCCGCAGCGACGGCGGGAGGACGATCTCCTCCACGAGTCCGCAGTTCATGAACGCGCCCGGGCCAAGCTCCACGAGCGTCTTCGGAAGGCGGATCGCCTTCACTTCGCCGACGAGGCGCACCTCGCCGTGGGAAAGCGTCGGATTGTCGCGGGTCAGCGGCGGAAAGCCGACCGACGCCAGCGTCCACCGGGTCCTTCCGGTTCCCGTGATCGGCTTGGAGAGGTCCAATAGGCCGTCCCCGCGCGAATAGTCGGGCTTGATCCGCACCTGTCCGTCCTCCGCGCAGGCGGCCAGCGTCCAGTTGCCGTCGGAGATCGTCGCGTTCCAGAACGGGTCCGTTCCCTCCTCCGCCAGCGTGAGCCGCCACGGCCCCTCCCCGGGCGCCGGCCGCGAAAGGAAGAAGGCCGCGAAGGCCGCCGCGCTGGCGAGCGCGAGCGCCGCGACGAGAGCGGGGACGGACGGCAGGCGGCGCCGGCGGATCGCGCGCGCTAGGTCTGCGGCCGTGGCCGGGCGCTCCGCCTCGAGCGCGCTCGTCGCGCGCCGCAGCAGCGCGCGCCAGCGACGCGGCGGCCTGTGCCCGAAGCAGGCGTCCGCCAGAACGCCGAGCGCGTAGACATCCGCCGACGGGGTGATCTTCCCGCCGGCGAACTGCTCCGGCGCCGAAAAACCCGGAGTTCCCACGCCCACCGCCGCCCCCGAGACGACCGACGGCGAATCGCCCGTCGGAGCCGAGGCCTCTTCCGCGAGGTCCTTCACGAGCCCCAGGTCGATCAGCACGGGATATCCGTCCGCGCGGAAGAGGAGGTTTCCGGGCTTGATGTCGCGGTGGACGAGTCCGAGCCGGTGCAGGTGCTCCACGCCGTCGCAGAGCGACAGGAGCAGCTTCGCCACGCCGCGGTCGTCCGACGGCAGGTCGCGCGGAGCGAGCTCCTCGAGGACGAGAAACGGGCTCCCTCCCTCCTCGCCGGACGCGACGAGCCGCGGCAGCGCCGGATGCGGATGCGCGGCGAGGATCTCCGCCTCGCGCCGCATCCGCGCCGCCAGATCGGGGCGATCCTCGCGAAGGACCTTGAGCGCGACGGCCGTGCCGTCTCCCTCCGGCCGCGCGCGGTAGACCTCGCCGCTGCCGCCGCGTCCGAGAAGCCCCAGGATCTCGTAGCCCGCGAAGCGCGCTCCGTCCGCGAGCCGCCGCGCGGTCCGTCCGGCGGTGCGATGCCGGACGAACCACCTCGTCAGGTATTGGGTGTCGGGTGCGGCGCCCATGTCCCTACTCCCCGCCGGCCGTCCCTGCCCCCGGCTTCATTTTCGCGCCGGGCATCGCGGCGGAGACCTTCCCGACGAATTCCTCCGCCGTGACGCCGCGCGAGGCGCCGAATGTCCCGAGCGACTCAAGCGTGGCGGGGTGGAGCAGGTGGCACGTCGGGTAGCCGGGGACCTTGTATTCGCGGGCGCGCTCGCGGTTGCGGCCGCGATACTTCTCCGGGACGCGCGACTTGTCGTTCGGAAAGTCGACCCGGACGAGATAGACGTGGTTGCTGGCCCACTCGCACCACGCGGCCTGCGAGAACACCTGGCTTTCGAGAACCTTGCACCACGGGCACCAGTCGCTTCCGGTGAAGTTGACGAAGACGGGCTTCCCGCTCGCCTTCGCCGCCGCCGCCGCGGCGTCCCAGTCGTGCGTCCATTCTCCGGGCTCCGCGCCGTCGACGCGAGCCCCGTTCACGTAGGTGGCGGGCTCCGCCGCCCCGGCCGCCGAAGGAACCGGCCTGGCGGAATCCGGCGCCTCGGGATCGCGCGAGACGGGCGTGGCGCACAGGGACGCCAGCTCGTCGTCGCCGAGCGGACGCCCGAGGAGGACGAACGCGCCGAGGTCGCCCTTGAACGCCTCTCCTCCGTTCCAATAGGTCGTGTCCACGGTACCGAGCCCCTTGGCCCGGAACTCGGCCGGCGAGGTCTTCCAGGCGAAGTCCGCCGGAAGGGGGACGTCCTTCAGCCGGACGCCGTTGAGGACGCACCGGAGCGTCTTCGAGGGGATGTCCAGGGAACAGACGAACCAGTTCCATTTCCGGTTGGCCGCGAGGCCTTCCGTCGGGAGACGGACGTCGTGGCAGTTGAGGCCGAACCGCAGGCGCCCGTCCGATCCGAGATGGGCGTAGAACCAACGGTTGGCGTTTCCGAAGTTGAGCAGAGGCAGATCGTCTCCCGCCACGCGTTCGGGCCGGAACGAAAGTCCGACGGAGAATCCGTCCCGGTCCAGCTCCGGAACGCGGAGCGCCGCGTTGCAGCCGTTCGTTCTCCCCGCGAGGCTGTGGACGTAAACGCCGTTGAAACGCAGGGCCCCGTCCTCGGTCGCGACGTTCTGAAGCTGGAAGGAACGGTCCGGACGGACCTTGTCCGCCGTTCCTTCCGCGAAGTCGAACCATGCGATGCGGCCTCGGGACGGAAACCGGTCCAGCGGGAGTTTTCCCGGCGTTCCGGACGATCCGTCGTCCGCCGGAGACTTCGCGCCGGGCATGGCGTCGGAGACCTTCTCGACGAAGTCCGCCGCGTTCGCGTCGCGCGACGCGCCGAATCGTCCGAGCGGCTCAAGCGTGGCGGGGTCGAGCAGGTAGCACGTCGGATAGCCGCCGACCTTGTAGCGCCGGGAGAGCTCCCGGTTGCGCTCGCGGTACTTCTCCGGCACCAGCGCCTTGTCGTTCGGGAAGTCGAGGTGGACGAGGTACACGTGGTTGCTGGCCCATGCGCCCCATTCGGGCTGCGTGAACACCTGCCTCTTCAGCAGCTTGCACCAGCCGCACCAGTCGCTTCCGGTGAAGTTGACGAAGACGGGCTTTCCGCTCGCCTTCGCCGCCGCGGCGGCGGCGTCCCAGTCGTGAGTCCATTCGCCGAGCTCCGCGCCGTCGACGCGAGCGCCGTTCACGTATTCCGCCGCCCCGGCCGTCGCGGCGACCAGCGCCGCGAGCGCCGCCGCGAGGAGCGTCCTTCCGTTTCCGCTTTCCCTCATGTGTCGTTCCTTCGGATTGTTTCTCGCCGCGTCCTTCCGGAACCGCCCGTCGAAGCGCGGCGCATTCTACCACGATATTGCCGGAAGACAAAGTTTTCTTACGTTCCCGGAAAAAATCGCAGCGGCGTGTAAGACTATCGCGGATCCGGACAATATCGCAATGAAAGCCCCCTTCCACCCAACGCGACCTTCAACATGAAACGATTCCACCCCCTCCTCTGCCTGCTGGCCGCGGGCTGTGTCGCTCCGCCCGCCGTGCCCGCCCGCGCTCCGGTTCCGGCCGCCCTGGTTGTCCAGAACCACGCCTCCGACGATTTCCAGATTCCCCTCGCCAAGATCGGCGACGCACTCAAATCCCAATTGGCCGGAACCGTGTTCACGGTCAAGGATCCGAACGCCGTCTTCGGCAAGCGCCAGGACCGGGGCGTCTGGGGGGAAAAGCTTCCGGAATCGTCCGCCATCCGGCTGTCGGAGCAGGCCGGTGCAGACGTGCTCCTCGCCGCCGCCGTCGACGAGGCGACGGTCGTCGACGTCGGAAACCCGGTCCAGTTCCAGCGGGTCCTGATCAGCATGACCCTGTCGGCCGCCCGGATTCCGTCGGGCGACATCGTCGCTTCCGTCACGGAAACGGCCGAAAGCCGGCAGACGACGCCGGCGCTGCTGTTCGCGAACCGGGATGAGCGCATCTACGAAGCGTGCACGAACGCGGTCGCCAGGGTTTCGCGGAAACTTCTCGAGAAATGCAAGGACATCGACTGGAAGGACGAGGGAGTCCGGCTCGTCGAAGTCGCGTTCGAAAGCAACATCCCCGGCACCGACGTCCAGATCGACGGCGTTTCCTGGGGAACCATCGGGTCCGCGCCGCTCCGGCTCCGACTTTCGCCGGGCATCCACAGCCTCCGGATCGAGGCGAATGCCCTCGGTCTGGCACCTTTCGAGCGCGACGCGGTCATGATCCAGGGCGACCAGACGTGGACTTATGTCGCGAGGGAAAACGAAGAGGGGCGCAAACTCCGGGTGGAGGACAAGAAGTTCGATGAGCTTCTGAAACACCTCGAACAGGGACGCGCCACCGACAACGAGGTCAAGCTTCTTGTCGCGCATGGTTACGCCAAATACCTTTCCTCCTCCCACACCCGCCTCGACGGAATGCCGCAGTCGCTGGAAACCGGGGGCCTTGGACTCGGCCCGAATCTGGACCTTTCTGGCGGTTCGTCCACGAACGACGCGCTCAAGGCAGTCCGCGACTACAATCCGGCGAGGTAGAACTTGAAAGCGGTTCTTGCCATCCTTCTTGCGACCGCCGTCGCGCGCGCGGCGGCGGGTTCTTCGGATACTCCTGTCGACAACGGAAACGGGGCCGGAACAGCGACGGTCGCCGGATGCATGGTTCCGAAGAGCGCCACGGACATCGGAAACGGGTATTTCCAGACGGCGGACGACCATATGATCGATTCCGGAACGTGCAAGACCATCGCCACCAAAGACGAAAAGAACGGCTTCTTCAAAAATGACGACACCTTCGATCCGCAAGCAGTATCGTTTTTCTGCGCGAATTCCGGGGAGGCGCCCACGCGACCCGTTCTCGACTGTCCGTGCGAAACGGAGGAGCAGGCACTCGCCCTTGCCTACAAAATGATCGAGGCCCGCGTCTCGGGTAATCCACGCATCGAGTATTTGAGCGGCGTCGTCAAAAGGACGGACATCGACGGGAATACGCGGTGGTATCCGATCCAGGTGAACTCGGGAACAACCGACACCGTTCAAGGTCCTGTCGGTCGCGAGGTTGTCTATAACATGCATTTCCATCCAAGCGGCTCGCGACGGGCGTCGATCACGGATGTTGTGACCGCCAACAAATACACGATTCCGGGCTTCATCGTGGTCTCGGAGAACGGCGGACGGCTGTCCAAACGGATTCTCGGTTATTCTCCGGCGGGACTCATCGCGAATTTCGCGTTTGACGGGAAATTCGTCAAACGGGAATCGGACTGGTTCGTCCCCTCCAGCCTCTGCTCGAAAGAGGAAAAGGAGGCATTCGTCGCCCGATTAAAAGGGTGCGGGGTCCGGGATGGTGCCATCGAGTGCCAGAACCGGATCGCGAAAATGCCCGGACACGATCCGTATTGCAATCCCGCTCCCGGTGGAATCCTCGAAGGAATCCTGTCGGCAAACGACGATCCGGACCTGTCGGCGGACGTCGATCCGAACTTGCCGGCCGGATTGTCCGATCCGATGTCCGGTTCTCCCTCCAGACCCTCCGGTCCGAAGCCAGGACGAACCGGGGCTGGAAACGGCTCCGACGACGACTCCTGGTGGCGCAAGGAACTCGACTCCTGGAGCGAACCGTAAACGCAGACCCGCTTGACACCGAAACGACACATGAAAACGAAGAACATTCTTCTCCCCTTTTTCGCCGCGGCCGCGCTCCTCGTCGGCTGCGCCTCGCCGCCCGACCCGCCGCAGGTCCAGCTCGTTCCGACGACGGCAGGACTGGTCGACATGACAGACCGTCTCGTCGTGGAACTGCTCGCCAAGGAAGGGGTCCGGAGCGCCTTCCGGCGCGCGTCCGCGCGGCTCGGCGGCGCCAAGCCCGTGATCCAGGTCGCAAAACTCGACAATCTCGTCAACGGTCCGGACGGCCGCTTGTTCACGCAGGCGCTGGAAGTCTGCCGCAAGACGGCCGAGAGAAACCTTCAGGATTCGGGCCTGTTCCGGACGGTCAACGCCGCCAACGCCCCGGATTCGGACGCCGAATCCCTGAACGAAGGCATCAAGCGCGACCTGGAGGTCGGCCTGGTGGACGACCGCATCGTGCAGAACGCGGGGAGCTATCTGGCCGCGGACTTCGTTCTCGAAGGGGAATTCCGCCGCGTGGGCCCGGAGGGAACCTACGTTCTCGAACTTTTCGTCAAGGACCATTCCACCCGGGAGCGCTGGACCGCCACGGGCTTTTTCTGAAAACGACCGAAACCGACGACAACCATGAAAAACACGAATCTTCGCCCCTTCCTTCCCGTCCTCTTCGCCGCCGTCCTCGGGACCGGCTGCGTCTCCACGCTGCACGAATCGTCCTTCCATCCGGAAACGGTGGAGCCGACGGCGCGCACGGAGTCGCGAAAGCCCTACCGCGTTTCGGAACTGACGCTCGTCGTCGAGGAGGACGAGGAGACGATGCTCCGGGAATACCACGCCTATCTGCAGGGCTACCGCATGGGCATCCAGCCCTGGCTCGACGATCTCGAAATCCGGAAGATCGCCCGGAACAAGACCGCCTCCCGGTATTTCGGCGTCGAACCGGACGAAACGACGGCCCCGATGCGGACCTTCTTCTTCAACTTCGTCCAGCGCAACGGCGCGAAGACTCTGACGGGAATGGGGCTCCCGAAACCGGGGATGGGCCATCTCAACGCCGACGTGCCGCCGGAACGGTTCGCCGCGACCGACCGCGTCCGGACCGAACACTACGGCTGGCCGGAGAAGCTGACGGCCGAAAGCCTGACGCGGCGGCTGGCGGACCTGCACCCCGGTCTCTTCGCCGACTCGCCGTCGGCCACGCCTCTCCGCGTCATCCTCGCCTTCTCCTATTCGAACCGGGATTTCTACTTCCTGCCGAACAAGGGAGGACTCTTCATGGGAACGCTGGACATGTGGCCCTACCAGGGCAACGCCAACGATCCCGGCGCCGGGACGCAGACGTTCTCCGTGTGGCTCCTGTCCGGAAGAAACACGCCTTTGCCGGTCAAGAAAATGCCGGGGCCGAGCGCCGAATTCACGATCGATTTCAAAACCAGGTCGCGGCTGGGAAGCCTGTTCGGCTCCCCCTCTCCCTCTTCGCCCGGCAACGAGACCGTGTCATCCTACGCCTACTGGCCCCAGAGGGCGTCCGGCTACGTGGCGTTCGTGGAGGACGCGGTCTGCGCGGCCGTCGTGAAGGGGCTGAACGACCTGCCGGCCGGGCTGTTCGACGCCGTGACCGGCGGAAAAGCCGGCGCGAAGCCGGAAGGGGAGCCCGCGAAATAAACGGCGCCGCCATGCGTTCCCCGTTCCGGAAAACGGCCGCCGCTGCGGCGCTTTGCGTCCTGGCTTTCGCCGGGACGGGCTGCTGGTCGTATCGCATCGGACGGAAAACGCCGGAACGGGATTTCGCCTTTCCGGCGGCCGTCCGCGGAAGCCGGTTCCGGATCGGACGGTTCGAGGGGACGGTCGTGGACCGTTCGGAGAGCTTCTCCGGCACGGCGACGAGCGGCATCGCCTGCCGGCTGGAAGAATTCTCGCTGGACGGGTTGAACGCGGAATTCGCGCGGCGGTGCCCGTCCCTCTACGCCGAAGACGGCATTCCGCTCTTCGTCCGGATCGAAGGACTGGTTCCGGACATTTCGACCGACGGATTGGCCCTGACGGTCCTCGGGCGGTCCCGGGGCGACGTCGAAGGCACGGTCCGCGTTTCGCTCTACCGGGCGGACGGCGAATTCGGCAAGGGGTCCGAACGGCGCGTGGCCGTGTCCTACTGCGAAGCCCTGACGCCGGTCGCCTGGCTGCCGGCGGGCGGGGACGATCTGGGATCCGCCTTCGGGCCGTTCGAATCCCTCGAGCCCGTCATGCGGAAGGCGCTGACGTCGCTGGTCGTCGACGCGCTGCTGGAACAGCTCGCCCGGACGCCCGAAGGGACGCTTCCGGCGGACGTCGGCGGGACGCTCCGCTCTAAGGCGGAGATGGAGCGGACCGCGGCGCTCGACGGTCTGGTCGTCGGAACGACCGACCTGGCGGGCGGCAAGGAAGCGGCGCACGAGTTCTCCGTTTCCTTCACGAACGCCCCCGGCCGGATTCCGGCCATTCTCGAACAGAACTACGACGACGCCACCCGCCGCGGTTTCGTCCGGGCCGACCTGTCCGGATGCGACCGGGACGCCGCGCTCGGTTTTCTCGAGCGCCGGCTGGTTCCGGCGATCTGCGCGTCGAAGGCCGTCGTTACGGACTTCGGCGCACCGTTTCCCGAAGGGGCGCAGGCGAGGATTCTCGGCCGCCCGAAATTCCAGGAGGACCATCCGGATGTCGTCCGCATCGACTTCGAACAGATCCAGTAGAATGCTGCTGTGCGTCGCGTTCGCGGCGGTCCTGTCGCTGTCGGCCGGATGCAGGGCCGTGTCCGTGCGGACCCGGTGTTCGGTCGGGCTCGTGCCGGACGCGACCCCGGAACGACTGGGCGGTCCCTACTGCGTGGTGGACGACACATTTCCTTCCACATGGAAGGCGGACGGCATGAAGGCCCGCTTTACGGAACGCGACCACGACGAATTCCACGAGTTCTGCCACGCCCGCTATCCGGAACTGTTCGTCCGGGGGCGCGGCTCCGTCCCGATTCTCGTGAAACGGACGGCCGCGCCGAGCCATTTCACGAGATACCACAACTTGAAGCTCTTTCTCTGGGGACTCACGGCGACCGCCGTCAACGTCTTCCCGTATCATCTGGAAATGGACGAGTCTGTGTCCGTCCGGACCTCCGAAAAGGACGAAAGCCGCGCGGAAGCGTTCGAAACGGAAATCTCGGTGTTCCAGCACGGTTTCCTGACCTATCCCCTCCGATTCCTCCTATGGCCGGAATGCGACGGCTGGAAGGACGAAAAGGAGTATCCTTGGGACGAGCAGGCTCCTTTGAACCACATCCGGCCCGAGCGGCAGGCCGCCATCGCCGACGCGCTCGTCCGGGCGCTGGAAAAGATGACGCCCGGGGAACGGGAGGCGCTGGCCGGCAACCAGGAGGCCTGGGCCCGGTATTACGCCCGGCATCCCTTCACCTACGGGGAACTCGCCGACAACGGAAGCCGCGTGGTCCGCCGGACGGAGGTCGAGGGCCGGCGGGAGCAGTTCAAGGGCGGACGGCTTCCGAGGGTCACGGCGTTCAAGGTGGACGACGGACGGAGGACCGGGAGTCTCGAAGCCGATCTGTCCGGATGCAATCCCGCCGTCGCGCAGGACTGGCTGATCGCCGCGAAACTGCCGGAACTGATGCGGACGTCGCCGGCCCGGAAATGGAATTCCTTCCGCATCGACGGGGAATCCGTCTCGACGGAAGGGCGATACAAGCTTCGGTTCACGATCGTGGACTGACGAAACGAACAACGGAACAAACCGGAAAACCTCATGAAAACGAAACGCGTCCTTCGAACCCTTCCTCTGGCGGCCGCCGCGCTCTGCTGCGGATGCGTCAACCTCTCCCGCGTGGAAACGCCCCGCCTCGACGAAGCGGGCGTTCCCGCCGGCGCCGACCTGGGCGGTCCCTGGCGAGTCGTCGACTTTTCGAGCAAGATGCAAGGCTCGGGCGGAGCCGCCGTGGCCGGCGGGTCCGAACTGCACAACGACGGCGAACTCCTGACGGAACGGCTCGCCGAACTGTATCCCGGCAGTTTCTCGGCGTCGGAAAAGGCGAAGCCGCTCGTCGTCCGGCAGACGGTCGCCGTCGAACCTCTCGAGACCAGCGTCGTCAAGTCTCTCGGTTTTCCCCTGACGCTCGGTTTCCTTCCGACGGGAGCCGAAAACCGCTGGAGCCTCGGCGTGTCGTTCCTTCGCCCGGATGACGAATGGACGCCCCCGTTCGACTGGCAGCTCCGGATGCCCCAGATCTACGTCAACCGGATCGCCGCCGCGACGATCTACACGGAAGGCAAGGGATGGAAAAGGGGGTGGCTGATCGACGGGTTGGCGAAACAGCAGGAGCAGGACCGCTCCCTGACGAAGAAACAGGTGCTCGGGACCGCCACGGAAGACGAGACGCGGAAGCTGTTCGAGGACTCGTTCTGGAATTCGGTCTGCGCCGGAGTCGGCGCCGAAGAAATGCGGACGCGCGCCGCGAAGGCGATCGCCGCCGCGCTGGCGGGTCTGAGTCCGGCGGAGCGCAAGGCGCTCGCCGACAATCCGGCCGCCGCGGCGCGGAATCCCGCCACGATCCGCCCGTCGTTCGGATTGCCGCCCGTCCGGAAACCGCTCGCCGCCCGGGACGGCAAGGCCCTCGTCGGCCGCTGGCTGGCCGAAACGACGTCCGAAACCGTCCGAGACGGCAAACGGGAAATCACGAAGCTGAAGCGGATCTGGACGTTCCGGGAAGACGGGACGATGACGGTCCTGACGAAATCGTCGGCCCTCGAAGACGAGGTCGAAACGGAAGGAACCTGGTCGTCCGCCGGAAGCTCCGTCAAGATGTCCCACCGCAACGATTTCATGGACAAGACGTTCGAGGAGGAACAGGACGTCCTGTGGTATGGCGACAACGAGATCGAACTGCGGCCGAGATCGACGGGCGGCGCGACCGTGGACGAGCGCGGCGTGATGACCGTTACCATGAAAACGCCCTGGATGACGATCTTCTCGTCTCCGAACGTCCTGAAACGGCTCAAGAAATCGTCGAACGCAAAGAAGGCCGAATAGAATGCGTCCCGGGGCGGCGGCGGAGGGCCGCCGCCCCGCCGATTCCTGAACCCCATGAAAACACGCCGATTCCGTTTTCCGTCGCGCGCGCGCGCGACGGCCGCCGTCCTTTCCGCTTTCGCGGCCATTCTCCTTCTCGCCCCCGCGGCCGCGCCGACCTTTCCGTTCGGCACGTTGGTCTACGCCGCTGGCTCCATCGATCATCCACACAATCGGAAACAACTGATCTGGACGATTCCCTCGGGTCGTTGGAACCCCAAGCGCGACACGATGGACCAATACATCTACGAACGGAGCACGAACGAGGTCCACGGGTGCTCGAGCTTCTCGATCGGCATCGTCCCGGGCGTAAGCATTCCGGAGGAGGACTGGGATGTCCTCCTGCTCCGCGTGAACCTTCCGGCGGGGCGCCACCGTTCCGTTTCCTTCGTCGACGTCGGGCTCGTCGCCAACGAGGTCGACGGCCAGTCGATCGGCCTGCAGCTTTCCGGCGTCTGGAACCGGAACCTCGGCTCCCCGGGCCAGTTCCAGATCGCCGGCGCGGCCAACCTCTGCGACGGCGAGTTCTACGGCTGGCAGTGCGCGGGGGCGGTCAACCTGGCCGCCAGGCGTTTCGAAGGTTGGCAGTTCGCGGGATTGGCCAACCTCGCGGGCGGCGAGTTCTACGGCTGGCAGTGCGCTGGATTGGTCAACCTCGCGCGAGGCGATTTCGAAGGCTGGCAGTTCGCGGGGCTGCTCAACTACGCGGAAGGCGGCGCGGAAGGGCTCCAGACGGGCCTGGTGAACGCGGCGGAACGGCTGGACGGCGTCCAGATCGGCGTGTTCAACTGGGCGCGGTCCGGCTCGGGCGTGCAGATTGGCGCGTTCAACTGGGCGCAGTCCTTCGCGGGCGTCCAGATCGGCGTGGGGAACGTCATCGTCGACGCCCCGGTTCCGTTCCTGCCCTTCGTCAACGCGTCGTTCTGACGCGCCCGGCGGCACGTCAGAACGGTCAGAAACGTTCGCCTTTTGCAGACACAGCAGACGCGTCGAAGGCGCGACCCCGATCTCCCCGTCGCCGGGACGGCGGGCGCTACCGGTCGGACGGCGGAACGGGCGGCGGGGCCGGGGGCGGCGTCTCGCCGCGCTCCTCGGGGGTCCGGACGCGGCCGTGCCTCACGATGTCCTCGGCGTCGGGGCCGTCCACCGTCTCCTTCTCGAGCAGCTCCGCGACGAGCGCCTCCATCGCGGGGCGGTGCGACTCGATCAGCTCCTTCGCGCGGGCGTGCGCCTCGCGAAGCAGGCGCGTGACCTCCTCGTCGATGAGCCGCGCGGTCTCCTCGCTGTAGTCCTGGGTGCGGTTCACCTCGTGGCCGAGGAAGACGAGCTCCTCGTTCTTGCCGAAGGTGCGCGGGCCGAGCTTCTCGGAGAGGCCCCAGTCGCACACCATCGCGTGCGCCAGGCGCGTGGCCTGCTGCAGGTCCTGCCGGGCGCCCGTGGAGACGTCGGGGAGGAAGAGCTCCTCGGCGACGCGCCCGCCCATCGAGATCGCCAGGTCGGCGAGGAGGTGGCGGCGCGTGACGGACACCTTGTCCTTCTCGGGCAGGAACGCGGTGAGCCCGAGCGCCATGCCGCGCGGGATGATCGTGATCTTGTGGACGGGGTCCGACTCGGGCTCGAGGATGGCGACGAGCGCGTGGCCGGCCTCGTGGTAGGCGGTGCACTTCTTCTCCTGCTCGTCCATCGCGCGGCTGCGGCGCTCCTTGCCCCAGAGGACCTTGTCGCGCGCGGCCTCGAAGTCGTCCTCGTCGACGCCGGGCTTCTCGGCGCGGCCGGCGATGAGCGCGGCCTCGTTGACGATGTTCGCCAGGTCCGCGCCCGAGCAGCCGGGCGTGCCGCGCGCGATGCGCGAGAGGTCGGTGCCCTCGGCGAGCTTGACCTTGGCGGCGTGGACCTTGAGGATCGCGAGGCGCCCCTCCATCGTCGGGAGGTCCACGACGACCTGCCGGTCGAAGCGCCCGGGGCGCAGCAGAGCCGGATCGAGCACGTCGGGGCGGTTGGTGGCGGCGATGACGACGATGCCGGCGTTGGTGCCGAAGCCGTCCATCTCGACGAGCAGCGCGTTGAGCGTCTGCTCGCGCTCGTCGTGCCCGCCGCCGATGCCGGCGCCGCGGCGGCGGCCGACGGCGTCGATCTCGTCGATGAAGACAAGGCACGGCGCGCTCTTCTTGGCCTCCGCGAACATGTCGCGCACGCGGCTGGCTCCGACGCCGACGAACATCTCGACGAAGTCGGAGCCGGCGATGGAGAAGAACGGCACGCCCGCCTCGCCGGCGATGGCCTTGGCGAGGAGCGTCTTGCCGGTTCCGGGCGGGCCGGCCATCAGGATGCCGTGCGGCATCTTGCCGCCGAGGCGCCCGAACTTCTTCGGGTCCTTGAGGTATTCGACGACCTCGACGACCTCCTCCTTGGCCTCCTCGCACCCCGCCACGTCCTTGAACGTGGTCTTCTCGCGCGGCGTGCGCTCGGCGCGGCGCGCGCGGCTGCGGCCGAAGCCGAGCGGGCCGTTGGGCCCGCGCGCCTGGCGGAAGAAGAAGAACCAGAAGATGCCGACGAGCAGCACCATCGGCAGGATGTTCATGAGGACGAACATCAGCCGGTGGTCCTGGTACCGGTGCGTCCAGCCCGCGCCGGCGCGGTCGAGCAGGCGCTCGAAGTCCTGCATCTCGCCGCCGACGTTCACGCGGAACGGCGTGCCGTCGGGGAAGTCCTTCGCGAGCTCCGCGCCGCGGGCGTCGGTCGCCGCGGGCGGCTTGAGCTCGCCCTTGGCGTAGGCCTCGGAGCCGTCATGGACGATGTCCACCTTCGAGACGAACCCGCGCTCGAGGAGGTCCGTGAACTCGGGGCGGAACGAGAGCTCGACCGTCTTGGCCCCGCCGCCGTCGCCGCCCCGGAACCAGAATCCGGCGAGCAGCGCGACGAGCAGCGCCGTCGCGGCCCACGCGCCGAACATGCCGTTGCGGGACGGGCCGCCGGAACCCTCGGGCGTCTTGTCGTCTGGCGCCTTGCCGTCCGGCGTCTGGCCCTCTTTCCCGTGTTCCCCGTGTTCCTCGGTTTTCTCCCCCGGCAGCGGCGGCGGCTCGGGCGGGCGGCCCTGCAGCTCCTCCGGAACCGGCGGCGGCGAAGGATGCCAGCCGGTGGTCTTCTTCGCTTCCCCGTTTTCCCCGTTTTCCTCGGTTCCGCCTCTTGGCGGCGGCGGCGGCGACGCGCCGTCCGCGCCGAAGGGGTCGCGGACGGGCGGGGGCGGATCGTTGCGGCCGGGGCGTTCCGGATCGTCGCTCACGCGCTACTTCTCCGCGGGGCCGGCGGGCTTGTCGCCGTCGCCGCCGTCGGCGGCCGGCGCGGTCTCGCCCTTCATCTGCGCGACGAGGCGGTCGGCCACGTCCTTGTGGTCCTCGAGGAACTGCGCCGCGGCCTGCGCGCCCTGGCCGATCTGGTCGGTGCCGTAGCTCAGCCACGAGCCGCGCTTGAGGATGAGGCCCTGCTTGATGCCGGCCTCGAGGACGGACCCCGCCCACCAGATGCCGCGGTCGTAGAGGATGTCGAACTCCGCCTCGGTGAAGGGCGGGGCGACCTTGTTCTTGACGACCTTCACGCGCGTGCGGTTGCCGATCATCGTGCCGGCGGCGTCCTTGATCGCGCCGATGCGCGAGATGTTGAGGCGGACCGACGCGTAGAACTTGAGCGCGCGGCCGCCGGGCGTCGTCTCGGGGTTGCCGAACATCACGCCGATCTTCTCGCGGATCTGGTTCGTGAAGATGCAGAGCGTCTTCGTCGTGTCGAGGAGGGCGGTGAGCTTGCGCATCGCCTGCGACATGAGGCGCGCCTGCTGGCCGACGTGGGCGTCGCCCATCTGGCCCTCGAGCTCGGCCTTGGGCGTGAGCGCGGCGACGGAGTCGACGACGACGACGTCCAGCGCGCCGGAGCGCACGAGCGACTCGGCGATGTTGAGCGCCTCCTCGCCCGTGGTGGGCTGGGCGACGAGCAGGTTGTCCAGGTCCACGCCGATGCGCTTGGCGTACTGCGGGTCGAGCGCGTGCTCCACGTCGATGAACGCGGCCATGCCGCCGGCCTTCTGGGCGTTGGCGATGACATGGAGGGCGAGTGTGGTCTTGCCGGAGGACTCGGGCCCGTAGAGCTCGACGATGCGCCCGCGGGGGAGGCCCCAGACGCCGAGCGCGAGGTCCAGGCCGAACGAGCCGGTCGAGATGACCTGGACGCCCTTCTGCGACTCGACCTCGCCGAGCTTCATGATGGCGCCCTCGCCGAACTCCTTGCGGATCTGGGCGAGCACGGAGTCGAGGGCGGAGTTTCCGGATGTTTCTGCTTTCTTGGCCATGGTATCGGTCCTTGTGTTTCGTGTGGTTGAAGGGGGGAATTAGCGCCGGGCCACCTTGCGCCGACGCGCGGTCGAACGGATGCGCGCCGCGCGATCCTCCAGGATCTTCGCCGAGATCGCGGCGAGCCCGGCGGCGAAGGATCCGCGGCGGACGAAGACGTCCTCCGGCACCTCGAGCGAGACGCCGGAGAAGTTCCAGAGGTAGCGCACGCCGTGGCGGACGAGCCGTTCGGCGACATCCTGCGCCGCCGACGCCGGAACGCAGATCACGCCGATCTCGGGGCGGACGCGGCCGAGGGCGGCGGGCATCTCCGCGAGGGGGAGCACGGCGTGGCCGCGCACCTCCGTCCCGGCCTTCGCCGGGTCCGAATCGAAGACCGCGTCGACGCGGAGGCCGCCGCGCGCGAGCTCGTCGCAGCCGAGGATCGCGGTGCCGAGCGCGCCGGCACCGACGAGCGCGGCGGAGCGCGGCTCCTTCCAGCCGAGGAACGCGCGCATGGCCTCGACGAGGCGGTCCACGTCGTAGCCCACGCGGGGCCGGCCGGCGACGCCGACGAGGGCGACGTCCTTCCGCACGACCGTCCAGCCGAGCTTCATGCCGTCGGCCAGCTCGGTCGTCGAGACCGTCCGCTTGCCGAGCCCGCGCATGCGCAGCAGCCAGTCCAGGTAGGACGGCATGCGGCGCACGGCCGGAGAGTCGGATGCCTTGCGGAAGAGGGACGGCATGGAAAATCGGGAACGGGGGTGGAAAACGCCGCCGATGATACCACACCCGCCCCCGCCGAGGCAAGCCGACGGCAGGCGCTTCCGGGGCTTGAAATCACGGGGGAAAAATCGTAGACTTCCGCCCCCATGAAGACCTACACCGACCTTCCCTACGTCCGCGAGTTCGTCCGGCTCTGCGACATCGGCGACCGCCAGGGCTTCCACGAGCGCAACGGCGGCAACCTCAGCTACCACCTTTCCGACGCCGAGATCAAGGCGTCGAAGCCCCTTCTCCGGGGGCGGAAGCCCGGCCCGTGGACCGACGTCGACCCGAAGGGCGACGTCGCGGTGCCGTCGCTCGGCGGCCACTGGTTCCTCGTCACCGGCTCCGGCAAGTTCTTCCGCAACGTGCCCTGGGACGCCGAGGCGAGCGTCGCGCTCTGCGAGCTCGACAAGGCCGGAGCGCACTACCGCGTGCTGTGGGGCCTGCGCGACGGCGGCCGGCCGACCTCCGAGTTCTCGAGCCACCTCATGAACCACGAGGTGAAGTTCCGCGCCT
>CAMVRE010000029.1 GCA_947169825.1 uncultured Verrucomicrobiota bacterium | reverse complement strand
GCAGACGCCGAGGATGAACACGGCGAGCAGCACCTCGACGAGCGTCACGCCCGCCCGCGCGCCGGGCGGGGCGGCGGAGCGGACGGCGGGGCTCTGCGCGGGCGGCGGCTTCCTGTCGTGCATGGGCCCGATTATGGTCCAAGGCCGCGGGAAGGTCAAACGTTTTCCCGCGGAAGGGGGCGGAACCGGCGCGGCGGCGCTAGTTGCCGGAGCGGGAGTAGGTGCGGAGGCCGAGGAGGATATCGCGGACGGGGAGGACGTCGAGGCGGCCGTCGCGGTCGAGGTCCGCGCCGCGGATGAAGGCCGAGAGGGCGGCGTCGCGGTCGGCGCCGAGCGAGCCCGCGGGGACGATCAGGAGCCACCGCGTGTTCCACGCCGAGCGACCGATGAGCCGCGTCGCGTCGAGCTCGTCGTCGTCCGGCGCCTCGCCCGTCGCGCCCGGGTAGGCGCGGAAGCTCGGGTGCCGCCGGATGTTCGCGCCGAGGTCGGTGCCGCCCGTGTAGCCGGTGTAGAGCGGCGTCCAGTCGGGGTCGTCGAGCTCCGCGCTGCCGATGGCGTAGGGCGCGGGGACCGTCTGGTCGGCGACCTGCCACGAGACCACCTTGTCCGCCGAGCCGGGCACGCGCATCCGGTCCTCGCCCACCGGGACGAGGTAGGCGGTCGGCGTGCGCGAGAGCGGCAGCGCGCCGCTCCAGCCGTTGGTGCGCTCGTTGTAGCCCTCGAAGTGGACGCCCGCGCCGGCGATGCGCGTGGAGAACCACGTCGGGTCGAGCGCGGCGTCGCCGCCCGCGAGCTCGTCGCCGAAGAAGTTCCGGCCGAAGGCGATCTCGGTCGGGAACGGGATGACGAGCCCCGGCTCGGGCGTCGCGGAGGCGGAGCCGGCGAGGGGCTGGCAGTGGCGGACGAACTCGGGGAGCGTCTTGAGGTCCTCGACCCAGCACTTCTCGAGCGCGGTGCGCCACGCCTCGTCGCCGCGCGCGTCGGGGTAGACGCGGAAGAGCTCGCTCCGGAGCGAGAACCACGTGGCGTAGCGCTGCGGGTTGTTGATGCCGAGGCGCGGCTTGAGGACGAGCCAGTTCTGGTCCATCCGCGCGAGGATGTCGGCGAGGCCGCCATCGCCGTTGCCGGAGGTGACGATCGGCTCGCCGTCGTCGTCGAACTCGCCGAGCGCGCGGGCGCCGACGATCTCGGCGACGAAGGCCTCGCCGGACTGCGGGTCGGAAGAGAGCAGGCCCGTCTCGTAGTCGTAGGCCTGCGCGGCGAGGAAGGCGTACTTCTGCGCGAGCGCGAACATCGCGTCGTAGCGCGAGAGGGCGGCGTTGCGCGCGAGGCGGAAGAACATCTCGTTGTAGCGCGCCTTGGTGAGGACGTCGGCGGCCTGCTGGCGGGCGAGCGTGCGCTCGTCGATGACGCGCTCGGCCTCGGCGCAGACGGTCTCGACGTTCTTCATCGCCACCTGGAGGGACTTCCACTTGCTGTCGAGCGCGACGGCGGCGTCGTACTGGTCGTCGGCGGCGTCGCGCATCCGCTGGTAGGTCTCGTCGAGTTCGTCGAAGCCCTCGTTGACGTTCTCGATGATTTCGTTGGCGATGGCGCGCCAGTCGTAGGACGCCTGCGTCAGGACGAGGGCGTCCTTGGCGGCGAGCTTGCCGCCTTCGAGCGTCCCCTTGAGTGCCGTGTAGGTGGCCCGGACGGGACCCTTCACGAGCGCGCTGGGGTCGATGTTGACGGTCATCCCGGCGCCGGAGATGGTCGGCAGGGCCGCTTCGACGGTCTTGACGCTCTCCTCGGAGAGCTTTCCGGCGGCCTCGAGCGAATTGATCGAAATCTTCAGGGCGGTCTCCGCCGCGGACGAGGCGTAGTCGAGGATGAAGTTGGCGGCGTTGACGGCGTGCATCAGCATGTCGCGCGTGTACTTGGACTTGGCGGCGTTGAGCTCGTACTTGAACTGGCTCGTGGCGTAGTCGTAGTCCGTCATCCCGCGCTTGAAGGAGCTGTAGGCGAGGAGGAACTCGCCGAAGGCGTCCTGGATCTTGCCGTTGGCGCGGCGGCGGCCGGTGATGTTGGCGGGCTTCAGGACGATGCCCGTGGCGCTCACGTCGTTGGTGCGGACCTTCGTCTCGTCGACGTCGTCGAATCCCTCGAGGTCGGGGACGAAGTTGCCCCACGTCGTCGCGCCCTCGTAGAAGACGATGTTCGCGACGGTCGTGTCCTCGACGTCGGTGAGGCCGTAGTCGGTCGGGTCCATCCACATGTAGTGGTAGACGTCGGGGCCGTCGTAGCCCTGCTCGTAGGTGCCGCCGGGGCCGATGTCGCCGGCGTAGGGGTAGCCGAAGTACTCGATCAGCGTGTTCTTGGCCTCGAGCTCCATCGTCTCGAGCTGGTTCTCGCGCGAGAACTGCGACTCCTGGAGGAGCCGCGTGCGCGAGGCGAAGTACTGGGCGCGGTCGAGGGCGCGGCGGGCGTTGGCGAGCGCGGTGCCGGCGCGTTCGCGGATCTGCTCGTAGTGCGAGGAGGAGCCGTCGTCCATCCCGACCGGCGTGAGGTCGAACGGAATGGCGTCGGGCGAGAGACCGAGCGGGTTCAGGCCGGAATCGAGGCGGTCGAGGGCCTTCTGGATGGCGGGGACCATCGAGGCGAGGGAGTCGAGCTCGGCGACGGACCCGCGGTCGATGCGGCGCAGGCCCTCGTCCTCGAACGTGACGGCCATCCCGCTTTCGCGCGCGGCCTTCCACGCGCCGCCGGAGACGTCCCAGAGGAGGGCGGCGTCGGTCTCGTCGGCGACGGCGCGGGACGGCACGGGCGCCAGGCCGCGCAGGTAGAGCGCGAGGCCGGCGGAGAGGGGCGAGACGTATTCGCGCTTGTCGCGGAGCTGCTCCTCGGTGCGCGCGACGCCGCGCCAGAGGCGCAGCTCGGCGATCTCGCCGGCGAAGCCGCCGCCGAGCGCCGCGGCGCGGACGCCGACGGGGTCGAAGGGCGGGATCTCCGCGGAGGCGAGGCGCGTCCCGTTGGCGTCGTAGAGCGTGGCGACGGGCGCCGCGCCGCCGCCCGCGCAGACGACCGCGACGTGGGTCGGGACGCCGGCTTCGAGCGTGCCGAGCGGCGTCGAGACGCCCTCGCCGGCGGAGAGGAACACCTGCTCGCCGCTCTGGTAGGCGTAGGGGGCGTAGGAGCCGTCCTCGTCGTAGTTGGCGCAGTGCCAGTCGCCTTCGAACGGCGGCGGCGAGGAGACGGCGGAGGCGAAGAGGTAGTTCGACGGGAACGCGGCCGGCGGGTTCGGGCCGAAGAAGCCGCACTCGACGACGGAGGTGCCGTTGGTGATCGCGATCTCGGTGTAGTGGTCGAAGTCGTCGGCGTTGTCGAGCGAGTTGGTGAAGAGCAGGTAGGTGACGTCGTAGGTCACGGTGGAGGTGACGATGTTCTCGGAGAGGAACGAGAGCGCGAGCGACGGGGAGAGCGTCAGGCCGACGCGGCGCGACTCGCGGTCGTCGAGGGCGAGGACGGGCATCTCCCCCGCGGCCGTCTGGCCGTCCTCGGAGGGCTGGATCTGCAGCTCGAGCGTCCACGGGGAGGCGCCGGAGAGCGTCGCGAACGGTTCGTCCCCGGCGTCGCCGGCGATCTCGACCGAGGAATCGTCGCCGTCGAAGACGTAGCGCCAGTAGCGGCCGGCGGTTGGCTTCTCGGGGAGGAGCGAGTTGGCGACGACCCAGTTGGCGAGGGCGCCGTAGCCGCCGCGCGCGGCCCATTCGCCGTAGCCGAAGGCGCGGGCCGAGTCTTCGTCGAGGTAGCCGGCGGCGGGGACGCCGCCGGAGTCGCGCACGGCCTTGCGCGCGGTGCGGTCGACGACGGCGAGCGCGACCTTGGCGACGTTCTGCGCGGCCTTGGCGAAGGACGCCTCGTCGTAGTAGTCGATGTTGAGCGCGACGTCGGCGACGACCATCTCGCCCATCGCGGGCTTGCCCCAGGTGAAGAACGGGTTGCGCAGGAGGCGGTAGTAGCCGGAAAGCGCGGAGAGGTAATGGCCGTAGGCGTCGCCGTGGCCCTGCGGGTACATCAGCGCCGCCTGCTGGTAGTCGATGAGGCCGGTGTTGCTGCCGCTGATGTCGTAGTTCACCGCGTAGGCGACCTCGCCGGCGGTGATGCCGCGGGTGAAGTTCCAGACGAGGCGGTTGTAGTAGGGCGAGATCTTGAGCGTGCCCGAGGAGTCGGCGCCGGAACGGCCACGCAGGAGCGCGAGCTCTTCGTCGAGGAGCGTCGGGACCTGGTTGTCGAAGGAGAAGAGGGCGGACGAGAGCGCGCCGTAGTCCATCTCGAAGCCCGTCATCGACGGGTTGTTGAAGTTGGCGCCGAAGCCGATCGTCGGATTGAGCGCGTCGGTGTAGGCCTCGTCGCCGAGCAGGTTGTAGAGGTCGGCGAGGCGGCCGACGGCGAGCTGGAGCTGCTTGTTGGCGTCGGCGTCGTCGATCCCGAGCGAGAGCGACATCGACTCGGCCTTGTCGAGGAGCGTCTCGTAGAGCTGGATCAGGCCCACCTCGGCGAGGTTGTCCTGGTTGAGCGCGACGTCGCCCTCGAAGGGCGGGCCGGCCTGGCGCACCATCGAGACGACGGTCTCGGCGGGGTTCTCCTCGAGGTCGCGCATCCGCTGCGCGAAGGGCGTGACGTTGTTGAGGACGCGCTGCACCCAGCCCTCGGCGAGCGCGGGCGGGTCGGTCCAGGCGGACCACGCGTCGCCCATCGCGGCGTAGGACGGCGAGTTGGTGTTCGCGGCCTTGTACCGCACGGCGTAGTAGGTGTTCACCATGTTCGCGAGGGTGTCGCCCTGCTCGCCGACGACGAAGCGCGTCAGGCCCTCCGACTCGTCGAGCGGGAACTTGAGCGTGTAGTTCTCCTCGGGGTCGGTGGGCGTCGTGCCGTCGTCGTTCGGGCGCGCGCTGCGCCACTCGAAGACGTAGTCGTCGGGCCGGCCTGCGAAGGCCTCGGCGTAGAGGATCGAGAGCTGCTGCGAGAGGAGGTTGAGCGGGTCCTCGCGCGTGACGACGCGGCCGACGTAGTACTTCGGCACGACCTTGAGGATCCGCATCTGGATCGGGTCGCCGGGCGAGACGGCCATGAGCTCGTTCGTGGAGTCGTTCTCGACGAGCGTGACGTAGTTCGTGGCGCCCATCGTGAAGAGCGCGTAGTGGTCGCGCGGCTTGTAGGCGACGCGGTGTTCGAAGACGGAGACGGACTCGTGCGGGCTCGGGAGGACGGGCCCCGTGGCGAGCCGCCCGATCGCCGCCTTCCACTTCGCGACGTCGCCCGACTCGGCGGTGTCGTCGACGAGGCCTTCGAGGACCTCGCGCTCGGAGGGGGACGGGACGTTGACGTGCAGCAGCTCGACGCCGCCGGGGTTGTCCTCCTGCTCGCCGACGAGGACGAGGCAGTCGCCGAGGTCGCGCGAGGTGTCGAGGTAGAAGCGCGAGGAGAGCGAGGGCGGAAGGCCGTCGAAGTAGTACTTGCCCTTGCGGAGCGTCGCGTTGCCGCCGGCGCCGGTCTTGATGCCGAGCGCGGCGATGGCGGCGGAAAGCGAGTCGTAGTCGGAGGACGAGAAGCCGGCGGTCTGCGCGACGGTGGGGTCGAAGAGGACCGCGGTGGCGTCGCGCGCGGCGTCGGTCGCGGGCCAGACGACGGCCATCGACTTGGCGTTCCAGACCTCGGGGAGGCCCGAGGCGGCGACGGTGAGCGTGCGGCCGATCTCGATCTCGACGGGGTTCTCCGGCCACGAGCAGCGCCAGAGCCAGGCGGCGGGGTTGTTCGCGAGCGGGTCGCCGGTGGGGGCCGCGCCGAGGAGCGAGAGCCACGGGACGGGGTCGCCGACGGCGGGCCACTCGTCCAGGTCGAGCGACGGGAACGCGAAGCCCTCCTGCATCGGGTAGTACATGTGGACGTGCAGGTCGCCCGCGGCGCGAGCCCAGAGCTGGCCCTTGCGGTCGCGGAAGCCGGGCGAGATCGCGGCGCGTTCGTCCCAGTAGGTCTCCTTCTTCCACGGGTCGTCGAACGTGTCGAGCGGGTGCGGGCCCGGGAGCGCGAGGCCGGCGGTGCAGGGCGCGGCGAGTTCGGGCCAGAGGGCGTTGGTGACGGCGACGCCGAACCACCGCATCGCCTTGCGGCCGTCCGCGACGTATTCGACGAGGACGCCGGGCTCGGAGGACGTGTCCATGTTGAGGTCGGAGCGCAGCGCCCACGCGACGTGCCCGCCGGAGCCGGCGGTGACGATGCCGTGCTCCTCGTTCGGGTTGTAGCCGGGCTCGTCCGGGTCGTTCTGCGCGTAGACGACCGGCGTCGTGCCGGCGTCGGAGACGATCACGCCGGTACCGAGGAGCGGCGGGCCGACGTTCTCGGCGAGGCAGCCGACGGCGCGGTGGCGCGAACCGAGCGCCTTGTCGGTGAAGATGCGGGTCCCGGAGCCGGGGATGATCTGCAGGTCCGTTTCGCGGAACGAGTAGCAGCCCGTGAGGCCGGGCTCGCGGCCGCCGTGGACCTTGTGCATCTCGTCCGCGATTTCTTCGGCGGAGAGCGCGCGGTTCCAGAAGAGGATTTCGCCGAGGGTGACGCCGGGGCGGGCGGGCTTCTCCCCGCCGATTGAGATCTTTCCCGCCGTGCAGGAGACGGGGCCGCCCAGGTAGGCGAGCATGTTCAAGTCGGGCCCGGTCTGCATGTAGCCGACTTCGCCGCCGTCGAAAAGGATCCTGGCCGAGCCGTCCGGCCAAAGCGAGAGCGCGATGTTGTGCCAGCGGCCGTCTTCCGGATAATCCACCAGGCCGGTCCCGGACGCCCCCGCGGCGTTTTCCCGGTGGATTGCCAGGTAGACCTTTTCGTCGTCGGGAGGCGTGGTCCTGATGTCCATGGCCACGAAGTCGCAGGCGTCGTTGGTCGCGCTCCCGGTCCGGAGCGCGAAGACGGAACGCGGGTCGTGGTTCCGCGGGTTGCCGTCCAGCTTCGCCCAGAACATCACGGTGCCGCCGTTCGCCGCGTCGAAGTAGGCGCGCGTCGCGAACGTGGCGGCGGAATTGGTCGTGTCGAGGTAGACGCCGCGGTTCTGCGAATAGACCGACTCGGCGGCGCTGCCACGCTGCGAGGCGATGACGATCTCCGGCGTCTCCCGGGGTTCCGGCCAGCGCGCGCGGTAGACCTGCGGGAGCGTCGGGATTTCGACCGCGGCGGGCATCCCCTCCTCCTTGATCGTGGTGTTCCACCAGACCTCGATCGGCTTCTCCGCGACGTTGACCGCGTAGACCACCGACGCGTACGTGTTGGTGTCGGAGCCTTCGGAGGAGGCGGACGAGGTCTGGTTCGTCTGCGAGGAGGCGGACGACTGCGGCTCGCGGTAGAGGCGGTGGTTGAAGTGGTCGCCCGAGACGGGCGGATAGACGTAGCCGGGGCTGTCGGGGTCGCAGGAGGGCGAGAACGTCCCCGCCGTGCCGGCGACCGAGCCGCCGCGAAGGCGCAGCTCGGAGCCGACGGGGACCGTCTGCTCCTCGAGCGTGAAGTACTCGGGGTTGGAGCGCAGGATCGAATGGAGCGGGACGAACCAGACGTCGTCGTCGACCGCGAGCTTCAGGAGCGACCAGCCCTCGGAAGTCGTCCGGAACGTGCCGTCGGACTCCACGGCGCGGGCGTGGCCCTCGGGGTCCTGGTAGCCCATCAGCGTCGGCGTGAAGGAGTCGGGGACGAAGATCGGGCGGCCCGTGTCGCCGCCCTGGTCGCCGCGGACGAACACGGTGGCGTCCTTCGGCCAGTCGCACTCGTACTGGTCGAGCTCGAACGGCCACTGGACGAGCATCTCGTCGGTCTCCATCCAGTACACCTCCGCGTTCCAGCGGCTCCCGACGGTGGGACGCAGCGGGAAGACGGCGCCGTTCTTCGGGCTGTAGGAATGCTTGCCCTTGTGCTGGTAGAGGTAGTCGCCGCGGTCGTCCGTGGGCTGGACGACGGTGGGGCGCGCGCGCAGGCCGGCGGTCGGGTAGCCGCGGCCGTCGGGCTTGAGCTGGCGGCCGATCTCTCCCGTCATCGCGTTCACGACGGGGCGGCAGATCTCGACCGTCTGCACGTGCAGGAGGCGCTCGAAGGTGCCTGTGTCGTAGTAGGCCATCACGACCTGCCCCTGCAGCTCGCCGTAGGCGTAGAGCATCCTGGTCGACGGGTCGTTGTAGAGGCCGGAGACGACGCGGTTCGTGAGGACCTGCGCCATGCCGGCGGTCACGTTCGTGTAGACGCCGTAGGCCGGCTTCACGAGCTCGTCGGGGCCGTAGAACTTCACGAACTTGCCGCTCAGGTCGATCGGCGGGCCGTTGTAGGGGTGGTCCGTCCAGTAGATGCGGCGCGGGCGGCCGGAGCAGCAGGACGAGACGACGTAGGTCATCTCGACCGCGCTGCCGTTCTCGAGGACCCACGCGAAGCGGACCGTGCCGCCGAGCGTGGCGTAGACGCGCTGGCCGGCGGCGTCGAAGAGGAAGCCCTCCGTGCCGTCCCGGACGAAGCGCTCGTAGGTGGCGGCCCAGTCGACGCCCGGCGGCGGGGAGACCAGGTCGCCGAGGTAGTATTCTGGCTTGGTGCGCTCGATCGCGAAGCCGGCCTCGGCGGCGGCGAGCTTCACGCCCTCCTCGCCGGCGACGGCCTGCAGGGACGACGCGGCGTTGGTCGCGACGTCCCAGCCCGGCGCCACGACCGCCATCGCGGGATACAGCGCGTTGGACGAAAGCCACTCGTTGTCGTTGGTGCTGCTCGTGTTCAGCAGCGTCGGTGCGCCGGGCACGCCGAGCGTATACCCGGCGTCGGCGGCAATGCCGCTCGCTGGCGCGAGCAACATCGCCGCCGCCGCAGTGACGAGTGACGAGTGACAAGTGACGAGTTTCATGCGATGAAGGAAATCGAGGGGGAAAAGGTGGGGGCGAGAAGCGTTCATTGTGCGGCCAGCCTTTCTTCGACTGTTTTGCAGGAGGCGGAAAGCATCTTCCGGAGTTCTTCGCAGTCGGCGCGAAGCGATTCGGTTTCGTTTGCGGGAAGAAGTCCGCAACGTTCGAACAGACGGATCCAGAACAGGGTTTCGGAACATTCCTTGAGGGATATCTTGCATTTGTTCAGAAAATCTTTCGACGAGGGGGCGAAGGCCGCTTCGGACAGATTCGCGCCGATGCTTGTGCCGCTGCGGAGAAACTGGTCCGCGAGGGCGAATTCGCGTTTTTCCTCGCGAAGGGTTCGGCTCGTTTGCACGACCCGAACCGCAAAGTCCAGGCTTTTGTTTCGCAAAGGGCTCTCCTTCATCTTTCTTTCCTCGTCACTCTTTTCACTCGTCACTCTTTTCACTCGTCACTCGTCACTCGTCACTGCGCGGCAAAGCCGCGCTAGCGGACGCGCATGATGTAGCAAAGGGCGTAGTACGGCGGGCGGTTCTCGTGCGGCTGGTCGCCGCCGGCCGAGTTGGTGGACTTCTGGTTGTCGTTCTGGGGCCTGTCCTTGTAGTGCTCGGAGGCGTCGTAGACGTAGTTGTCGTCGTCCCACGAAAGGTCGAAGTCCGCGCCCTTGAATTTGTACGTGTGCGAGTGCGACGGCATCTCGGAGACCGTCAGCCTGTGCTTGTCCTCGCCGCCCGTGTCGCCGGCCTTGTACTGCCCGCCCGCGGCGACGACGAAGCGGTTCCGCAGGTCGGGGGTCTTGCGCCCGTTGGCGGTCTGGCCGTTGCAGAGCGCCCAGCCGTTCGGGATGCCGGACTCCGGGCCGTTCCACGCGACGATGCCGCCGACGGGGATCGTGCCGAAGCCCGCGAGCTCGCCCCCGACCGCCAGATCGCCGTCCGCGCGCACGCCGGCGGCGGTTCCGAGCGTCCCGGCGGAGGCCGCGCCGGAGACCTGCGCGGACGGGACGGCGAGCTCGTCCGAGACGACCAGCCCCTCCGCGGAGAGGGCGCCCGCGACGGCGAAGTCGCCGCGCGCGGTGGAGGAATCCGACGCGAGGAGCGCGAACGGCGCGGGGAGGAGCTTCTGGCGCGGCGAGATCTCCGCGCCGGCCCCCGCCACCGTCACTCCGGCGAAGAGCGGGACGCCGGCGTTCCGCGCGAGGACGTCCGCGAGCGGCGTCCCCGGGTCGCCGTCGACCGGCGTGCCGGCGTCGTCCGAGAGCTGGACGAGGAAGAGCCCCGCGTCGTCGAGCAGCACGTCGTGCTTCCGGCCCCAGAGCGAGGTGCCGCCCGCGGCCTGCGCGTAGAGGCGGATCTCGACCGTCCGGCGCTTCTCCGCGAGCGCGAACCCCTGCGCGTCGCGCAGCGCGCCCTGGTAGACGAACCCCGCCACGGCGGGCTCCGGATCCGAGGGAACTTCGGACGAGGCGAACTGCTGGAGCATCGCCTTGCCGTTGGCCACGACCCATCCGCCGCCGAGCGCGGCGACGAGCTCCTCGGCAGTCATCGACGAGGCGTCTACGCCCTGGATCCTGCCGAGCTCCTCCGTGTAGTAGCACTCGTCGTAGCTGTAGTTCGTGACGCCGTTGCGCACCAGCGTCTGGCACCCGTTCGTGCTGATCGTGACGGCCGACGGCGCAAAGAGGCAGGAGGTGTGGGCGTGATGCACGGTGTCGCGCACGTATCCGACCAGGCCGCCGCAGGAATCCGCGGTTTCTCCGAGAAGCGAGCCGTCGAAGAGGCAGTCGATCATGGCCAGCATGGCTCGGTGCTGCACGGCTCCGACGAAGCCGCCGGAGGTCGCGTCTCCCGCGATCGTGCACTTGATCGCGACCGAGACCCGGCAGTTCACGATCCGGACGTCGACGTCGCCGAGCGTCGCCGCCTCGACGACCCAGCCGAAAACGCCGGCCGCGAAGCGCCCGTTCGTCTCGACCGTGCCGGCGACGTGCAGATCGTGGACCTTGGCGTCGCCACCGACGTAGGCGAAGGGGGCGGCGGGGAGGTCGGCGTTGCGGTCGTCGCCGGTCGCCGTCGTCTTGAAGGCGACCGTCAGCTTCCTTCCGTTTCCGTCGAAGTCGCCGGTCCAGGGCGCCGCCTTCGTGTCGCCGACGCGCGGCGCGTCCGCGTCCAGCACGACGTTGGCGACCAGCCGGGCGTCCAGATCGGTCTCGCCCGCGTTCACGCGGTTCGCGAAAGCAGCCCAGTCGGCGGCGCTGGCGATTTGCACCGTTTCGGCGCCGGCCGGCGCCGAAACGAGCGCAAGCGCCAGCGCAATGACGAGCGACGAGTGACGAGTGACGAGTGATGGAAGCATGTGGTGTAGTTTCATGGCGTGGCGGGGTCTATGGCTTGCAGACGCGGCCGAGGAAGAGGATCAGGCCGGTGCGGGTTTCGCGGATGAGGAAGAGGAACGGCTTGTCGGCGACGAACGGGCGCGGGGGCGGAACGTTCTCCATCGGACCGATGCACCCTTCCAGCATGACCGCGAAAGTCGCGGCGGCGGCCTCGGTGCCGGCTTCGTCGACCGTGACGTTGGCCTTCTGGATGGCGGTGCCGATGTAGAGCTGCGGCGCGATGCCGGAGAAGTCGGCGCGGGCGGGGTCGAACGCGGCGCCCATGCCCATCGGTTCGAGAATCGGCTTGAGGTCGTGCTCGGAGCCGAAGTCGAACTTCGGAACCGCGAGGACGGCCTCGCCCCGCCACGGGGAGGCGGCGAGGCGGTCGAGATACGGACGGCCGAGGCGCGCCTCGACGTCGGCGAGCGTGTTGGAGGGCGACGGCAGGAGGACGAGCATCTCCATGGAGTCGTGGCGGTACGGCAGGCGAAGCGCGGCGCACTCGGGCGCGTCGAGAATCTCCGCGTGGCGCGTGTCGTGGAGGAACGGGACCTCGACGTCGCCGCCCGGCGCGTGGAAGGTCCGGTCGCGCGTGGCGTCCTTCTCGAAGGGCATGTCCCACTTGGCCTTGAGGTAGACCGTGTCGACGGCGACGAGGCGCGTGAGCGGATCGTCGAGGACGGGCGGCTGGATCAGGTTCTTGATGCGGTCGTGGGTCTTCTCGGCGACGAAGGCGTTGATCTCCTTGCGACCCTTGGCGCCCATCCAGGTGAGGCGGACGTCGGCGTCGAAGGCGTCGCGGGCAAGGGAGCGGAAGCTCTCGGACAGGGCGAATCCGGGCTTGATCCAGAGCGAATCGGAAAGCTCGAGCGCGACGTCGTCGTTCGCGGCGCGTTCGAGGTTCGTGCGCGACTCGCGGAATGTCGCGGCGACGGCGTCGGGCTCGGGCGGCTCGACGCCGCCGAGCTGCAGCGCGAAGGCCATGCCCTTCGCCGTGTCGCCCCGCGCGCCGGTCTGGAGCATCGCGAAGAGGTTCGCCACGCCCCACGGCGACATCACGACGTTTTCGTCCGCCGGCTGCACCGACGCCGCCTTGCGGTAGAGGTCGGCCGCGAAGTCGGCCTGCCTCCACGGCGCGGGCGCCGGACTTGCGGCCGCGGCCGCGGCCACGAGCACCGCCGCCGCGGCAGTGACGAGTGACGAGTGACGAGTGACGAGCAAATGCCCGTATCCGCGTCGGCTATTCCAAGGTGTCTTCATTCGTGTTGTTCCTCTTTTCACTCTTCACTCTTCACTCTTCACTCTTCACTCGTCACTCGTCACTCGTCACTCGTCACTGTTCGCTAGCGAACCCGCATGATGTAGCACAAGGCGTAGTACGGCGGGCGGTTCTCGTGGGCGGCGCCGCCGCCGGCCGAGTTGGTGGACTTCTGGTTGTCGTTCTGGGGCCTGTCCTTGTAGTGCTCGGAGGCGTCGTAGACGTAGTTGTCGTCGTCCCACGCGCCCTTGAAGTCCGCGCCCTTGAAGTTGTAGGTATGCGAGTGCGAGGGCATCTCGTTCACGGTGAGCGTCACGCGGTCTTCGCCGCCCTTATCTCCGATCGTGTATTGCGAGCCCGTGCCGGCGCCGACGACGAAGCGGTCGCGCAGGTCGGGGGTCGTGTGCCCGTTGACGGTCTGGCCGTTGCAGAGCGCCCAGCCGTTCGGGATGTCGGACTCGGAGCCGCTCCACAGGATGATGCACTCCAGCGGGACCGTGCCGAAGCCGGAGACCGCGCCGCCGACCTGCAGGTCGCCGTTCACGGTCGCGTCGCCCGTGACGGAGAGCGACGAAGCCGCGACGGCGCCGGCGACGTCGAGCGATGCGGCCGAGACGCCGGCCGAGAACGTCGCGGAGCCCGCGGTGAGGACGCCGGCCGCGGCGAAGTCGCCGCTCGCGGACGCGACGTCGGAGGCGAAGACCGCGTAGGGCACGGGGAGGATCTTCTGGCGCGGCGCGATCTCGCCGCTCGTCCCGACGACCTTGAGGCCGATGAAGAGCGACTTGTCCGCATTCGCGGCGAAGACGCCGGCGAGCCCGGTGCCCGGGGCGCCCGGGGCCGTGGAGCCGGCGGAGTCGGAGAGCTCGGCGTTGAAGAGCCCGTTTTCGTCGAGCAGCACCGCGACCGTGCGCCCCCAGAGCGCGTTCGCGCCGTCGGGGCTGGCGTAGAGGCGGAACTCGACCGTCTGGTTGCGTTCGGGGAGCGGACCGCCGTCGTCGGCGCGCAGGACGCCCTGGTAGGTGAAGGCGGCCGGCGCGGCGCTTGCGCTCGCGGTCGCGAGCGCAAGCGCCAGCGCGGCCGCAGTGACGAGTGACGAGTGACGAGTGACGAGTGTTTTCATGGCGTGTTGTGTTGATTTGGTTTTGATGGGGTTCGCTTCGGGGAGCGGGCAAGGGGTCAGGGCTTGATCTCCAGTTCGAACGGGCCGCAGAAACGGGAGATTTCGGCCGCCTGCGCGAGCCGGCCCTGCCGTCTCGCGAGGCGGCAGGGCATCGGATGTCGGGGGAAGCGGGGATTCATGGTGGAGGAAGTGGCGAAACGAGCCTACGCGCCGCGCGTTAAGGTTCGATCTCCAGCTCGAACGGACCGCAGGGGAGGCCTTCGCCGTTCACGAGGTTGCAGTCGGGGTAGTCGTCCCAGGCGTAGCGGACGCGTGTCGGGACGAATCCTTCGGGAATGGAGACACGGACATCGAAGTCGTCGATGGCGGCTTCGGTCCAGACGGCCTTGCCGTCGGCGTCCACGAGCTGGAACCCTTTCGCAGGACCGCCGTCGGAAGTCGCAAGCGTGCCGTTCCAGAACGAAATCGCGACGCTGCGACCGCCTGCATCCGGCGAGTCGACGATTCGCTGGCGGACAAGTTCCCGCGAGGTGTTTTCGATGACGCCAAGCTCGCCGGCCCTCGGGATCGGCCCGGCCTCGACGACGGCCTCGCGGCCGTAGGTGCGCGCGAGGGCGAGGCGGGCGAGGCGCTCGCCGACGGTCTTCTTGTCCTTGGGGTGGATGTCGCGGTGGTCGCCGACGTCGATCGCGACGGCGGTGCCGCAGTGCGGGACGGTTTCGCCGAGCCGCATCTGCGTCCAGCGCATCCGCGCCCACGCCGAGTCGATCGGCTCCGCGTGCGTCTCCTTGAACGCCGCGAGCTGCACGAGGTAGACCGGGAAGCCCGCGTCGTCGTGCACGAAGCCCTCTCGCCACGCGCTGACCATCGCCGGGAACTGCCTGGCGTAGAGGTCCGCGCTGCCGACGTCCGAGCAGCCCTGGTACCAGATCGCCCCCTTCGCCGCCATTCCGAAGAGCGGCGCGATCATCCCGTTGTGGCAGCCCGCGATGTCCCATGCGCCGGAGCCGGAGAGATCCTTCGGCCGGGGCTCGGCCGGGAACGCCTTGAACTTCCATTCGCCGGCGAGGGGGATGTCGAGTTCTTCGCGAACCATGGCGAGACAGTTTTGGCCGTCAATCGTCATGTCGCGGCAATACCGCCATGAACCACGGATGGAAAGAGCCGATGCATCCTTCGTCCACATGCCGGAGTGTCCGCCCCAGTCAAGCACCTTGACCGCGACGACGTTCGTGCCGACGTGGAGCGTCCCGGCTGGAATATCATATTGCCGGGGGGCGTCCCACGCGTTGGTCGAACCGACCAGGACGCCGTTGACATAGGTCCAATCCCGATCGTCGACGGGGCCGAGCGAAAGCGAGGCCGGGCCGACGATCGGACCTTTTTCTTCCTCAATGACGAACGTCCGCCGGTACCACACCCAGCCGTCGAAGTCATTCGAGGTGTGCTTCTCGGTGATTTCGGGAAGGTTGGCGGTCTGCCAGTCCGAATCGTCGAAGTCCGGCGCGGCGGGGTCGTCGCCGGGGTCGATCGACGGCAGCGCGTTCGTCCACGCGGCGAGGTCGATTTTGAACTGCTCGGCGCCGCCGTTCTCCCACGCCTCGGCGATGGCGCGGCGCTCGCCGGCCTGCTTGCCGAACTCGCCGCCGACGGACTCGGCGGCCTCGTAGGGAATCCAGGTCTTGATGGGCGAGCCGGACCAGGAGGCCTCGATGAGGCCGATCGGGACGTCGGGCATCGCCTCCTGCAGCGCCTGGCCGAAGAAGTAGCCGACGGCGGAGAACGACTTGGCGTGCGCGGGGTCGCAAGGCGTCCAGCCGTAGTCGTCCGGCAGGTCGCGCTGCGGCGAGAGGGCGGTGCGGTTGCGGTCGTCGAAGAGGCGGATCCTCGGGTGCGTCTTCGTCTCGACGTCCTCCTTCCCGCGCGTGAGCCCCCAGCCGTAGTTCATGTCCATGTTCGACTGGCCGGAGCAGAGCCACACGTCGCCGAAGAGGATGTCCTCGGCGCGCGCGCCCGCGCCATCCGGCGCGGACGCGGCGCCGAGGGCGATGGTGGCGCCGGCCTCGCCGGCCGGCGCGTAGCCGACGCAAAGTTCGCAAGGGCCTCCGGCGGGCTGGGCGGGGAAGACGATGCGCCAGCGGCCGTCGGCATCGGCCACGGCGGAGTAGGACGGGGCGTCGTAACCGTTACCGTAGAAGAAAAAGGCCCGGATTTCCGCTCCCGGTTCCGCCGTGCCCCAGATCGGGAGCGGGACGTCCCGCTGGAGGACGGCGTGGTCGCGGAACATCGGCGCGAGGGTGACCGGCGCGGCCGCGGCGGCGCTCGACGCGGCGAGCGCCAGCGCCGCCGCAGTGACGAGTGACGAGTGACAAGTGACGAGTGTCTTCATGGCGTGGATGTCTGTGTTGCGTAGTAGCCGCCGGTCTTGCGGCTGCCGCGGTGTTCGATGCGGCCGGCTCGGACGAGCGCGCGGACGGCGCGCTCGACGGTGGCCCGGCTTGCCTTGACCGAGGCGAGGAAGAAGGGGACGCCGCGGCCTGGATGGTTGCGGACGAGCCGGAGAATCGCCGCGTTTATTCCATCATTTATTCCATCATTTATCGGCTCAATCGGCTCACGGTCCGGTTCGAAGGCCGGATGGTTGAGGCGGTAGCGGGTCCGCGGGCCGGCGCCTTCCGGAACGATGGCGCCGGTCTGCGCGAGCTCGGCGAGGTCGCGCGTGGCGGTGGGCTTGGAGACCTTGGCCATCCGCATCCACTTGGCGGCGGAGAGTCCGGCCTTCGCGCCGGCTTCGCCGTCCTCGAACATCCGGAGGACGACCTTGCGGGCGCGCTCGGAGAAGGCGGCCTCGTAGCGCGAAAGATAGTCGCGCTTGGCCGCGACGAACCGCGCGGCGGAGACGAATCCTTCGAGCAGCTCCGTGAGGACGGGGACGAAGAAGCCGGCCCAGGCGGTCCAGTCGAGCGTGCGGGAGGCGACGTTGAGTTCGTCGTAGTAGGCGCGGCGGTGGCGGGAGACGAGGGTCGAGACCGGCAGGGCGAGCGGATGCCCGAGCCCTTCGGCGAGGACTTTCGCCACGAGGGCGCGAACGATGCGGCCGTTGCCGTCCTCGAAGGGATGGATCGACTCGAAGTGCGGGTGCAGGAGGGCGGCCTTGAGGGCGATTCCATCGGGGCTGGCCGGCCGGTGGCGCCAGCGCCGCACGAAACGCGCGATCTCCTCGGGAACGCGTTCCGGGGGCGGCGCCTCGAAGCGCGTCTCGGACCGTCCGAAGCGGTCCACGCTCACGACGCGCACGGGGACCTCGCGGAACGCGCCGGCGCGGATGCCGCGGTCGTCGCCCTCGAGAAGCGTGCCGTGCCACCGGCGCAGGAGCGCGGCGGAGAGCGGGGCGTCCCAGTCCTCCCGCACGGCGAGGACCATCCGGGCGGCGCCCTCGGAGCGGGCGTCGCGGGCGGCCGTCGGCGCGGCGACGGGGACGCCGAGCGCGCGGCAGATGGAGGACATCACGACGGCCTCGTCGACCTCGACCCCCTCGATGGCGCTCGTCGTGACGGCCTCCGCGGCGAGCGTGCGCGCGACGAAGAGCGGATCCTGCGGTTCGCGCAGCGCCGCCTTCGCCGCGCGGAAGGCGCGGGCGAACGCGGCGAGCTCGTCCTTGAGCGCGCCGCGGGCGAAGGAGAACGAAGGCCAGTCCTTCCGCTGCCAGTTGAAGAGGTCCCCGGGCATGAGGTGGGAGGATGAGGGTCAACGCCCGGCGTGGGCGGCGGCGGAGGAGCCGCCCGCCGCGCCACGCCGGACTTGCGTGCTAGAAGGCGTAGTCGAGGCC